>NZ_JBITSX010000001.1:0-458155 GCF_044541255.1 Pseudomonas sp. NPDC085632 | reverse complement strand
ACTTGCGGTTGTTTGCCTTCGTGGAAGACTTCCAGCAGCAGCCACAGGTCGTTCCATTCGGCGCGCGGGTGTTCGGCGAGCGTGAGGAAATGGCCACTGGTCAGCGTCGGTTCGTCACCTTTGCCTTCGGCGAGTTTGTAGTCGCTGCGATGGCGTTCGAGGGCGCGGGTGGAAAGGAACTTGCCGCGCTCGCGGGTGGTGAAACGGCCGGGGTAGTCGTAGTCTTCGAGGTCCGGGGCAAAGGTGCTTTTCGCCGTGCCTTCGGGGAGGATCTGCGGTTTTTCGAAGTCGTAGTCGCGGCGGCTGACGCGGGTGGTGCGGGTTTCCAGACGCAGGTTGAAACGCTTGATCACCGGTTTGTCGGCGGCCATGCCGGAGTCTTGCTGGTAGCTCACCGGTTTTAGCTTGCGGAACACGGTCTGGTCGTCGCCGAACACCAGTTTGTGGCCGCTGCTGCTGTGCTGGAAGTGGAAGTGAATGCCTTCTTCCTCGCACAGGCGCTGGATGAAATGCAGGTCGGATTCGTCGTACTGCACGCAGTAGTCGCGTTCCGGATATTCGGCGTTGAGCTGGAAGCTGTAGGCGTCGGCAAGAATGCCGCGATCTTCCAGCACCTGAGCGATGATCTTCGGCACGGTCAGTTGCTGGAAAATCTGCTGATCGTGGTTGTGCCGCAGGTAGGCCAGTTGTGGCACCAGGCTGAGGCTGTAACGGGTCAGGGTCTTGCCGGAGTCGCCTTGCTCGATGCGATAGACCAGACCGTGGATCTTGCCTTCGCCGGTCGGGCCGAAAGTCAGGACGCCGGGCTTGTGCAGCAGCTCTTCGAGCTTGAGGTCGGGGCGCGCGCTGACGAGTTCGAGGTCGAAACGGAACGGTTGGTTGAGGGCTTCGCGACCGGTGAAGCTGAGGACTTGCAGGTCGGCGTTGGCGCCTTCAAGCGTGAGGGTAATGTGGGTTGCGTTGGCGTCCAGCATGCCTTGAATTCCGTCCGTTGAAAAAGCAGGTGACGGATGATGGAGGATTCAGCGGCCTCGTTCAAGGCACAAAAGCCGTAGGTCTGGCAGGTTTGCGGTATAGGGAAAACCCTTAGGTGAGGTGTTTGGCTCAGTGAAACCGGGCATTTGTTGCGAATTGGCGTTGATTGCCGGCAACTTTTCCCACGACCCAGCGTTGAAGAATCCTCAGTCAGATTCAGACTAAAGTCGCCTGTAGCCCGTCAAAGCCATCTGCCATCATTGCCGCTCACCCCTGCGTGTTCACTTTCTCCTGGTTCAATCTGACCCGGGACGGGAGCTATTTTTCTGGCTTGTTGCGCACTTGCGCAAACGCTGCATTGTTGGAGTTTTTCATGCGTCCCCCATTTCCCCTCATCACCCCGCGCCAGTCGTTTGGCTTCGGAGCCTTTGTGCTGTGCGCAGGTTTTACCGCACAGGTTCAGGCCAGCGGATTCCTTGAAGACACCACGGCGAAAATCGAATCGCGCACGGTGTACTTCAACCGCGATTTCCGTGATGGGCACACCGCGAACGATCAGGGCGCGTCCAAGCGTGAAGAGTCGGCACAGGGCTTTATTCTCAACCTGCAATCGGGCTACACCGAAGGTACCGTGGGTTTTGGTATTGATGCGCTGGGCATGCTCGGCTTTCAACTCGATTCCAGCCCGGACCGCAGCAACAGCGGCTTGCTGCCATCGAGCGGCAACGACCCGCGCGGCTCGAAAGGTCAGTACGCGAAAATGGGCCTGACCGCCAAGGTCAAGGTCTCGGACACGGTGCTGAAGTACGGCGCGCTGCTGCCGGATCTGCCGTTGCTGAAATACAACGACGGACGTTTGCTGCCGACCATGTTCAATGGCGCCATGCTCACCTCTAAAGAGGTGAAAGACCTGACCTTCATGGCCGCGCGCCTGGACAAGTACACCGCGCGGGATTCCACCGATTCGCAAGACATCCGTGTGCACTGCAAGAACAAACGCTACGCGTGCAACACCACCGCCGACCATTTCGACATGTACGGCTTCGACTACAAGATCAACGATCGCCTGACCGCGCAGTATCACTACGCCGAACTGGAAGACATCTATCGTCAGCACTTCGTCGGGCTGTTGGGAAATCAGCCGTTAGCTGGCGGTGTACTTAAAGCGGATCTGCGCGTGCTGAAAAGTGCCGACAGCGGTGATGCCAAGACCGGTTCCATCGATAACCGCGCCTTGAGCGGCATGCTGTCGTATGCGCACAGCGGTCACACGTTCAGCGCCGGTTGGCAGCGCATGAACGGCGACAACTCGATGCCGTACCTCGATGGCAGCAATCCGTATCTGGTCAACTATGTACAGGTCAACGACTTCGCTGCCGCGCAGGAGCGTTCCTGGCAGTTGCGTTATGACTATGACTTCAAGGCCATTGGCATTAATGGTTTGAGTTTCCTGACCCGTTATGTGAACGGTGACCACATCAAGGTGTTGGGCAGTGATCAGGAAGGCAAGGAGTGGGAACGCGACAGCGAGTTGAAGTATGTGATTCAGACGGGCACGTTCAAGGATGTGAGTCTGCGTTTGCGTAATGCGACGTATCGCACCAACTATGAGAAGTTTGCCCGGGATGTGGATGAGACACGGTTGATTGTGAGTTATAGCTTTTCCGTTCTGTAACGGCTCCCAATGTAGGAGCTGCCGCAGGCTGCGATCTTTTGACGTTGATTGTTAAAAACAAGATCAAAATATCGCAGCCTTCGGCAGCTCCTACACGGGACCCCGGAACTACTACAACCAATGCCAGAACCGGCTCCAGAACCCCCGATTCAAATCTTCCTTACACCCGGCATATTGCCGCGCATACACATCCGAGCGGTTCTGCACTTTGCGCGCCGTCGGCATCAGCCAGGCTTTGCTCGCGTAGGTCTTGTTGCGAAAGCCGCCCCAGCCTTCGTGATAGTTGAGGTACTGGTTGTAGGCGTCGTACTTGTACACGCCGTTGATCGAGTAGGTCTTGTCCATGTACCAGCCGACAAAGTCGATGGCGTCGTCGAAGTCTTCGCGATCGGCTCCGCCGCGGCCAGTACTTTTCTGATAGTCGGCCCAGACTTCATCTTTGGCTTGCGCATAACCCGAGGCGGTCGAGACGCGGCCCCACGGGATCACCCACAGCAGGTATTTGCGCGGGGTTTTGGCATCGTAGCGGTAGCCGGATTCCTGATACATGATCGCGAAGGGCACCTGAATCGGCACGCCCCAGCGTTTTTGCGTGACTTGAGCAGCGTCGTACCAGTCGCTTTTTTCGCGGAAGATTTCGCAGATGTCTTCCGGCGAGCGGGGCGGCGAGGTGCCGCACCCGCTCAGTAGCGTTGCCAGTGTCAGTAGTCCAAGCGTCTGCCTGTAATTCAAAAGCGGTTATCCCGTCGTGCGCAAAAAGGCCGACAGTCTACGCGCTCAGCTCAATTGATGACGATAGGGCAGATCCGGGCCGGTCTTGCTGCAGGTCAGCGCGGCGGCTTGCACGGCGAACCTGAGCATGGCGTCGATCTGCTCGCGAGCGAGTTGCTGCACGCCTTCGACCGAATCCAGACCGTGCTCGGTCAGCCAAGTGATCAACGCGGCCTGGAAGGTGTCGCCCGCGCCAACGGTGTCGGCGATCTTTACCGAGGCGGCCGGGACTGACCATGTGCCGTGTTGGCGGCTGAACACTGTAGCGCCATCGCCGCCACGGGTGAGGAAGACGATCTGGCAGCGATGTTCAAGCCAGCCCTCGATCACGCGTTGCGGGTCCTGTTCGGGGTAGAGCAGGCTCAAGTCTTCGTCACTGACCTTGATCAGATCGGCCAGTGGCACCAGCGTCGCGATGCGCTCGCGCCACAGGTCGATGTTCGGCTCGGGATTGAGGCGCACGTTCGGGTCGAGGGTGATCAGGCGTTTACCGCTTTCGCGCTGTACCAATGTCAGCAAGGTGTCGCCGATCGGCTGCACCACCAGCGAGAACGAGCCAATGTGCAAGCCGCGCACTTCAGGACCCAGCGCCGGCAGATGCGCCAGACTCAACTGCCGGTCCGCGCAGCCTTCACCACGAAAGCTGTAGTGCGGCGAGCCATTGGCGCCGACGGCGACCATGGCCAACGTGGTCGGCGCGGCGAAGTCCACCAGATAGTCCGGGCACACACCTTCATCCCGCAGCACTTGCTGCAAGCGGCGGCCGAGGTAGTCGGTGGACAGCCCGCCAAACAAGGCTGAATCCACGCCTAACCGGCGCAAACCCACGGCGACGTTGAACGGCGAGCCGCCGGCAATCGCCTTGAAGTTCACTTTCGAGGCCAGACCACTGGCGTCGTCTTCACTGAAAAAATCGAACAGGGCTTCGCCACACACCAAATACATAATTGTTTGCTCTTTATAGGGTTGCGACATGCTGTTGATAGCGTTCATAGGCCTGCTGAAACGCCGCGACGTTGGCGGCGATCGGCAGGGTTTCACTGCTTGAATCGAGTTTCACGCAGCGCTCGCATAGATCGGCGAGGCTGTCCTCGTGGCCGTTCGACCAGGATTTGCACCACGCCGTTTGAATCGCTGCGCCCAAGGCTGCGGCTTCACTTTGTTCGGTGCAGATCACCGGGGTGTTCATGATGTCGGCAACGATCTGCCGCCACACCGCGCTTTTCGAACCGCCGCCGATCAGGCAAATGCTGCGGCTTTGTAAACCATTGTGGCGGAGCAAATCCAGCCCGTAACGCAAACCGAAGGTGGTGCCTTCGACGGCGGCGCGGCACAGATTGGCCTGGGTGAGGTTATCCAGGGTCAAGCCGTGCAGACTGCCGGTGACATGGGGCAGGGCGGGGACGCGTTCGCCGTTGAGAAACGGCAGCATGCTCACGCCGTCGGCGCCGATGGGAGCCTCGGCGATGAGGTCGTTGAACTGCTGCAGATCGAGGTTGAACAACTCGCGAATCGCGCCGGTGGCGTTGGTCAGGTTCATGGTGCAGATCAGCGGCAACCATCCGCCGCTGGACGAGCAGAACGTCGCGACCGAGGCGTCCGGGCTGACTTTCGGCACCTCGGAATAGGCGTACACCGTGCCAGAGGAACCGAGGCTCATGGTGATCGCGCCGGGCTGAATATTGCCGGTGCCGATGGCGCCCATCATGTTGTCGCCGCCGCCGCTCGATACCAACGCTTCGGGGTTGATGCCGAGGTGTTCGGCAATCGCCGGGAGGATTGTGCCGACAGATTGATGTGCATCGATCAGCTCAGGCAATGCGGCTTGCAGGCGTCCGCTGGCGTCGATGTCGCGCAGCAGTTGCAAGTCCCATTGGCGGGTGCGCACGTTGAAATAGCCGGTGCCGGAAGCGTCGCCGTATTCGCTGCAGGCGCGGCCGGTGAGCCAGAAGTTCAGGTAGTCGTGGGGTAATAGAATGCGTGCGATGCGCGAAAAGACCACGGGGTGCTGCTCTTTGGTCCAGAGCAGTTTCGACACGGTGTAGCCCGGCGCGATGACTACGCCGAGGCGCTCCAGCGAGCCTTTTTCACCGCCCAGATGAGTGAGCAGGCGGTCGTTTTCGGCGCTGGTTTCAGTGTCGCACCAGAGCTTGGCCGGGCGCAGGACTTCGCCTTGATCATCGAGCAGGACCAGGCCGTGTTGCTGGCCGGATACGCCAATGCCGAGGATTGACTGGCCATCGACATTCGCTGCCAGCAATGCCTGGCGGGTGGCGAGAGTGAAGGCTTCCAGCCATTGTTGGGTGTCTTGCTCGCGGCGACCGTTGGCGCCGCTGATCATCGTGTGGGCGGCGGCGCCTTGGCCGAGGACTTGACCGCTGGCGGCGTCGAGGATGATGGCTTTGGTGCCTTGGGTGCCGCAGTCGATGCCTAGGAACAGTTGTTGTGTTGTCATGTGTGAACCCGTTGGGTTGCGGTGAAGATCAAGAGCTTACCCCCTCACCCCAGCCCTCTCCCCCAAGGGGGCGAGGGGGAAAGGGAGCCGATCGGGGGATGTTCAAAACCTGAGTTCGACTGCGGTTATCGAAATCAGGGGTTGTTCAAATCCTGAGTTCGACTCCGGACGTTCAGGTCGATGTATTCCGAAAGAACAACTCGGTCAGTTCCCTCTCCCTCCGGGAGAGGGCTAGGGTGAGGGGCTTTTCAGGCAAGAATCCGCTCCAGAGTCCGCGTCACACCCTCTTCACGCAAACTGTTACAGCACCACTCAAACGCCGCGACAAACTCCGCCGAACGCGGTATCGCCGTGCCGAAAACCTCCTCAACCGCCAACAACCGCTGGGTCATTAAAGCATCGTCCGCCACCAATGCTTGAAAAAACGCCGCGCGTGGATCAGGAATCGAATAGGTATCACCATTCTCATCCACCCCCTTCAAATACAACGCCCACGCCGCCACCACCAACGCCGCACGCTTGGTCTCCTGCCCATCAGCAATCAACCTGTTGATCGTCGGAATGGTGAACTTGGGAAACTTCGACGAGCCGTCCGAACACACCCGCTCCAGCTGATCGGCAATCGCCTGATTGGAGAAGCGCGCAACCAGTGTGTCCTTGTAATCCCGCAGATCAATGCCTGGCACCGGCGCCAGTTGCGGTGTCACGTCCAGGTCCATATAAGCACGCATATAGCGCACGAACAGCGGGTCATTCATGGTTTCGTGAACAAACCGATAACCCTTCAAAAAGCCCAGATACGTCAGCGCCAAATGGCTGCCATTGAGCAGTTTGATCTTCATCTCTTCATACGGCGAAACATCGTCGGTGAACTGCACGCCGACCTTTTCCCAGGCCGGGCGACCGTTGACGAATTTGTCTTCCAGCACCCACTGCACAAACGGTTCGCAGACCACCGGCCAGGCGTCGTCGACGTCGTGTTTGTCGGCCAGTTGCAAGCGATGCGCGGTGCTGGTCATCGGTGTGATGCGGTCGACCATGGCGTTGGGGAAACTGACGTTGGCGTCGATCCAGCTGCACAAATTGCTGTTACGCAGCGTGGCAAACGCCAGCAGCGCCTTGCGCGTCACGGCGCCGTTGTGCGGCAGGTTATCGCAAGACATCACGGTAAACGCCGGGATGCCCGCCGCCCGGCGTTTTTCCAGGGCTGCGCACAAGAAGCCGAACACGGTTTTCGGGTCCTCTGGGTGGGCCAGATCATGCTGAATCTGTGGCAGGTGCGCCATGAATTCGCCGTTGCTGTCGTCAATGCAATAACCGCCCTCGGTGATGGTCAGCGAGACGATGCGGATCTGTGGGTCGGCGAGTTTATCGATCAACGCCTGAGCGCCGTCCTCGGCCAGCAGCATGTCGCGGATCGCACCAATCACGCGCACTTCGGTGTCGTCGCTGTCACCCAGTTCGAACAGAGTGAACAGGTAATCCTGCTCCTTGAGATCGTCGCGGGCGCGGCGGTCTTCAGCGCGCAGGCCGACGCCGCAAATCGCCCAGTCGAGGGCTTCGCCGGTGTTCATCAGCGCATCGGTGTAATACGCCTGATGCGCGCGGTGAAAGCCGCCGACGCCAATGTGGGCGATGCCTTGGCGGGTATCGCTGAGGCTGTAGGCCGGCAGTTGTACTTCGCTGGCCAGACGATGGAGATTTTGTTGATTGAGTTTCATCGGGAGTTCTCGAAATCAGGCCGCAGCGCGCAGCGGGCGGGTTAACGCGACACCTTCGGCATCGAATAAATGGCAGTGCACCGGGTCGAGGTGCAGGCTCAGTTGTTCGCCGTAACGGCTGGCCAGATCACCGCGTACGCGCATGGTCAGCGCTTCGCCGGCGTTGGTGGTGACGTGGCAGAAGGTGTCGCTGCCCAAGCGTTCACTAACGTCGGCGGTGACTTGCAGGGTGCAGTCGCCCGCTTGCGCCAGTTCCAGATGTTCCGGGCGAATGCCAAGGGTTACGGCGCTGCCGACACTCAGGTTCGCGGCGTTGAACGGCAGGGTGATGCGCGTGCCAGCGTCCAGTGACACTTCGCAGCTCTGGCCATCGACGCGGGCGATCTTGCCCTTGAGGAAACCCATTTTCGGTGTGCCAAGGAAACCGGCGACGAACAGGTTGGCCGGCTGGTGATACAGATCCAGCGGTGAGCCGACCTGTTCGATCTTGCCGCCATTGAGCACTACGACTTTGTCGGCCATGGTCATTGCTTCGACCTGATCGTGGGTCACGTAAATCATCGTCGCTTGCAGGTCCTTGTGCAGGCGCAGCAACTCCAGACGCATCTGCACGCGCAGCGCGGCGTCGAGGTTGGACAGCGGTTCGTCGAACAGGAAGATTTTCGGGTTGCGCACGATGGCGCGGCCAATCGCTACACGCTGGCGCTGACCGCCGGAGAGCTGTTTTGGCTTGCGCTCAAGCATCGGGCCGAGCTCGAGGATGCGCGCTGCCTCGCCGACTTTCTTCTCGACTTCGGCTTTCGGCACGCCGGCCAGATCGAGGGCGAACGACATGTTTTTCTTCACGGTCATGTGCGGGTACAGCGCGTAGGTCTGGAACACCATCGCCAGATCGCGTTTGGCCGGGCTGACTTCGGTGATGTCGCGACCATCGAGTTCGATGGTGCCGTCGCTGACTTCTTCGAGGCCCGCGATCAGGCGCAACAGGGTGGATTTGCCGCAGCCCGACGGGCCGACGAAGACCACGAATTCCTTGTCGTTCACCTCAAGGTCGATGCCTTTGATGATGGAAAAGCCTTCGAAGCCTTTTTGCAGATTCTTGATTTTCAGGTTGGCCATGATGATGGGCCTCCGCATTGTTGTTTTTTTAAGATCAAAAGATCGCAGCCTGCGGCAGCTCCTACAGGGGGACGGCATGCTTTATGTAAGAGCTGCCAAAGGCTGCGATCTTTTGCTTTTCAATCTTCATTTCACGGCGCCGAACGAGAGGCCGCGCACCAGTTGCTTCTGGCTGATCCAGCCGAAGATCAGAATCGGCGCACACGCCAGGGTCGAGACCGCCGACAACTTGGCCCAGAACAAGCCTTCGGGGCTCGAATACGAGGCGATCAACGCGGTCAGTGGCGCCGCTTTCGACGAGGTCAGGTTCAGCGACCAGAACGCTTCGTTCCAGCACAGGATCAGCGACAGCAACACGGTCGAGGCGAGGCCACCCTTGGCGATCGGCAGCAGCACGCGAACCATTTCCTGCCACAGCGTGGCGCCATCGAGGCGAGCGGCTTCGAGGATGTCTTTGGGGATGTCCTTGAAGTAGGTGTAAACCATCCAGACCACGATCGGCAGGTTGATCAACGTGTAGATCACGATCAGTGCGATGCGCGTGTCGAGCAGGCCGAAACTCTTCGCCAGCAGGTAGATCGGCATCAGCACGCCCACCGGTGGCAGCATCTTGGTCGAGAGCATCCACAGCAGCGTGCCTTTGGTGCGCTGGGTTTCGTAGAACGCCATCGAGTAGGCGGCGGGCACCGCGATCAACAGGCACAAAGCTGTGGCACTGAAGGAAATCACCACCGAGTTCCAGGCGAAGCTGAAGTAGTCGCTGCGCTCGTTGATGTGCAGGTAGTTCTCCAGCGTCGGTGTGAAGATGAACTGCGGCGGCGTGGCAAATGCATCGATTTCGGTTTTGAAACTGGTCATCACCATCCAGAAAATCGGGAAGAAAATCACGATCGCGATGGCCCAGGCCAGGGTGCCGAGCAGCAGGCTTTGCAGCCGGCGGGATTGTTGGAGAGTCATGGCAGGCCTCAGGCTTTGTCAGTCAGGTTTTTGCCGATCATCCGCACCAGAATGATCGCGGCGATGTTGGCGATGACCACGGCAATCAAGCCGCCCGCCGAAGCCATGCCGACGTCGAACTGCACCAGCGCCTGGTTGTAGATCAGGTAGGCGAGGTTGGTCGAGGCGTAGCCGGGGCCGCCGTTGGTGGTGGTGAAAATCTCGGCGAACACCGACAGCAGGAAGATCGTCTCGATCATCACCACCACGGCAATCGGACGCGCCAGATGCGGCAGGGTCAGGTGCCAGAAGATCGCGATCGGGCCTGCACCGTCGAGGCGCGCCGCTTCTTTTTGTTCCTGGTCGAGGGACTGCATGGCGGTCATCAGAATCAGGATCGCGAAGGGCAGCCATTGCCACGAGACAATGATGATGATCGACAGCAACGGATAGTGGGCGAGCCAGTCCACCGGTTGCGCGCCGAACAGTTTCCAGACGTAGGCGAGAATCCCCGAGACCGGATGGAAGATCAGGTTCTTCCAGATCAATGCGCCGACCGTGGGCATGATGAAGAACGGCGAAATCAGCATGACCCGGACGATGCCGCGCCCGAGAAACTCACTGGCCTCCAGCAAGGCACTGATCAACACGCCAAGGACCACGCTGATCAGCAACACGCTACCGACCAGCAACAGCGTGTTGGTCGCGCCGGGCATGAAGCCTGAGTCGGTCAGAAAGTAAGTGAAGTTTTCCAGCCCGACGAATTCGTTTTCACCGGGGTAGAGCAGGTTGT
Organism: Pseudomonas sp. NPDC085632; assembly: GCF_044541255.1. Classification (NCBI taxonomy): domain Bacteria; kingdom Pseudomonadati; phylum Pseudomonadota; class Gammaproteobacteria; order Pseudomonadales; family Pseudomonadaceae; genus Pseudomonas; species Pseudomonas sp. NPDC085632. The sequence continues at coordinate 447,710 of NZ_JBITSX010000001.1, read as the reverse complement.
AGCGGATCATCGAAAAGTAGATGGTCATGCCCAGCGGCACGATCATCCACAGCAGCAACAGGGCCACCGAAGGGCTGACCAGAAACCAGCCGGGGTTGCGTACGCGGACTTTGCGCGCAGGTTGCGACAAGTCGAGGAGGGCTTTGGCAGTTGAAGTATTCATGGCGATCACAACCCATTGGGTGCAGAAACATGTTCAGGAAAGACAACATTCCTGACATCGGCGCGGACCCTGTGGGAGCTGGCTTGCCAGCGATAGCGATAGTTCAGCCGACAGCAATGTCGAAGGTGCCGGCCTCATCGCTGGCAAGCCAGCTCCCACAGGTTTAGAGGCGGTTACTTGGGATAACCGGCGCGCTTCATCTCGCGTTCAGTGGTTTGCTGCGCGGCAGCCAAAGCTTGATCCACGGTGGTCTGGCCGATCAGCGCCGCCGAGAACAGCTTGCCGACCTGCGTACCCACGGCCTGGAACTCAGGAATGGTCACCAGTTGAATTCCAATGTACGGCACCGGTTTCAGCGTCGGTTTGCTCGGGTCAGCCGCTTTCAACGATTCCAGGGTGACCTTGGCGAACGGCGCCGCGCTCATGTAGGCGTCGCTGTAGGTCGAGGCGCGAGTACCCGGCGGTACGTTGGCGATGCCGTCAGTTTTGGCCACCAGCTCGCCGTACTCTTTGGAGGTTGCCCAGGCGCTGAATTCCTTGGCGGCGTCTTTGGCTTTGGAACTGGTCGGAATCGCCAGTGCCCACGAGTACAGCCAGGCCGAACCTTTGTCAGTCACCTGATGCGGGGCGAAGGTGAAGCCGACGTGATCGGCGACTTTGCTCTGAGTCTTGTCGGTGACGAACGAGCCGGCGACGCTGGCATCGACCCACATTGCGCATTTGCCGCTGTTGAACAGTGCGAGGTTTTCGTTGAAACCGTTGCTGGAGGCACCCGGCGGCCCGGATTTCTTCATGGTGTCGACGTAGAAGTTCAGCGCGTTTTTCCACTCAGGCCCGCTGAATTCCGGTTTCCACTGCTCATCGAACCAGCGCGCGCCGTAAGCATTGGCGACGGTGGTGATCAGCGCCATGTTTTCGCCCCAGCCAGCCTTGCCGCGCAGGCAGATGCCGTATTGCTCTTTGTCTTTGTGGGTGAGTTTTTCGGCGAACCCGGCGATCTGCTCCCAAGTCGGCCGTTCCGGCATGGTCAGGCCGGCATCCTTGAACAGGTCGGTGCGGTAATAAGTGATCGAGCTTTCCGCGTAGAACGGCAGGGCGTACAGCGAACCCTTGACTGACAGGCCTTCACGCACCGACGGGAATACGTCGTCGAGGGCGTAACGGGCCGGCAGATCCTTCATCGGTTCCAGCCAGCCCTTGGCGCCCCACAGTGCCGCTTCGTACATGCCGATGGTCAACACGTCGAACTGACCGCCCTGAGTGGCGATGTCGGTGGTCAGGCGTTGGCGCAGGACGTTTTCTTCGAGCACCACCCAATTGAGCTTGATGTCCGGATGCTCGGTCTCGAAGGTTTTCGAGAGCTTTTGCATGCGGATCATGTCGCTGTTGTTGACGGTGGCGATGGTCAGGGTCTGGGCGCCAAGGCTGACGCTGCTGAGGGTCATGCAGGTGAGGGCAAGCAGAGCTTTTGCAGTGGGTTGCATCGTGCACTCCTTTTCTGCACCCGGTGCGAGGCAGAAGGACAGTTATTGTTTTTGTGTCTTCCTGTGCAGGAAGAATGTGCACTGATTACAGCCTTCAATCGCAGGGCTGACAAATCATCCCTAGCACTTTTATCGATACTTTTTTGCACTGGTGTTTGACGGCGAAAACGCAAGGAAGGGGTTTTCAGCGGTGCTTGGCTTTCGGTTGCGTATTGGTTTCAGCAGCAAATGCGCAAACCTGTGGGAGCTGGCTTGCCAGCGATAGCGGTGGGGCAGTCAATGAAGATGTCGGCAGTGAGGGCCGCATCGCTGGCAAGCCAGCTCCCACATTAGTCCGGAGTGTCAGTGGTGGTTCTGTTCAGTCAGGCGCTGCACCGCGAGCCTCCGGTAGTGCGACGGCGTCATGCCCTTGAGCTGCTGAAAGCGCCGATTGAAATTGGAAATATTGTTGAAGCCCGATTCGAAACACACCTCGGTCACCGGTTTGTCGCCATCGGCCAGCAGTTCGCAGGATTTGCTGATACGCAAGCGGTTGACGAACTCGATGAAATTGCGCCCGGTGGCCTGTTTGAACACCCGGCTGAAATAGGTCGGCGTCATGCCCAGGTGCTCGGCGACTTCCTCCAGTGAAATATCGCGGGCGTAGTGGCTGAAGATGTAGTCGACGGCCCGGTTGGTGCGATCGATATTGTGCTCGTCGGCCAGTTGCGGGGTGGTGGCGCCAGACAACAACTGGAAATCATCACTGGCCGCCAGCAGCTCCATCAGGATGAAAAAGTGCCCGAGGCGGGTGATGCCCTGGCTGTCGGCGATGCGCTGCATCAGCGTCATGGCCTGGCGAATGGTGCGCTTGCAGCGGAACTCGATGCCGTACTGCGCACGTTCCAGCAGGGGCGCCAGGGTCTTCAGTTCGGCAAACACCTGGTGGCCACTCTCGAACAACTCGTCGGTGAAGTTGACCAGCATGTCGCGCTTTTCAACGACCTCGTCCTCGGCCACCTGGCTGATCCAGTTGTGCGGCAGGTTGGGGCCGGTGAGGAACAGGGTTTCGGGATAAAAGTTGCCGATGTAGTCGCCGATGAACACCTTGCCGGAGCTGGCGACGATCAGGTGCAGTTCGTATTCCTTGTGAAAATGCCAGCGCACCAGCGGGCACGGAAAACCGTGCTGGCGGTAGATGATGGACAAGCCGTTATGGTCATCCATCAACTCGTACGAGGGGTCGGTCACGCGGGCGGTTCGGGTCATGGCGAGCTACTTTTTTATTATCGCCTGCCGATCATGCCTCGTTTTCCGTGGCTTGCGCCAGCTTCACTCAAACGGCCTGAGCGTCGACAGTGCTTCGCGACTTTTCGATGGCTTTTTCCAGATTGACCTTTTGGCAGAAAAGCACAATGTCCGAATTTTTAATAAAGTCGAAATTGATGATGTTGCACTTTTTTGCCCAATCCGATCTGGCCGGGTCAAACCAGTCGTCGAGTTCATCCAGAATTCGCTGTGGGCCACCAATCGAAAAACTGGTTGCCGACAGCGACCACGGGCGAAGTGTGCTGGTGGGTGTACTCAGTACTTCTTTGATGTAACTCTGCAGATCAAGAGAACTGACAAGCTGCTTACCGATCCACTTGTGGAGGATTTTTCCATAAATACGGTAGTCCTGAGTGTCCCAGGTCATGGGGGCTGCCACCATGATCCGTTGCAACGGGCTGATCGCTTTGAGTTGGCCGAGCGTCAGGTGCAGATTGCGGGTCGGGATCATTCGTTCGCCCAAGTGTTCCAGGATCAACGCCAGAAACTCCGAATGATCGAATGCGTCCTTGCCGCTGCCCAATTCATGAAAGTCCAGAATGATGAATTCATTGATGTTTCTTTCATAAAAAGCTTTTACATCACGCACAAGATCTTCAAACGTACGGGAAGAAAGGTAACCGTTGTGGTGGAAGCGGAACTTTGCCAGTCCTTGCGCTTTATTATCGTAAGTCAGGCGTACGTCGAGTGCTCGAGCACCACGATTCAGTTGTGAATAAAATGATACATCCTGGCAGGCGAGCCAGTTTTTGCCTGGTATAAGTGCATACCCCGCTTGCCAGTCACAGCCAGCATTATGGGCGCCCGGCAAACTCAGTTCGAAAAGCGACAAGTTGTCGATTTGTGGTGAGTCAGTCATCCATTGGTAAGTCTGGAAGTTATCAAGATTATTCATGTTGTACATCCTGCGGTTGAAAATTAAAGTTATTGGAGTTGCGCGCAGGATGTTTATAGCGGGTGTCGGGTTGTCCGCAAAGTTGGCTTTTAATGCAAGTCGTGTAGAAGGGTTTGGTTATATGTCTGGTATTTGCTGGGCGTGTCGGTTTTTAACTTCGATCCATTGAGCCATGTATTGAGTGCTTTTGTGCGAGTGATGACGAAGCATGCTGCCAATGAAGTTTTTGGCTCTGAGGTTTTGTAAGTCTTGTTGGCAATAACGCAGTTTTTCTATCAATGCCAAACCATGTACTGACTGTGAGTAGCGTTGACTCAGCAGCGTATATCCCGCCAGACGCGCCTCCTGCCAACGCGTCTCCTCCTGGTAAAGCGCAACGGCATTGTTGGCGAACTCGACTGCGCTGCTCGTCACAAAGCCCGGCCAGGTCTGATCGCCGTGCATGCCTTCGGCGCCAACCGGTGTGGTGACGCTGGGGGTGCCGCACAGCATGGCATCGACCAGTTTCCCCTTGATCCCGGCCCCAAAGCGCAAAGGTGCCAGGCACACTCGCGCGGCAGACATGACCTGCAACGCATCTTCGGCCCAGTTCATGATGTGGAAACCTTCGCTGGCGTTATGCAGCGCCGTGGCTTTCGGCGGCGTGTAGGCGCCGTAGATGTGCAGTTGTGCCCGGGGCAATTGTTGGCGAATCAGCGGCCAGATCGTGGTTTTCATCCATAGCACGGCATCCCAGTTAGGCGCATGACGGAAGTTGCCGATGCTCAAGAAGTTTGCCCTGTCTGCAAATGTGCCAGGTGCGGGCGCAGGCGGATCGATCATTAACGGACACCAGTGCAGCAACTGCTGAGGCAGGCCGAACTGTTCGATCAACAATTGAATTTCCACTTCGGAGATCATCAGGTTCAGATCGCATCGAAACAGCGCGGCAATTTCGCGTTTGGCCAGATCGGTTTCGGCCATCAGTTCGAACTCGTCGCGCAGGGCGGGGGCAAAAACATCACTGAAATCATTCTGGTCCGGATTGACCTTGAGGCGAGACTTGAGTCGCTGATGACGCGCATGCCGCAGACTTTGCAAGTCGGACGTTTCCAGTACGCGCAGGGCCTGAGGGCAGTGTTTTTCAACGCGCCAGCCGAACTGCTCCTCCATCATGAACTGGTCGAACAAAACGATGTCCGGGGCCAGTTCGCTGATGAAGTGATCAAAGCTGCTGTTGTTGAGTTCGATAGCGACTTCGCGGATGCCGAGTGCGGCAAGATCCGCCTTGTGCTCGCCTGGGCCGGCCGGGCTACTGAAAGTAATTTCCCAGCCTTGTTGAAGGAATGTTTCGAGGATCTGCATGACGTGCCCGCTCGCCGCTGAGGAGCGCGGCTCTGGCCAGACGTATCCGATGACCAGGACTTTGGTGGCGGCGGGTTGAATCATGGACAACATTCCTTCACAGCGACGAGGGGTAAAAAAGGGCGCAATTAAACCACAGGGGTGGGGTGTGCGCCCGATTGTGAACACTATCCCTCAATACCGCGGCTCGGCATCCTGCGCAAACCGACGTTAGCGTTTCGGGTGTGCCAGATTGAGCAAGAGCGGCCTTTCCAGAAACTTGCCCGCGTCTGTACCGTCTATGGCATGTCGAAGAGTGGCAAGGTTAGACACAAATATGTCCGGATGAGTCCGGTACTGATCGATCAGTGAAACGGCCACTGAATAGGATTCGGCATTGAGCAATGCGGGGTGGTCTTGCACGAGTTTCGGCCACTTGTTGAGGTTTGCCTCAAACTCTTCGAAGTCTGCAAGGTTCGCAAATGCGTGGTGAGGGTTGGCCAGGTTCTTTGGGTGTGCCTTGCGAGCGTTTCGCGCGAACTCCATCAAGCCTGACGCATCGTATTCTGCGGGTGTGATGCCGGCTCGGACTTCTCCGTAGTAGAAATCAAGTGTGCCTGGCGTGCCATGGGATATTTCGTGGACGAGAACATCGCCAATTCGGGCATCGTCATACTTGGCTACCTGGTACCACTCATCCAGGTTGTCAGGATAGATCGCCAGGAATTTCGTCGCGCTGTCATCCACCTGTGTGCCCGCATCAAGACTGGCTTTCCAGTGTTTATAAGTTGTGGTTTTCAACGCGGCGAGTGTATCGGTGCCACGTTGGCGGAAAGACATATGGTGTGGGCCCAGCGATCCGAGATCCTTGCGCATTGCCCGCAAATTCCTGCTCACGTAATTGATGGCTTCGTCCGCATTCGTGCCGAAAACGTATTTGACGATGGACCGAACGTCGTCATTGTCGATCTCTGACAGTAACTGGAGTGTGTTGTCCAGTTTGCTCTGAGCAAGGGGCGTGGCTTTTTTCAAGTACGCTTTTGTATAACTGAAAGGCGTCGCTCGTTTGAATAACCTGAAGAATGAGAATTTTTCTCGCGGCTTGATGTTTTTCAACGCCGGTCCCCAGGCCTGACCGCGTGTGTTCAGCGCGAACCATTCATCATTGTGTCGTGCGGACCAGACCTGAAAGAGGTCCTCAGACGCGTTTGCAGGCCGCCAGTCTGCGAGGCGAATGGTGTCTGTATCAATCACCGCGACCCAGTGGCGTTGCGGGGTGGGTGCCGACCATTTACGGGCATCGGACAACACATTTTCCAGTTGGGTGAAACCTTTATTGAATCCCTTGCGTAACAGTTTTCCGCCCTTGAACAGCAGATCAGGTACGCCGTCCAGCGGGTTGAACACATTATTGACCAACCCCAGCCCCACTTTTGCCAGCGCGCTGGCTTTGGTGGCCACGGTCATGGTTTTGGCAACGAGGCTGACAACCTGGGCAACGGCACCGACCACCAGCAAAACAGTCATCGCCGCTTCCAGCGCACATGCCCCGGCCCCTTGGACTTGTCGCTCAACGTCGTCCGAACTCAAGTCTTCGATACAGGATTTGAAGGGCACCACGAAATTGAGAAAGGTATCCAGATCCGCTTCCCGTTTTGCGCGCACAGCTTCCAGGCGAGTCTGTCCCCAACATTCTCTGACCAACTCGTCATAGGTGGCGATCGGTCGGTGCTTGAGTACGAAATTCGCCAAGGCGTCGAATTCGGTTGAGTAGAAACTCTGGTAGTAGCCTTTGATTTCCTCAGGGGCAGCAGACACCGGCAACTGACCGATTTTATCAATCACGCCCGAACTGGCTTCGATGAGGCCAGGCGGAACTCCATGGGTATAACACTCGATGTTGGTCGGCAGTGAATGCACTGTTGCCGGCAGCGAGTAGCCTGTTGCATTGCTGCGCACGCTGGTACTCAGCAGGTTTTCTTTTTCAATCAGCGCTGCCAACTGACGATTCTCGCGACAGGTGCCATGCAAAGTGAAAAGTTCGTAACAGGTCATCCGGTCTTCGAATTCGCTACAGAGGACGACACCATAGCGACCCATCGACTCCTCTATTTCTTTATGGCTTTCCGTCGGTTTGCGTGAGGTGGTACCGAAGATAGAGTAAAGGGTCGACGATATTGGATTGGTGGGTAGATTGGTGAGCGTCTGGAGTTTCGCGACGGAGGGTCTGAGACTGAAAATCGTCACCTTGCCTTTGAGCAAGCGCGTTCTATCGGCAATGGGCATCGCGCAAAACGCTTGCTTCAAGTGTGTACCCATTGCCTTCATATGCTTGAGGTAATCGCGATTGAACTGCCGGTGAAACTCTCCGTCAGGCGCAATCAGATTCGGCAGCATGCGAGGAAACGCGGTGTACATGCTTTCTCCTTTCCTCACGTCCCATTCCCGGGTTGCCAGGTCATTGGACATGTGCAGTTCCACAGGCGATAGATAAGCCCGGTCGCCAAAGGCATCCACCCACGCCACATTGTTCTTCTGAAACATGACGTCATGTTCCAGATAGTTGCACCCTTTGGCGACCTGCTTGAGGATGTCCAGCGAGATACTTCTGCGGGTAGGCAATGGGCGGACCAGTGTGTTGGCCGTCTCGGCCAGTGTCCTGGCAACCCGTTCGTAAGCACTGGACGCTTTTTCAAGGACGTCCGGGATGGATTTCGCTATCTCATCCGGCGTGATGATCTTGTTGAGTAACGCCCAATCAATCACAGCGTCTCCTGCCGCGAGTGCATCGATTGTCTTGTGGAATCCGGAAACTGCAGCCTGCTTCGACAGTTGGTGCAACCGGGTATAGGTCATCGAACGTGTCGATCCCGGCGCGAGGGTTTCCTGCACTGCAACGGTTCGGCAGAACTCGACCCATTGCGGGGTCCCCAAAGCCAGGGTCGCTGGTAGATCTTTCACCAGAAATTCCGGCGCAGCCTCGGCGAGTAACAAGTGAGCGGCCAATGCTGCATTTTTTTTGCTGATCCGGTGATGCTGGATGAGGTGCTGTTCGAATGCCGTCTGAACGTCAGCGAAGGATTTCTCAATGTGCTCGACGGCGTATAAATCGAAACCTGCCACCTGATTACGCGGCTCTGGTTCACCGATTCGAGGATGAAGGTCGAGCAGCAGAGCCGTCAGCATCACCTGCTTGAGCGATTCGTCTGGTTGCGGCTGATGGTCTCGCGCGCCGTACCAACCCAGATCCTGGATAAAGGTATTGGCCCATTGAAGCGCAATGGGGCTGGAAACCAGTCGTTCGAGCGTGTGTTCAGCTTCATCGCGTTTGAAGGGTGTCGACTGCTCGCCAAAGATGCTGTGCGAAAGGCGCTCCAGTAGCGACTGCCCCTGCATGTAACTGGTAATGAATAAACGGAACGCACTACGTTGATCTGCAGAAAGCGTGACCGAGTTGTCGACTCCAGACTTGATCATTTCCCAATAGTTGCCGAGCGGCGGTGTCACTATGGCCGGTTGCATCAAAAATGTTGTCAGGCTGGAACATTCAGTGGCAGTTTGGGGGATGAAGAAGTCATGAAACTTGAGCCATTGTTCCAGTTCGATTTGTTCAGACAGGGAAATGCTTCCCCCGGTAAATTCGGCCATTTCGTACAGCGTCAAAAGATCATCTTTGAGGCTGGGTGCAAGTTTGTATACGTTGGCAAATTGAACGGTACTGCCAGCGTGTTTTGCGTGTATTTCCCCTGCGGCGGTTACTGAAAACTCCGAACGGTCAGGAAGTTGCAAAGTGGCCGAAAGTTTTTTGAAGGCTTCTTGCTCGCACAGGTTTTGCAACATTTTCCTGCCAGGTTGCAAAGCGGCTTCAAGTGTAGAACCGGATTCGAGTGTAATGGAGGCGCCGGCCAGAGATATCGCCTGTGACGATCCGGTTGTGTTATTGCGCTGTTTTAATTTGTATATAACTTCCAGGCGTTCGGCGTGGTCAAGTTGAGTGTGGCGAGCTGGATTCGAAAAATCTTTATGGGTGGTCCAGTTTATATTTGTGATGTTCATGAGAAATCCGTTTGTCTGATGTGTCGGATATCCTCATTTGTTATGTGTTGTTCATCAAGCGCTGCTATGTAAGTGCATTGTTCGGCTGTTAATAAAGTCAGGCAGTTTGCGCTGTGGAGGCGGGCAGCGATACCCCTTCGTCATTGTTTGAAGGGGCGCAATAAAAGGCTGTGTTACTGGATAATACTTTTTACTTTGTCGCGTAACTGATCAATCGAAAATGGCTTGCCGATGACATGCATGTCTTTAGGCACGTCAATGGATTCGGCATAACCGCTGGCAAACAAAATCGGCAGGGCGGGACGTAGCTTGCGTGCTTCGGTCGCCAGTTCACGGCCATCCATGCCCGGCAGACCAACGTCGGTCATCATCAGGTCAATGTGCAGACTCGAATCGTTGAGCTTTTCCAGAGCCTGTTCGCCACCATCCGCTTCAAGCACCGTGAACTCCAATTCCTCCAGCACATCGACGATCAACATGCGCACGATGTTGTCGTCTTCTACGACAAGGATGGTGGAGGCGGGGGTAGACATAATAAGGCTCTCAAAAGTCAGTTCAGGGTCGCCGGTCGATCAAAAGTGCCGGGCTCTTTCATCAGTAAGTGGCGCAGTGCCACAAGTTCCCCGCCCGACGCAAAAAAAGCATAGCCGCAGAGGGAGCCGCAAGGATAACTGTTCAAGCCTGCAAACGTGCCAGCGTGCGTAGGAATTTGCTGCGAAAGGTGTGAGAAAAATGGATCCATGCCGCCGTTTTGGGGCAAACTGCCTATTTTTCAACAGTTCGACAAGGCTGCCCCATGTCCTCTCCGTCTACGGTTGATGAGCAACGGTTTCGCAAACTCCTGAGTCGCAACATCAGTCTGCCCTTGGGCGTCGGTGTGCTCAGTGCCGTGTTTTTCGTGTCGCTGATTACTTACCTGCTGTCGGTGATCCAGTGGGTGGAGCACACCGACCGGGTGATCAATAACGCCAACGAAGCGGTGAAGCTCACCGTGGACTTGGAAACCGGCATGCGTGGTTTTCTGCTCAGCGGCGACGAGCACTTCCTCGATCCGTACGAAACGGCCAAGCCGCGCATCACGGTGGCCCTCAATACCTTGCTCGAACTGACCGCTGACAACCCGGTGCAAACCGATCGTCTGCGCCGTCTGCAAGCCTTGCAGATTGAGTGGGCCAATTACGCACAGTCGATGATCGATCTGCAGCGCTCTAGCGGCGACTACAGGGGTGCGGTCAAGGCCGGACGCGGCAAGCGCCTGACTGACGAAATCCGCAAGCAATTCGAAGATGTCATCGAAACCGAACAGGTTCTGCGCACCACGCGCAATGAAGAGGTGCGCCGCACCACGATCTGGAGCATCAGCCTCTACCTCATCTTCATCGCCGGTATCAGTGGTTTGCTGGCTTATATCGGCCGTCGTGACCTGGTCAATCTTTCCGACAGCTACAGCGCCACGCTGGACGCTCAACAAGCCAGTGCCGAGCGTCTGGAACAACAGGCGTGGTTGCGTAATGGTCAGACCGAACTGGCCGAGCAGGTGCTGGGGCAACTGACGCTGAATCTGCTGGGGCGCAATATCCTGCAGTTCTGCGCGCAATACCTGGGCACCGCCGTGGCTGCGCTATATGTCCGTGAAGAGCACGGCGGCCTCAAGCGAGTGGCCACTTACGGTTTCTCCCGCGAGCAGGAAGAACAGGATCAGTCGATCTACAGCGGCGAAGGCATCGTTGGCCAAGTGGCGCAACAGGCGCGGTTGATTCGTCTCGATTCCGTGCCGTCCGACTACTTCAAAGTCAGCTCCGGGCTGGGCGAAGGCTTGCCGCACAGTGTGCTGGTGGTGCCCACCAGCGATGACGATCGGGTCAATGGTGTGATCGAACTGGGTTTCCTGCGCCCGCTCAATGATCGCGATATCGAACTGCTGGAGCTGATTGCCGCCAACATCGGTACGTCCATCGAAGCCGCGCGCTATCGCCAGCGCCTGCAGGAAGTGCTGGCCGAAACCCAGCAGCTCAATGAAGAGTTGCAGGTGCAGCAGGAAGAGCTGAAAACCGCCAACGAAGAACTGGAAGAGCAGTCGCGGATTCTCAAGGAATCCCAGGCGCATCTGGAAACCCAGCAAGTCGAACTGGAGCAGACCAACGAGCAGCTTGCCGAGCAGGCGCAGACCCTGGCCGAGCAGCGCGACGCCATGGACCTGAAGAATACCGAACTCAACCAGGCCCAAGTACAGCTCGAAGAACGCGCCGAAGAGTTGCAGCGCTCGAGCAAGTACAAGTCCGAATTCCTCGCCAACATGTCCCACGAACTGCGCACGCCGCTGAACAGTTCGCTGATTCTGGCCAAGCTGCTGGCAGAAAACCCGCAGGACAACCTCAGCGCCGAGCAGGTCAAGTTTGCCGAGTCGATCTACTCCGCCGGCAACGATCTGCTCAACCTGATCAACGACATTCTGGATATCTCCAAGGTCGAGGCAGGCAAGCTTGAAGTGATTGCCGAAAATACCAGTGTCGCGCGTCTGGCCGAGGGGCTGCGTAATGTCTTCGAGCCTTTGGCCGCGGACAAACAGCTGAGCTTCAGTGTCGATTTGCAGCCTGGCGCGCCGGGCATGCTGTACACCGACCGTCAGCGTCTGGAGCAGGTGATCAAGAACCTGCTGTCCAACGCCATCAAGTTCACCGAAAAGGGCACCGTCAGCCTGACCATCGCCGGCCAGCCGGAAGACCGGATTGCGTTTATCGTGCGTGATTCAGGTATCGGTATTGCTGTCGATCAGCAGGAAAGCATTTTCGAGGCGTTCCGCCAGGCCGACGGCACCACCAACCGCAAATACGGCGGCACCGGACTGGGCCTGTCGATTTCGCGGGATCTGGCGACCTTGCTCGGCGGTTCGATCAGCGTCAGCAGCGCGCCGGGGCAGGGCAGTGTGTTCACGCTGGTGTTGCCGCAGCAGTTCGACGAGTCCAGCGACGTACCGTTCGCACCGTTGACCTTCACGCCGCCAGCCACGATGGTCAGCGCACCCGTGGCGCCGGTGGTTTCGCCGTTGGCACCGGTACACATCCCGCGCTTCGCCGATGACCGCAACAAGGCGCCATTCGCCACGCGCTGCATTCTGGTGGTGGAAGACGAGCCGAACTTTGCGCACATCCTTTACGATCTCGCGCACGAGCTCGGCTATCAGTGTCTGGTGGCCCATGGCGCGGACGAGGGTTATGACCTGGCGAAAGAGTTTGTGCCGGACGCCATCCTGTTGGACATGCGCCTGCCGGATCACTCTGGCCTGACCGTGCTGCAACGCCTGAAAGAACACGCCGAAACCCGGCACATCCCGGTGCATGTGATTTCCGTCGAAGACCGCGTTGAAGCGGCCATGCACATGGGCGCGATCGGGTATGCGGTCAAACCGACCACCCGCGAAGAGCTCAAGGACGTGTTCGCCCGCCTCGAAGCCAAACTGACGCAAAAGGTCAAACGCGTGCTGTTGGTTGAAGATGACGATTTGCAACGTGAAAGCATTGCCCGGCTGATCGGCGACGAAGACATCGAAATTACCGCCGTCGGTCTTGCGCAGGACGCTTTGGAGCTGCTGCGCACAACGATCTACGACTGCATGGTCATCGACCTGAAATTGCCGGACATGCTTGGCAATGACCTGCTCAAGCGCATGTCCACCGAGGACATTTGCTCGTTCCCGCCAGTCATTATCTACACCGGGCGCAACCTGACTCGCGATGAAGAAGCCGAACTGCGCAAGTATTCGCGCTCGATCATCATCAAGGGCGCACGCTCGCCTGAGCGTTTGCTGGATGAGGTCACACTCTTTCTGCACAAAGTCGAATCGCAGTTGTCCCATGAACGGCAGAAGATGCTCAAGACCGCGCGCAGCCGCGACAAGGTCTTCGAGGGTCGCAAGGTGCTGCTGGTGGACGACGATGTGCGCAACATTTTCGCCCTCACCAGTGCGCTGGAGACCAAAGGTGCAGTCGTGGTGATCGGCCGTAACGGTCGTGAGGCGATTGAAAGACTCAATGAAGTCGAGGACATCGATCTGGTGTTGATGGACGTGATGATGCCGGAAATGGACGGTTTCGAAGCCACCATTGAAATCCGCAAGGATCCGCGCTGGCGCAAGCTGCCGATCATCGCGGTGACGGCCAAGGCCATGAAGGACGATCAGGAGCGCTGCCTGCAGGCGGGCGCCAATGATTACCTGGCCAAGCCCATTGACCTGGATCGCCTGTTCTCGCTGATTCGCGTGTGGTTACCGAAGATGGAACGCATTTAGTGGAAAGCAGTACGCCAGCCGAACGAAACAGTGAAATCGAACTGCGCTTGTTGATTGAGGCGATTTACCTCAAGTACAGCTACGATTTTCGCGATTACTCCGGCGCTTCGATCAAGCGCCGGGTGCAGCATGCGCTGAGTCAGTTCGAGTGCGCGACCATTTCGGCATTGCAGGAAAAAGTCCTGCATGACCCGACGGCATTCATGCAATTGCTGCAACTGCTGACGATCCCGGTCAGCGAGATGTTTCGTGATCCGTCGCATTTTCTCGCGATTCGCAAGGAGGTGGTGCCGTTGCTGCGCACCTATCCGTCGATCAAGATCTGGATCGCCGGGTGCAGCACGGGCGAGGAGGTCTATTCGATGGCGATTCTGCTGCGCGAAGAGGGCTTGCTCGATCGCACGATCATTTATGCCACCGATATCAACCCGCGCTCGCTGGACAAGGCCAAGCAAGGGATTTTCTCGATGGAGAATGTTCGTGCGTACACGGCCAATTATCAGCAGGCCGGTGGTCAGCGATCGTTTGCCGACTACTACACTGCTGCGTACGGTTACGCGATTTTCGACAAGAGCCTGTGCGAGAACGTGACCTTCGCCGACCACAGTCTGGCAACCGACAGTGTGTTCTCCGAAACCCAATTGATCTCCTGCCGCAACGTGCTGATCTATTTCAACAAGAAGCTGCAGGATCGGGCGTTTGGCTTGTTCCATGAATCGCTTTGCCATCGCGGCTTTCTGGTGCTCGGCAGTAAAGAGACGCTGGATTTTTCCAGTTATGCCAACCAGTTCGAAGCGCTGGTGAAACAAGAACGGATTTATCGCAAAACATGAACGAGGCCGTGGATTTACCTCGCGTCGAGGCGATTGTGGTCGGTGCTTCCGCCGGTGGCGTTGAGGCGCTGCTGAGCCTGCTCGTGCCGCTGCGCCGGGGCTATGGGTTGCCGATCATTGTTGTCCTGCATCTGCCTGAAGAGCGCCGCAGTCAATTGGCCGAAGTCTTCGCCCGCCGCGTGGACATGCCGGTGCACGAGGCGGCGGACAAACAGGACATTGTCGCTGGCAATGTGTACTTCGCGACCCCGGGTTATCACCTGTCGGTCGAGCAGGATCGCAGCCTTTCGCTGAGTCTTGAGGACCGCGTGCATTATTCCCGGCCTTCGATCGACTATCTGTTTGAGTCGGCCGCCGACGCTTACGGTTCCTCACTGGCCGCCGTATTGCTGACCGGCGCCAATCACGATGGCGCGCGAGGGCTGGCCGAAGTCAAGCGCTGCGGCGGTTTGACCATCGTTCAGGATCCCGAAGAGGCGCAAGTCGCCACCATGCCCCGGGCTGCACTGAAAATTCAGCAGCCGGATCATGTCCTACCCATTCACGGCATCGGCCGTCTGCTTGTCGAGCTGGAACGAATCGCATGCTGAGTAATATCCAAGCCAAACTGCTGATCGTCGACGATCTGCCGGAGAACCTGCTGGCGCTCGAAGCGCTGATCAAGCGTGAAGACCGTACCGTCTATAAAGCGTTGTCGGCGGACGAGGCGCTGTCGTTGCTGCTGCAACACGAATTCGCCATGGCCATCCTCGACGTGCAGATGCCGGGCATGAACGGCTTCGAACTCGCCGAGTTGATGCGCGGCACCGAGAAAACCAAGAACATCCCGATCATTTTCGTCAGCGCCGCCGGCCGTGAACTCAATTACGCGTTCAAGGGTTACGAGAGCGGGGCGGTGGACTTTCTGCACAAGCCGCTGGATATCCATGCGGTGAAGAGCAAGGTCAACGTCTTCGTCGATCTGTACCGCCAGAGCAAGGCGATGAAACAACAGCTCGAAGCGCTGGAGCAGGCCCGCCGCGAGCAGGAAGCGCTGTTGCAACAACTGCAAAGCACCCAGTTGGAACTGGAGCAGGCGGTGCGCATGCGCGATGACTTCATGTCCATCGTCGCCCATGAAGTGCGCACGCCGCTCAATGGTCTGATACTGGAAACCCAACTGCGCAAGATGCACCTGGCCCGCGACAACGCTGCGGCGTTCACCCTCGACAAGATGCACGCCATGGTCGACCGCGATGAACGGCAGATCAAAAGCCTGATCCGCCTGATCGAAGACATGCTCGACGTCTCGCGCATTCGCACCGGCAAGTTGTCGATCCGGCCGAGCCGTTTCGATCTGGTACAACTGGTGAGTAATCTTCTGCAAAACTTCGCGGCACAGATCGATGCTGCTGAAACTGAAGTGTCGTTCACCGCGCCAGCGCCGGTCGAAGGTAACTGGGATGAGTTCCGCATCGAGCAGGTGGTCACCAATTTGCTGACCAACGCCCTGCGTTACGGCGGTCGGAGCCCGATTCAGGTGCGTGTTTACCGTGAAGGTGATGAGGCGCGGGTCGAGGTGCAGGACCGTGGCATCGGCATCAGCCAAGAGAACCAGAAACGTATTTTCCAACAGTTCGAACGGGTTTCCGCCAAGACGGTAGTGGCCGGGCTCGGGCTGGGTCTGTTCATTTCCGAGCAGATCGTCGCCGCCCATGGCGGCTCCATCGTCGTCGAGAGTGAAATCAACGAAGGCGCCCAGTTTCGCGTTTGTCTGCCAATTCAGGAAAACGGCACATCCGACGCAACCTCTGATTGACCGTACGGT
Source organism: Pseudomonas sp. NPDC085632 (assembly GCF_044541255.1). Taxonomy (NCBI): domain Bacteria; kingdom Pseudomonadati; phylum Pseudomonadota; class Gammaproteobacteria; order Pseudomonadales; family Pseudomonadaceae; genus Pseudomonas; species Pseudomonas sp. NPDC085632. The sequence continues at coordinate 431,553 of NZ_JBITSX010000001.1, read as the reverse complement.
CGTATCAGCAGCTATTGACCGAACAAAGGCTTCCCATGAGCGTAGATGCACAAGATGTAGTACTCGTCGTCGAGGACGAACCGGTTATCTTGATGGTCCTGACGGATTACTTGTCAGGGCAGGGGTATCGCGTGTTGCAGGCCGAAAACGGCGAGCAGGCGTTCGAGATTCTGGCGAGCAAGCCGCATCTGGACATGTTGATCACCGACTTCCGCTTGCCCGGCGGGATCTCCGGCGTGCAGATCGCTGAACCGGCCGTCAAATTGCGCCCGGACTTGAAGGTGATTTTCATCAGCGGTTATCCGCAGGAAATCCGCGAAACCGGCAGCCCGATCACACGCAAGGCGCCGATCCTGGAAAAACCGTTCGATCTGGATGTGTTGCAGGAAAAGATTCAGGAACTGCTCGCCTGATATCTGTGTAGGAGCTACCGCAGGCTGCGATCTTTTGATGTTGATCGTTAAAAACAAGATCAAAAGATCGCAGCCTTCGGCAGCTCCTACAGTTTCAGCGTTTCAGCTTTTGATCATCTCCCGCACCTTGGCGGTCAGCAGGTCGAAAGTGAACGGTTTGGTGATCATCTGCATCCCTGAATCGAGGAACCCGCCACGCACAGCCGCGTGCTCGGCGTATCCGGTGATAAACAGAACCTTCAGCCCTGGCCGATACTGTCGACCAACCTCCGCCAGTTGCCGGCCGTTCATGCCCGGCAGGCCGACATCGCTGATCAGCAGATCGATACGCTGCGTCGAATTCAGAATCGGCACGGCGCTGTCGGCATCCCAGGCTTCGACGAAGGCATAACCCAATTCCCCAAGCACCGCGCAGACCAGCACGCGCACGGCCGGGTCGTCTTCGACGATCAGCACGGTTTCGCCGTCCAGCGCATCCGGGGCTTGTTGAATAGCGGAGTCTGGACTGGACAGTTCTTCGCCGCGAAAGCGCGGCAGATAAAGTTTGACCGTGGTGCCCTCATCGATCTCGCTGTGAATGGAGACATGGCCACGTGACTGCTTGCTGAACCCGTAGATCATCGACAGGCCGAGGCCGGTGCCCTGGCCAATCGGTTTGGTAGTGAAGAAGGGATCGAACGCGCGGTTGATGACACTTTGTGGCATGCCGCTGCCGTTGTCGGTGACGCTGAGCATCACGTAATCACCGGGTTCGAGATTGCTGTAGGCCTCGGTGAATTCGCGCTTGAGCACCTGATTGCTGGTCTCGACCACCAGTTTGCCGCCGTCGGGCATGGCATCGCGGGCATTGATCACCAGGTTGAGCAGGGCGCTTTCCAGTTGATTGGGGTCGGCCTCTGCTACCCACAGCTTGTCATTGAGGCGCATGTCCAGTTGGATGCTTTCGTTGAGGCTGCGTTGCAGCAGTTCACCCATCGACAGCACGAGCGTGTTCATCTGCACGGCTTTTGAATCGAGCGATTGCCGGCGCGAGAACGCCAGCAGACGGTGAGTGAGGCTCGCCGCGCGGTTGGCCGAAGTCACGCCCAGATCAATCAGGCTGTCGAGGTCATCCAGACGTCCACGGGCCAGACGCCGACGCAGCAACTCGAGGCTGCCGATGATGCCGGTCAGCATGTTGTTGAAGTCGTGGGCGATACCGCCAGTGAGCTGGCCGACTGCTTCCATTTTCTGCGATTGACGCAGCGCTTCTTCATTGTGGCGCAGTTGCGCGGTGCGCTCCTCGACCTGTTGCTCAAGGGTTTCCAGCGTCGATTGCAGGCGCCGTTCGCTTTCGCTCAGGTCGATCAGCCGATCGCGAGCCTCGTATTGTCGTCGTCGGCCGCGCAACGCGGCCGAGACCATACTGACCAGTGTCGCCGGATGAAACGGTCGCTCAAGAAATGTCACGTTGCCCAGCAGATCGCTCAAGCGTGATGAGGGGCCTTGTTCCTGACCGCCGTGATGGGTCAACAGCACAATCGGCAGATCCGACCAGGCAGGTTGCTGTTCCAGATGCAGGAACAGCGCTTCCAGTTCCGGCCCGCGCAAGGCTTCGGCAGCGACCAGCACCAGACCGGCACCCAGCTCGAGTTCCGTACACAACGACCCCAGACCGGGGGTGACCATTCCTTCGTAACCGGCCTCGTTGAGGATCATCAGCGCAATCTGGCTGTCGCGACCCACGGGCGCCAGAATCAGCGCCCGTTCGGCCAGCGGCACCTGGACCGTCACAACTTCTCTTCCCGCAACAACGGGTTGCTCGCGCCGAGGTAGGTGGGGACGCCGCGCAGCACGCCCTGAAAGGCTTCCAGCGGTTCGCCGATGGTCATGCCTTGCGTGGAAATGCGGTATTCACGAATGGTCGATTCGTGGCTGCCGGTGCGTTTCTTGATGATCGAGATCGCGCGGCGGACTTTGCCCAGTGCTTCGAAGTAGCGCAACAGAATCACCGTGTCAGCCAGATAAGTAATGTCGACCGGCGCTTGCATATCGCCGACCAGGCCATGCTGGGCGACCGTCATGAACGTCGCCGCGCCTTTGCGGTTGAGGTACAGCAGCAACTCGTGCATGTGCAGCACCAGCGCGTTTTCTTCCGGCATGGCTGCTTGATAGCCGTTGATGCTGTCGATGACTACGGTTTTGATTTGACCTTCATCGACGCAGCGACGCACGCGATGGGAGAACTCGCCCGGTGACAGTTCAGCGGCGTCGACTTGTTCGATCAACAGATTGCCGGTGGCTTGCAGCGCTTTGAGGTCGATACCGATGTTGTTCATACGCTCGAACAGCAGGCCGAGTTCTTCATCGAAGATAAACAACGCGGCCTTTTCGCCACGGCCCACGGCAGCGGCGGCAAAAATCATCGAGATCAGCGACTTGCCAGTACCGGCAGGGCCAAGGATCAGAGTGCTGGAACCGGTCTCGATGCCGCCGCCGAGCAGGGCGTCCATTTCCGGGATGCCGCTGGTCAACTGCAAGCGCGCGTATTCGCCGCGGTGTTCAGCCGCCACCAGCCGTGGGAACACATGCACGCCGTCGCCCATGATGGTGAAGTCGTGGAAACCGCCGCGATACTTTTGTCCTCGGTACTTGACCACCCGCACGCGTCGCCGCTCGGCGCCGTAGTTGGGCGTCAGTTCTTCGAGGCGAATCACCCCGTGTGCCACGCTGTGCACGGTTTTGTCGAGGGATTCGGTGGTCAGGTCGTCGAGCAGCAGCACGGTGGCGTTATAGCGCACGAAGTAATGCTTGATGGCCAGAATCTGCCGGCGATAACGCAGCGAGCTCTGTGCCAGCAAGCGGATCTCCGACAGGCTGTCGAGCACCACACGCGTAGGTTTGAAGCGTTCAACCGCTTCGAAAATCTGCTTGGTGGCTTCGCCCAGTTCCAGGTCGGAGGAGTACAGCAGGCTCTGCTGGTGCTCGGCATTGAGCAGGCTTTCCGGAGGCGTAAGCTCAAAGATCTTGATGTTGTCATCCAGCGTCCAGCCGTGGGACAGCGCCCCTTGCCTTAATTCACGCTCGGTTTCCGAGAGCGTGATGTACAACGAGCGTTCGCCGGCTTTCGCGCCGGCCAGGAGAAAATGCAAAGCGACCGTGGTTTTGCCGGTACCGGGTTCACCCTCCAGCAAGAAAACATGACCGCGAGACAAGCCACCGGCCAGGATGTCGTCCAGACCTACAATGCCGGTAGCGGCTTTCGCACTGATCAACTCGTTAGAAGTAGACAAATAATGCCCTCTCATGACTAGGGGAAGTGAGGCCGCCGGGAGAATCGAGCGGCCTGATTAACTTGACCCTTTGGCGTGAAGGCAGTTCCGAAATTCCTTGCGAGATGTGTCGAGCGAGCTGTCGAAAGTGGGTCAGAGGCCCTGCTGCAACGCCGGATCATCTGGATTGAGCTGCTCCAGCTGCGCCAACAGGATCTGCACATTCTGCAATTGACCGCTTTCTTTCCAGTAGTTGATCAACAAGACCCGCGCTTTGCGGTCAGCGGGGTGGCGCTGGACGATTTCCTGCAATTGCTTTTGTGCCGCATCCAGTTCTTCGGCGCTGTGCAGGGTGGTAGCGAGGTCGTAGCGGTAATCCTTGTTATCGGGTTCCAGCTCGACGGCTTTGGACAAACCGAGCAGGGCGTATTCCCGTTGATCGTGGTGCAGCAACCAGAGACCCAGGGCATGTTGCAAATAGGCAGAATCAGGTTGCGCCTTGAGTTGCTGGCCCAGCACTTGCCGGGCGGCGTCGGTTTGGCCCTGGCGATCGAGGACATCGATCTGCATCACCAGCGCCTGCAGATTGCCGGGTTCCAGGCGCAGGGTATTGTCGAGTGCGACCTGCGCCTCCTTGAGTTCGGCGTTGTGTAGATGCAGTCGGGCGAGTTGCGCGTAGTTGGCGGCGCTTTCCGGTTGGGCCTTGAGCGTTTGTTCCCAGCCGTCGATTGCTTGTTGCAATGGCGCGAAATACAGACCCAGTTCATCCGGGGTCAAGCCGAGCAGGGCGTTGATGGCGGCAAAGCGCACGGTTTGATCTTCATCCTCGAGCATTGGCCCGAGCAACAGGCTGCGTTGCCCGCCTGGCACCAGTCCCACCACGCTTTTGATCGCCGCCAGCCGCACTGCGGGGGCTTCGTTCTGTAGGTCAGTGTCAGCCAGTTTCAATGCTTGCGGGCTCGGGTAATTCGGCAGTTCACCATGCAGCCACACGCGACGCTTGATCGAGATGTCCGGACGGCCCAGTTGCTGATACAGCTGACGCGCCGCGCCCGGCTCGCCGGTGCGGGCGGCATTCAGCGCTTCGCTGTAACCGTGTTTGATCGCATCGGGTATGACCGGGACGGTACTGCGCACAGATAACCACGCCACGATGATGACAAGCACAAGGCCCAGGCTGATAAGCAGGTAGCGGCGAGACTGAGGCATGCAGGTTTCCGAAACAGGCGTTCTTGAGCAGAGCGGCAAGCTTCGGTCAGCTCGGGCCACGAGTCAAACCCTGTGCATGCGAATCGCCCTACAAGGCGCGTCGACTCAGTTACCCGTCAGGCTTTCGATGCAGTGTCTACGCTTGCAGAAGTCGCTTCGATGAGTGTGCCCATGCAAGCCCTGTTCAATTACTTCAAGGCCGTGATCCACCCCGGTCAACCCGCTCTGCTGTTTGCCCTGCGAACCATTGTGGCGGGGTTGCTGACGCTGTATCTGGCGTTCTTGTTCGATCTCGATCAGCCGAAATGGTCGATCATGGCGGTGGTCATCGTCAGCCAGCCGTTGGCCGGGATGGCGCTGGCGCGCAGTTTCGGCCAGGTGATCGGTACGACCCTCGGGGCGGCGGTGGCGGTGTTGATCATGGCCATTTTTCCTCAGGCACCGCTGCCATTCATTGCCACTCTGGCACTGTGGCTGGCGCTGTGCACGGCAGGCGGTACGTTGCTGCGCTACACCAGCTCTCAAGCATTTGTGCTCAGTGGTTACACTGCCGTGGTGGTGGCGTTGCTGGCGATTCCGGATCAGGACGGTACGTTTTTACTGGCGGTTACCCGCGTGACCGAAACCTTGCTGGCCGTGGCGTGCGTGTGTGTCGTCAGCCTGCTGACAGCGCGCCCGCAAGCGGTGGCCAAGGGGTATTTCGCCAAAGTCGATCAAGTGATCAAACTGGCCGCCAGTCATGCAGCGGCGGTGCTTCGCACGGAAGAAAGCGAGGCCGATTTCCAGCGTCGGCAAATGCAATTGCTCGGCGAGATCAGTGCCCTTGAAGGTCTGCGCCGGCATTTGTATTTCGATGCGCCACGATTACGCAGCGCCAACCATCTGGTGCTGCTGCTGGGTAATCAACTGATGCTGTTGACCTCGCGATTGACCGCGCTGCGCCATCAGCGCGAATTGCTCACCGAACGTTGGGAGGGTGATCTGCCGCTGGACATCCAGCGACTGCGTGCGGACGAACTGGAGCTTCTCGATCAGTTGGCGGAGCAGGGGCGATCGCTGCCCGAGCCCACACGTCACCGGTTTATCACGCTGCAGCAACAATTCGAGGCTCTCGCTTATCAGGCCGAACAACTGACTGAAGACATGAGCGCCACGTTGCGTTCACTGGCCTGGGCGTTGCGCTGGGAGCAAGCGCGGCTGTTGCAGCAACTCGAGCAGATCCTCGAATTGAGCGATGCCATCCAGGAAGGGCGCGAGGCCAGTTGCCTCTATCGTGGTCAGGTCAGCCCGCTGCATCTGGATTTTACTCTGGCGTCGATGAATGCGGTCCGCGCTTTCACTGCGTTGCTGGTGGCCGGGTTGATCTGGATCGAAACCGCGTGGGACGGTGCGCGGGGCGGGATGATTCTGGTGGGAATCCTCTGCTCGCTGATGGCTACTTTCCCGCGTCCACTGATAGCCGCGCAGAGTTATGCACGAGGCTTGGGGCTGGCGCTGGTGGTCTCGGCGTTCTATCAATTCATGCTGGTGCCGGCGGTCAGTGATTTCGAACTGTTGGCATTACTGCTGGCGCCGCTGCTGTATGTGATCGCAATTGGTCTGGCCAGCCCGGCGACGGCGGGCATCGGCATGGGGCTGGGGTTGTCGAGTTTCCTGATGCTCGGCCCGCAGAATGTCGGTACCGGGCAGAACACGGCGATTCAATGGTTCGAATTCGCCGGAGCCTACGTCAGTGCGGCCATGCTCGCCCTGATCGTTTATGCGTGGATTTTCCCGTTTCGCCCGGCATGGCGCCTTCGCCGTTTGTATAAAGAAGCGCGCGAGCAGGTGTATGCGCTGAGCAAAACCGCGGCGACCGATGAACAACAGTTCGCCTTTGAAAGCCGCATGGTGGATCGCCTGACCAGCATGCTCGGCCTGCTGCCGGCGGTGAATAGCCGCGCGATGCAGCAACTGTACGAAATCAGCCTGGCGTGCGTTGCGCTGGGTGTGGCGATGCATCAGCTGCGTCAGCAGGCGCACAACAATGCGCTGCTGACAGACACCTTCAATCAGCGTCTGGCTTCGGCCGTGCACAAAACCGGGCGTTTCGTCGCAGGGCGTCAGGATGTGCAATTGGCGCCACTGCTGACCACGCTGCAGACACTGGGCGACGAACTGGATGAACTGCACGTCGCCAGTCATGAGCATGTGTGGTCGTTGTTTCGCATGCGCGTGGCCCTGTTGATCGTTGTGTCGTTCCTGCAGCGCCACGGTGACACCATCCAGCGTTCCGTCCCGGAAGGAGAAGCAGCCCTTGCCCATTGATTTCGAGATTGGCGGTGCCTACCTGCCGCCCATTGCCCAGGCGCTATTGTTGGCCATACCGATATTCATGCTGCTCGACTGGGGGTTGCGGCGTCTGGGTGTGCTGCGCCTGGTCTGGCATGAAGCGCTGTTCGAAGGCGCCTTGTATGCCTGCGTCTGTGCCACGCTGATTCTGCTGATGGGAGGCTGATGCCTTGAAAATGTTATTCACGCGATTGATCACATTGGCAGTGGTGCTGCTGGCGATCGTGCTCGGCTGGTTCGCCTGGGAGCATTACACCCGCGCACCATGGACTCGCGATGCCCGGGTCAGAGCAGATGTGGTGACGTTGTCGGCGGATGTCTCGGGGCGCATTGTCAGTCTGGCCGTGCAGGACAACCAGCATGTCGACAAGGGGCAACTGTTGATGGAGATCGACCCGGCGCGTTACAGGTTGGCGGTGGAGCATTCGCGACGTTCAGTGGAAGTCGCCAAGGCAACACTGGGCCAGTCGCAAGCGGCCATCGTTGCCAGTGAAGCCTTGCTCAAGCAGCGGCAAAGCGAAGAGCGCCGGCGGCGTACGCTCAAGCAGGGTTTTGCGATTTCCGGGGAAGAGTGGGAGAAATCCAGTACCGATGTGGCGGTGGCCCAGGCGGATCTTCTACGTAATCAGGCCAATCTCGGCCTGGCCGAAGCCAACGTGCAGTTGGCGATTGCCGCGATGACTCAGGCCGAACTGGACTTGCAGCGCACCCGCGTCGAGTCCCCGGTGAGCGGCTATGTCACCAACCTGCTGACCCGTGAGGGCGATTACGCGGTGGCCGGTGGCGCGTTGTTGGCGCTGGTCGACAGTGATTCGTTCTACATCAGTGGTTATTTCGAAGAAACCAAATTGCCGCGAATTACAGAGGGCGCTCGGGTACGCGTGCAATTAATGAGTGGGGAGACCTTCGGGGGCACGGTGCAGAGCATTGCCTTCGCCATCGCCGACCGGGAAAACGCCCCGGGAAGTCGGTTACTGGCCAACATCAACCCGAGTTACACGTGGGTAAAACTGGCACAGCGAGTACCGGTGCGGATCGACATTGATGGCGACTATGCCGGCAAGACCCGCTTGCGTGCAGGCACCACAGCCACTGTCACCGTCCTGGAAAACTGATCCCTTACAGAAGAGGGGGGATTTTCGAGGCACAAAAAAAAGCCCCGCGACCGAATGATACGCGGGGCAAAAAATTTGGTTGGTTGCGGCCAACCAAAGGAGCTCTTTAACAATCGATTACTTGCTGGCCACTGTCTCCGGTTGCCAGCCGCCGCCGAGGGCCTTGTAGATCGCAACGATGCCGCGATACAGGTCGACTTCGGCCTGAGCCTGACTGTCTTCGGCATTCAACCGTTCACGTTGAGCGTCGAGCAGCACGAGGAAGTCAGTCGTGCCTTCGCGATAGCGGATTTCAGCCAGGTCGGCAGCCTTGCGGCTCGATTCGCTCTGACGGATCAGCGAGATCAGGCGTTGCTGACGCTTGCCGTAATCGCTGAAGGCGTTTTCCGACTCTTCCAGTGCCAGCAGCACTTGTTGCTCGTAAGTCGCCAGGGCGCCTTCGGCATCGGCATCGGCGCCACGCAAACGGGCGCGCACGCTGCCAAGGTCGAACGCGGCCCAGGTGATGCTCGGGCCGAGTGCCCAGGCGTTGGCCGCCGAGGAACCGATCTGCGAGCCGCGCCCGGCCGTCCAGCCGAGGAAGCCGCTAAGGCTGACCCGTGGGAACAGATCGGCTTTCGCCACACCTATGCGCGCCGTGGCCGAAGCCAGTTGGCGTTCCGCGCTGAGGATGTCCGGGCGACGTTGCAGGAGTTCGCCCGGATCACCGATCGGCAAGGCTTTGGCAATCGCCGGCAAGTCTTTAGGACTCAGATCGACGGTCAGCTTGTCCGGACGCTCGCCCAGCAGGGTGGCGATACGGTTTTTCTGCCGAACCTGTTCTGCCTGCAATTGCGGCACGCTGGCTTCGACCGAGGCCAGACGCGCATCGGCCCGTTCGACGTCGAGTTGATCGCCAACGCCGGCATCACGCAGGCTGATGGTGATCTTGCGCGACTCGACCTGGTTGTTCAGGTTAGCCACGGCGATCTTCTCGCGCAGCTGGGCACCACGCAGTTGGCCGTAAGCGTCCACCAGTTCGGCAATCATGGTGACTTGCAGTTGGTAAAGATCGGCTTCGGCGGCCTGTTGGTCGGCGTCACTGGCTTCCAGATTGCGCTGGATGCGCCCGAACAGATCAAGCTCCCAGGCCATGTCCAGACCGAGGTCATAGCGTTCGCTGTTGACCCGGTTGGTGGTCTGGCCGGGAATTTGTCCTTTGGCCAGATCACTGCTGGCGCGGCTGGTGATGGTCGGCATCGCATCGTTGCTGGCATCGTCGCGGATCGCGCGGGCGGCTTTCCAGCGGGCGAACGCCACGCGCAGTTCACGGTTGCCTTGCAGCGATTGGGTCACCAACTGGTTGAGGGTCGGATCGTCGAATTGCTGCCACCAGATCCCTTCGAATTTCGAACGGTCGAAGTTCTTTTGCCCGGCGGCGCCGTCGGTGACGGCCGTGATGTTGGCCGCCTCCGTGGCTGGGGTCTTGTAGTCGGGGCCGACGGCGCAGGCACTGAGGGCCAGCACCAGCAGACTCGGCAGGAAGACTTTCAGACTCATTGTTGCGCCTCCAGTTTCATGGCCTTGGCCGCTTTGCGGGCTTCGCCGCGTTCGACAAAGTTACGAATCAGTACGTAGAACACGGGGGTCAGCAACAGACCGAAGAAGGTCACCCCGAGCATCCCGGAGAACACTGCCACACCCATGGCGTGACGCATCTCGGCACCGGCACCGCTGGAGAACACCAGTGGCACCACGCCCATGATGAACGCGAAGGAGGTCATCAGGATCGGCCGCAGACGCAGACGGCAGGCTTCCAGTACCGCAGCGAGCGGGTTGAGGCCTTCTTCCTGTTTGTCCTTGGCGAACTCGACGATCAGAATCGCGTTCTTACAGGCAAGTCCCACCAGTACGATCAAGCCGATCTGGGTGAAGATGTTGTTGTCACCGCCCGAGATGATCACGCCAGTGATGGCCGACAGCAGGGTCATCGGTACGATCAGGATCACCGCCAGCGGCAGGCTCCAGCTTTCGTATTGAGCGGCGAGCACCAGGAACGCCAGCAGTACGCAGAGCGGAAACACGAACAGCGCGGTGTTGCCGGACAGAATCTGCTGGTAGGTCAGGTCGGTCCACTCGTAGGTCATGCCGTTTGGCAGTTCATCTTTCAGTAGTTTCTCGATGGCTTTCTCGGCCTGGCCGGAGCTGTAACCGGGAGCTGCCGCACCGTTGATTTCTGCGGTGATGAAGCCGTTGTAGTGCATCACGCGATCCGGGCCCGAGGTGTCGCTGACCTTGATGAAGGTCGCCAGCGGGATCATTTCGCCTTTGTTGTTGCGTACTTTCAGCTGGCCGATCTGGTCGGATTCGAGACGGAACTGTTGTTCAGCCTGAACGTTGACCTGATAGGTGCGCCCGAAACGGTTGAAGTCGTTGGCATACAGCGAGCCCAGGTAGATCTGCAGGGTGTCGAAGATGTCGCTGACGGCCACACCGTGGGTTTTGGCTTTTTCACGGTCGATGGCGGCATCGACCTGTGGCACGTTCACGGTGTAGCTGGTGAACAGGCCCGCCAGTTCCGGCACACTGTGGCTCTTGTTGATGATGTTCATGGTTTCTTTGTACAGCTCGTCGTAGCCCAGGTTGCCCCGGTCTTCGATTTGCAGGCGGAAACCACCAATGGTGCCCAGACCTTGTACCGGCGGTGGCGGGAAGATCGCCATGTACGCTTCTTGAATGTTCGCGTATTGGCCGTTCAAGGCACCGGCGATTGCACCGGCGGACATGCTCGGGTCTTTACGCTCGTCGAACGGTTTCAGGGTCACGAAGACGATGCCGGCGTTCGGGCTGTTGGTGAAGCCGTTGATCGACAGGCCCGGGAACGCTACCGCACTTTCCACGCCAGGCTGTTTCAGCGCGAGGTCGGACATGCGCTTGATCACGTCTTCGGTACGATCCAGGCTCGAAGCGTCCGGCAGTTGCGCGAAAGCTACGAGGTATTGCTTGTCCTGGCCAGGTACGAAACCGGTCGGGGTGTTGGCGAAACCGAAGAAGGTCAGCACCATCAGACCGGCGTAGAGCAGAAGGGCGATGCCGCTGCTGCGGATAACCCGGCCCACCGTACCGACGTAACCATGGCTGGCACGGTCGAAGAAGCGGTTGAACGGACGGAACAGCCAGCCACCGAAGATCTTGTCGAGTGCCTTGGAGAAGCGGTCTTTCGGCGCGTCATGGCTTTTCAACAACACAGCGGCCAGTGCTGGCGACAGGGTCAGCGAGTTGAACGCCGAGATCACCGTCGAGATTGCAATAGTCAGTGCAAACTGTTTGTAGAACTGCCCGGTGAGGCCCGAGATGAACGCCGCCGGAATGAACACCGCACACAGCACCAGAGCCGTGGCAACGATCGGGCCGGTCACTTCACGCATGGCGCGCTTGGTGGCTTCGACCGGATTCAATCCGAGTTCGATGTTGCGCTCGACGTTCTCCACCACCACGATGGCGTCGTCCACCACGATACCGATCGCCAGTACCAAGCCGAACAGCGACAGCGCGTTTAGCGAGAAGCCGAACAGGTGCATCACCGCAAACGTACCGATCAACGACACCGGCACCGCCACCAACGGAATGATCGAGGCGCGCCAGGTTTGCAGGAACAGGATCACCACCAGCACCACGAGAATCAGCGCTTCAAAGAGGGTGTGAACCACCGCCTCGATCGAGCCGCGTACGAAGATCGTCGGGTCATAGACGATGCTGTAATCCATGCCTTGCGGGAAGTTTTTCTTCAGCTCGTCCATCTTTCCGCGAACTTCGTTCGAGATGTCGATGGCATTGGAGCCTGGGCGCTGGAAGATCGGGATGGCCACCGCCGGTTGGTTGTCCAGCAACGAACGCAGGGCGTATTGACTGGAACCGAGTTCAACGCGTGCGATGTCTTTGAGACGAGTGATCTCACCATTGTCGCCTGCGCGAATGATGATGTTCTCGAACTCTTCTTCGCTGACGAGACGGCCCTGAGTATTGACCGACAGTTGGAAACTCTGGGCATTCGGGGCAGGGGGCGCACCGAGTTGGCCGGCAGCCACCTGACGGTTCTGCTCACGGATCGCGGTGACTACATCGGTCGCGGTCAGATTGCGCGAAGCGGTCTTGTTCGGGTCGAGCCAGACACGCAGCGAGTAGTCGCCCATGCCGAACAACTGCACGTCACCGACACCACCCAGACGAGCGAGCTCATCCTTGATGTTGATGATCGCGTAGTTGGACAGGTAGAGCATGTCGTAGCGCTTGTCCGGCGAGGTCAAGTGCACAACCATGGTCAGGTCGGGCGAGGCCTTGTCGACGGTGATACCGATACGCGTCACTTCCTCTGGAAGTTTCGGCTCGGTACGGGTCACCCGGTTCTGCACCTGCACCTGCGCGTTGTCCAGGTCAGTGCCCAGGGCGAAGGTGATGGTCAGGGTGATCTTGCCGTCGGCGGTCGACTGCGAGGACATGTACAGCATGTTCTCGACGCCGGTGATGGCCTGCTCGAGCGGAGCAGCCACGGTTTCACCGATGACTTTAGGGTTGGCGCCCGGGAAGTTGGCACGTACCACCACGGTAGGTGGCACGACTTCCGGGTATTCGCTGATCGGTAGCTGGAACAGCGAGATCGCACCGGCGATCAGGATCAACAGCGAGAGCACCGCTGCGAAGATCGGCCGTGAAATGAAGAATTGGGAAAAATTCATCGGAGTTGTCGTCCCTTAACCGCGTGGGGTCGTAGCAGCCAGCTTCACAACCGAACCGGACGCACCTTTGGCAGGGGCGACTTTGGGCAGGTTGCTGGCTTCCAGCGCTTGACGTTGTTGAGCGAGTGCCGCGATCGTTTGTTCGCTGGCCATCGGCACCACTTCAGGGGTGACCGGTGAGCCAGGACGAACCCGTTGCAGACCCTTGACGATGATCGTGTCGTCCTTGTTCAGGCCGGTACGGACGATGCGCAGGCCTTCGATTTTCGGACCCAGTTCGACGGCGCGGTAAGCGGTTTTGTTGTCCGCATCCATGACCAGTACGAACTTCTTGCCCAGGTCCGTGCCGACCGCTTCGTCGTTGATCAGCATGGCGTTGTAGGTGCCGCTGCCGACCAGTTTCAGACGTGCGTACAGGCCCGGGGTGTAGGTGCCATCGCTGTTGTCGAACACCGCGCGACCACGGATGGTGCCGGTTTTCGGGTTGACCTGGTTGTCGACAAAGTTCATCTGGCCGAGGTGCGGGTTGCCGTCTTCATTGGACAGGCCCATGTACACCGGAGTGGTGGCACCGCGCTGACCGTTCCGGGCGAGCTGGGTGTATTTGAGGAACACACGCTCGTCGGCATCGAAGTAGGCATAAACGCGGTCGGTAGACACCACACTGGTCAGCGGGGTGGTGTCGGCGGTCACCAGGTTACCGGCGGTGATTTCGGCGCGGCTGACGCGGCCACTGATCGGTGCGGTGACGCGGGTGAAGCTGAGGTTGAGTTTGGCCAGGTCCAGTTGCGCTTGCAGGGCACCGACGGCGGCGCGGGCTTCTTGGGCGGCGCTGGTACGCGAGTCGGCGAGTTCGGCAGAAATGGCGTTGCTGGCGCGCAGACGCTCACCGCGACCGGCTTCGTTCTCACTGCGGGTGGCGTTGGCGCGGGACTGGGCAACCAGTGCTTCGAGGCGGCGCACCTCAGCCTGGAACGGACGCGGGTCGATCTGGAACAGCAGGTCGCCTTTCTTGACCAGTGCGCCTTCAGTGAAAGCGACGTCGTCGATCTGGCCGGAGACCCGTGGACGGATTTCAACGGTTTCCGGTGCTTCGAGGCGCCCGGTGAATTCGTCCCACTCGTTTACCGGTTGTTCCAGCACCTTGGCCACGCTGACTTTGGCAGCAGGCGCGGTGGCGGCAGTCTCCGGAGTCTTGCCGCAGGCGCTCATCACCAGTACGGCCAACAAGGCCAACGGGAAGCGCAAATGTTTGAGTGACTGTTCCATGGATGCATCCGCCAATGTATTGAAGATGGGCGGATGATGCTCGGCGGGGTGTGATGGCACGAATCGAATGAAGCAAAGGTAACTATCATTCGGAATGATATAAGACCCAAACGAGCCCTCTAGCATGCACCTTTCGTTAGGTGGCTATCAATCTCTCACGGGACAATTCTGTGTTGCCCGTTATGCAAAAGTCAGGGGCGAGGCTGCGCGGCGGGGATTATGCGGGGATTAAAAATGCCGAACCCGCCATGGCGGCGGGTTCGACAATCTGATCAGAGTTTCGGCAACTGGCCGATGCGTCCGATCATTTCAGTCACGATCTGCAGATCCAGCTGGAATTGCTCCACAGTCTTGAACTCGCCATCGGTGTGACCGGTGTACTTCACGTTCGGCATCGCCAGACCGAATTGCACGCCGTTCGGCAGTTCATGTACCGAAGTCGCACCGGCAGAAGTACCAAACTCGTGCTTCATGCCGAGGTTTTCCGTCGAGACAGCCAACAATGCCTTGACCCACTCGCCCTCAGGATTGCGGTACATCGGCTCGGCGATCGAATAGTCGAAGGCTACAGCTACGTGGCTTTTCTTGTCCCACGCCGCCAGTTTATCGGCGATTTCAGCCTTGAGCTTCTCCGGCGACTTGCCCTTCGGCACGCGCAGATTGACCGCGAGTTTGAAGGCTTTTTCGTCCATGCCGACGTAGGTCAGCGAAGTCGTCAGTGGCCCCATGAAGGCATCCGAAAAACCGACACCCAGCTTGTTGCCCAGATAATCCAGGCCCCAGTTGTCGGCAGCGTAACGGGCCGCATCGGTGATGTGGTTGTGCTTGAGCGCGACTTTGCCATCAAGACTATTAATGAAGACCAGCATGCGCGCGACCGGGTTGATACCGGACTCGGGTTCGGAGGAGTGCGCGGAAACGCCGGTTACTGTCAGCTTGACGTCTTTGCCGTCGACTTTGGCGCTCACCTGGAAATCGCCGCCATTGCGCTTGGCAAACTCGTCACCGGCCTTTTGCAGGCTGACAGCCAGTTCAGCAGGTTTGTCGGTGATCAGGGTGGCGACCGACGCCGAAGGAATCTGGTTGGTCGCCAGGCCACCGGTCATCGAGATGATTTCCGCGCCTTTGCCTTCACCTTTGCGCTTGGCAAAGTTGGCCATGACGGTGCCGTAGCCTTTCTCGGCAATCACCACCGGGTAACCGCCGTCCAGCGCGAGGTTGTAGTTTGGTGTCGGATTGCGTTCGAAGTAGTAGGGAATCGCGTCGCCCGTGGTTTCTTCAGTGGTGTCGACCAACAGCTTGAAGTTGCGCGCCAACGGCAGCTTTTCTTCCTTGATGACTTTCATGGCATAGAGCGTGACCACGATGCCGTTCTTGTCATCCTCGGTGCCGCGACCATACATGCGGTCGCCGATCAGGGTGATCTTGAACGGGTCGAGGCGGGTGCCATCCTTGAGCACCCAGTTTTCCGGCGTCACCGGCACCACGTCGGCGTGCGCATGAATACCAACCACTTCATCACCGCTACCGTCGAGGGAGATCTCGTAGACGCGGTTGTCGATGTTGCGGAATTTCAGATTGAACGACTCGGCAAGGCTCTTGATTTTCGCCGCGATCTTGATGAATTCCGGGTTGTCATGCTGATCGACGCCGTCTTTGCGATAAGTCGGGATCTCGACCAGTTCGCGCAGGGTTTCGGTGGCAGCAGCGCTGTATTTCGCTCGCGTGTAGATACCCAGCAGACGATAGATTTCGTTCTGCTGATCGGCCGTCAACGTCTTGTTATCGAGATAAGCACCGATCGCCGGGCCGATGTCGGCGGTTTTCGCCAAATCGCTCTTGCCCAGGCTGCCAAGGAACTGGCGGAAGTCCGTGGCTTTGTCTGCGCTATAAGTCTTGAGGATTTCAGCGCTCTGCTGCGGAGTGATATTGGCTTGCGCGGGCGCTGCGAACACGGCAAGACCGGCGAGCATCAAGGTGGTGGCAGCCAGTTTTTTGAAAGGGGCATTCATTACGAAGGGCATTCCTTTGCAGGGCAGTGAGTAAGGCGTGTCTCAACGCTGAGACACATACATTTACAAACTAACACCGTGCCAGAGCCTTGCGGGAGTCTTGAAAGGGGATGTGTCGCACAAAAATGCATAAGAGGCGCACAAATGAAAAAGCCCGGGGGAGGGTTCCCGGGCTTGTTTTATGGCTGAGATCAACCGACGACCAGCGCTTCTGCAAATCCCGGCGCCAGGTTCAGCGAAGGGTGGCTATCTGAAAATCTGTTCAATCATGACTCGGGATGGGATGAATAACGTGTTCGTGTAATAGGCCTCATACCCATTGGCAGTTATGCGAACTTTGCACGGGATTGAAGCTTGCGATGTCAGCAACGGTTTGATGGCGTCGTAGTCATTCAAGTCGCGTTGCGTGCCATTCGGATTGGTGTAGTAAAAAATCAGATCAGAGGAAAACTTGTAATTGGGTTTGGCTTGACTGCTTGCGGTCACCCGTCCTTCGGCTTTTATCGCGATTGAATGCTCAGACGAAAATTCCATGTCACGATTGAGGGAGCAGATCAACGTCGGTATGAGCTGATTGGATTTTTCGTAATCATTGAACGCGTTCTGCAAATCCACGGTGGAGCTGAAGTACGCCGTGAACAGGTTGTTGGAGCTCAGTGCGAACGACGATAGCGTGAGGTCTGCAGGTGGAATGCCCGCCGTTTTTACACAGCCAGTGCACAGAAGAATTACAAGATAAATGGCACTGCGCGATCTGCTCATTGGCCGAAGATACCGTTGATTGGGAAGATTCCAAGCCCCGCCCAATCGCTGTGCGTGCGGTTCGGCTTCATGGGTGGTAAGTCCAGTATATTGTGGCTAGAGAAAATAATTACGCATTAAGACCCAATTCAAGGGAATTAAGTGGCTTGTTAGTGTTGTGGCTTAATTCTATAATTTTGGGAATTAACCGGCACAGAATGGGCTAGGCACACACTATGTTGGATTTAAGCTTCAGCAAGCCGAGCGAAGTCGTTAAGCGCCTCTGCGATCGCTTGCGCACAGAGCGCTTGGCGCTGGACATGACACAAGCCGACCTGGCCGGGCGTGCCGGCATCGGCACAAACACCGTGTCCAATCTTGAAGCCGGGCGCAATGTCGGATTCGAAAATGTCGTTCGGGTGGCGATGGCGCTTGGCCGGACCAAGGAACTTGAAGGCCTGTTCCTGCCAAAACTGGACACCATCGAGGATATTCGGCGCTATGAAAACAGCGCCAATCGTCTCCGTACCAAGAGGAAGTCCGGCAATGCTTGAGCAGGTGAACGTCTTCTACGAGGGCTGGGGTGAGCGATGGCAATGGGGCACGCTGGTTTCCACGACGGCCCTGACCGGTCGCCCTCTGATCGTGTTCGAGTACAGCAATGAAGCCAGGCAACGGGGCTTGGAACTGTCTTCCTACACGCTGCCGTTGGAGGGGACTCAGTTGCGCCGAGATTTTCCAGACCACCAACTGTACTTGCCAGGGCCTGTTTACGACGCCTTGCCGGATGGCTGGGGCATGTTGCTGATGGATCGCATGTTCAGGCGCCGCGGGCTGACCACGGCGCGTATCGGTTCACTGGAACGGCTGGCCTACATCGGTAGCAATGCAATGGGCGCCATGACGTTTGAGCCAGTGGCACCCGAAGGACAGGCGCCTGAAGTCCATATCCCGCTGGAGCAGCTTGCCGCCGAAGTGCAGGAAGTGCTCCATGGAGACGGTGGCGAGTTCTTGCAGAGGTTGCTGCTGGTGGGCGGCTCGCCTCAGGGGGCAAGGCCTAAGGTCCTGGTCTATCGCGATCCCGAAACTGGCCGGTTTACTACTGCCGTCACGCCGGGCTTTGAAGCATGGCTGGTCAAGTTCCCGGCTAAAGAAGAACATGCCGAAGTGTGCGCTATCGAAATGGTCTATGCCGAATGCTTGCGCATGTGCGGTATCGAGACCCCTGACACGCAGTACTTCAGTCTGCCGGATGGGTTGGCGGCGTTTGCCAGTAAGCGATTTGATCGTCGGGATGGCCTGCGCGTCCCGATGCAAAGCCTCGCGGCGTTTACAGGGGCAAATTACCGATCTCCAGGGGTGGTCGACTACGTCAACTTCTTGCGAGCAACACAGATGTGTACCAACGACGTGCGAGAGATGGCGGTGGCCTTCGAACGAGCTGTCTTCAATGTTGCTTTCAACAACAGAGACGATCATCCGAAGAACTTTGCCTACATCATGTCGCAAGACGGTCAGTGGAGGCTGTCGCCGGCTTACGACGTGACGTTCTGCGAGGGGCCAAGCGGTTATCACCAGATGGATGTGATGGGGGAAGCCCTGTCGATTTCCCGCACGCAGATGCTTCGGCTTGCCGAAGAAGCCGAGGTGCCGCAGGACGTTGCAGGCGCAATGATTGACGGCATTTGTGACGTGGCGAGCCGGTTTGCAAGCATCGCCGAGGAGCTGTTTCCACAGGTGATTACTCCAGACACCTTGCGCACGATTCAAGACCGCATCGATCAGAACGTAGCTCGATTACACCGCGGTCACGCGAGTAGCGGTCGCGGTTAAAGATCGGAAGGAGCGGGGGAGCTCGTAATCGATGCTGCCGTGTGCTTCGAAGATGCCTACAAACTGTCCGGATCCCCAAAGAACATCTGAATCCGCGACCGCAACCACCGCTCACCCGGGTCATTATCCTGCGACCCACGCCACGCCATATGCAGTTCAAACGTGCGCGTCGGCAACGGCGGATCTTCCGCGCGAACACCGCCAGCCGCCGTCAGCGCCTCCGCCGTGTAATCCGGCACGGTCGCCACGATGTCAGTGCCCGCCAGCAACGTACTCAAGCCATTGAACTGCGGCACAGCCAGCACCACATGACGCTTGCGCCCGAGTTTTTCCAGCTCTTCATCAATGAAGCCACTGAGGTCGCCAGCAAACGACACCAGCGCATGCGGCCGCGCGCAGTAGTCGTCCAGGCTCAACGGTCCCGGTACGGTATCGGCGCGCAGCAGTTTTGGTGCGCTGCGACGCAGGACCTTGCGCTTGGCGTTGGCCGGCAGGTCTGTGGTGT
This sequence comes from Pseudomonas sp. NPDC085632, assembly GCF_044541255.1. NCBI lineage: Bacteria > Pseudomonadati > Pseudomonadota > Gammaproteobacteria > Pseudomonadales > Pseudomonadaceae > Pseudomonas > Pseudomonas sp. NPDC085632. The sequence goes on along the minus strand of NZ_JBITSX010000001.1, from coordinate 412,159 downwards.
AGCTGACGCCAATGGAGATCTCGCCGGAGGCCAGCAGGCCCGGCATCAATATGTAGTTGACGCGGCGGATCACCAACACGATGCCTGGCGATTCGGCGCGCAGGCGTTTGAGCAGCATCGGCAGCAGGGCAAACTCGACGTCATCCGATAAACCGATCCGAAATACCGAAGTGCTGGTGGCCGGGTCGAATTCGGCCGCGCGGCTAACGGCGGTCGAAATCGAATCGAGGGCCGGTGAGAGCAGGGCGAAGATTTCCACCGCGCGGGCGGACGGCTCCATGCTGCGCCCGGTGCGTACAAATAGCGGGTCATCGAACAGGCTGCGCAGGCGCGACAGCGCCGCACTGATCGCCGGCTGACCGAGAAACAGCTTTTCTGCCGCCCGGGTCACACTGCGTTCGTGCATCAATGTTTCGAATACGATCAACAGGTTCAGGTCGACACGACGCAGGTCATTACGATTCATCTGGAGTCCTGGCAGAGTCATCAAGCTTGACGAGAGCGGCCATATGAGAACAATGGCCGGCATGAATATTACGGGGAAAGGCTGGTACTCTGCACCGGAAAATTCAGCTTTACTGAGACGGTGGCAGCAGTTTTTCATGGATTTTGCCACTGCCGCCCCTGCTGCGGAATCAATGACAGGCATGTCGACTATTAATAGCCACTGATAGTCTTGGGTCAAAAGCCCAGATAGAGTTCATGGCATTAGAGGTTACTTTGACGAGGTTTGCGATGTCCCGCACGATCCGTTTTCACAAGTTTGGTCCGGCCGAGGTGCTCAAATGCGAAGAGCATGCGGCCGCTCAGCCAGGTCCTGGCGAAGTGCAGGTGCGTGTCGAGGCGATCGGCATCAGCTGGTATGACACGCTTTGGCGTCAGAATCTGGCCTCGTCTCAGGCGCGACTGCCTGCGGGGCTTGGTCACGAGATGGCCGGTGTGATCACCGCTGTCGGCGACGGTGTCGATGATCTGGCAGTGGGTGACAAGGTCGCCAGCTTTCCGGCCGAGAGTGCGAACGACTACCCGGTCTACGGCGAGTCGATCGTATTGCCGCGTACCGCGCTGACCCGTTATCCGGACGTGCTTAGCCCAATCGAAGCCAGTGTGCATTACACACCGTTGCTGATCGCCTATTTTGCCTACGCCGATCTGGCGCGGGTCAAGCCGGGTCAGTTCGCGCTGGTCACGGACGCCAGCCATTGCGCCGGTCCTTCGTTTGTCCAGTTGGGCAAGGCAATGGGCGTGCGGGTGATTGCCGCCACCAAAGAAGCCGAGGAGCGCGAGTACCTGCTGTCCCTTGGCGCAGAAAAGGTCATCGTCACCGAAGAGGAAGATCTGTTGATGCGAATCAACAAGATCACCGACAACCGTGGTGTCGACGTGGTGTTCGACGGTCTCGGCGGCCCACAGATGTCGCTGCTTGGCGATGTACTGGCGCCGCGTGGCAGCCTGGTGCTGTATGGCTTGCAGGGCGGCAACCAGACGCCGTTTCCGGCCTGTGCAGCGTTCCAGAAGAACATTCAGTTTTTCGTGCACTGCATCGGCAACTTCACCGGCAAGCCGGAACTGGGCATCACTCAGGATCACGTCGCTTTGCAGCGTGCCTTGCGTGACATCAACCAGTTGACCGCTGACCGTGTGTTGCTGCCGCTGAAGACGCGTGTATTCCCGTTCAACGAGTTCGTCGAAGCGCATCGCTACATGGACGAATGCCCATGCCGCGAACGGGTCGCCCTGCAAGTCGAACCGGCGTAAGCCCTGTCATCAGAGTCCGTGGCCCCACGGACTCTTGTGTGTTTAGCCTCCCTCCTGAAAAGACAGAGCTTCCTGGTACTGCACCGGGAACCGTTCAGCAACTGAACTGGTTTTTGCTCTCGATCTGTATCTTCTAATCACAATGTAAGCCCTGATAATTGAATGATTACTTTCATCTCAAGGAATGAGCCATGGGTGTGCATTCAATTTGTCCTGCGCGATATCAAACGAATAAATCGATTGATCAAGCCAACTTTTGTTTAATTGTTGTAGGGCTATTCCGAAACAGCTTCTCTTTTTCTTGTACTCACTTGTCGTGGGACCTTGTGGGAAGTTTCCTAGGACAGCGTCCAGAAAAAAATATCCCTGCAATTACAGCGGCTTGAGGCTATTGGTCGGTCGCTGAATGGGTTTTTACAGCTCAAGTGTTTCAAATAACTACAAACTTGTAAGTGTTAGCATTCGAACGTCTATTACTTATTGATGAATTGTCGCCAGACTGATTTTCAGTCCGCGCGGCATGAAACTTTCGATACCGGGTAAATACCGATGAGCACGATCCATGATCAGGCAATGAACTATGTCTACCAGCAAGTATTGCAACGTTTGCTGAGTTTCTTCTCTCGCGCAGAACGCACGGCGTTGCAGTTGCTGATCCAGCGACTGGCAGTGGCTGCCGGCGGTATGGAGAACATCGGTCATTTCAAGGTTCTGGTGAACCAGTCAGGGTCGCGCGACAGTTGTTATACGCTGGCCCTTTTACGGGCCGCACAACTGACCATCGCTGGCCGCTCGCCCGCGACCTTTCAGTTGCGGGTCGCCAACCTGCGCTGGAGCGGCAGCAACCAGGCGTCCCTGCAAAACATGCACCGCAGCTACAGTGCGCTGTTCCTGTATGACGATCCACGAGTCGAACTGGTGATGGTGGATCACCGCGAGGTCCTGCCGTTTGACCATGAGGCACCCATTGGCGAGGCGGGGCGTGAGGCCAATCGCATCAATCTGCTGCTGATCGGGCATCGTCGAACCTGGAACGAACCGCTCGAGCTATGGGATGACGCTTATCTGGCCACGGCCGAGTTCTATGGGCAGGTTGCCCGCTGGAACAATGGCGTCGATGCGATGATCGGCAGTGAATCCGTGCGCCGTCAGGGTTACTTCCTTGAGGGATTGGGGCGCGCTGCGCAGAAAGCCGCGATTGCCGGGCCGCAGGTGAGTTCTGTCGGCTTCGACATGCTGTTCCCGCTTCTCGATGGACTGGGTGGCGATTATTACCGCGAGTTTTATCCCGAAGAAGAGCGGGTAGCCTGGCGTCCCGAAGGTCAATTCGAGGAATGTCGGCGCACCAGTTTCATCAGTATCAACGACATGATTGTCGGCAAGCTCGAAGAACGCTGGCCCTTGTTGAGTGATTTTCTGGGTTTCCAGGCTGATGACCTGACGCTTTATCAAGGTGATAACGAACATGTGGAACCTCTGGTAGCCGCGCATCTGCGGGGCTTGCAGGCGCACTTCATCGAGGGGCTGACCTACGAGGCTGGCGTCAGCGATTACCTGAAAAACAGCCTGATATCCATGCGACAAAAACAGGTTCCCGAACCTGTTTGCGAACAGTTGCTGGCGAGTTTCGGCAATTTGCAGGAGCCCGAGTATCTGCGTAAGCAGGCAGAAAGCACTCTGCTGGCCAATTTTGAATTGAATGAAATCCAGCTGACGTGCCTGCTGTTTTCACCGTTCATCAATGCTGGCGCCGGGCTCGAGCGGTTCTTGCGCAATTGTCACCCCGGCATGTTGGTGGCTTTGCCGGATCTGCACCGGGCGATGCAGGGCCTGCATGCGCCGGAACAGGTCATGAAATGGATGACGGATGTCAGTGGATTACCGGTCAGGCTGATTGTGCGCCTGTATGCAATGGGGCCCGTTCATATGCCTGCTGCCAGTGAAAAAGCCTCGCAGGATCCGGGCGTTGAACCGGCAGCTGATCGATCAGCGGAGGGGTGAGCGTGAGCCTCGTGCAGGGAGATGGAGCCATGCAAGCGGATGTGAGCTTGTGAAAGCGGCGAGGCAGAATGACTTTGTCTATCAGGCGGTATATCGATACCTCACGCTGCTGATAGACGAGGCGGGCAGCGGCTCGGCGGTGCGCTTGCCATCACTGCGACAATTGGCGGATCGGCTCAATGTGTCGATCTCGACGGTTCAGTACGCCTATTCGCTGCTGGAAAAGGAAGGTAGGGTCTATTCAATCGCCAAATCTGGATACTACGCGCAAGCGCTACACGTATCGGACTCACCCGACAGCGGCAGTGATTTGCTGGAAACCGTTTACGTCAATGCCAGGCGCCCGGGCATGTGTGTGCTGAGTGCCGATGAGCCGGCCTCTCTGCAACCGCTGGACAGTCCATTATTGATGCTGGAGCGGGAACTGCTGCGTCAATATCCGCGCCAGCCGCAAGCGCTCGTGCAACCTTGCGGAGAGCTTGAGCTGCGCACGGTAATGGCCGCGCGTTATACCTCGTCTACCGCCAATTACTGGCGTGCGGATGACGTCTACATCGGCGCTGATCTGCGCGGTGTTCTGGACATTCTGATTTCCGTGCTTGAATTGCGTCGCGCCACCGTGGTCGTCGAATCGCCCTGTGACTGGGTGATCTTGCGTCTGCTGGAAGCCGCCGAGGTGCGTGTTATCGAACTGCCGTTTGACGGCGGCGTGATTGATCTGCAGCGGCTGGAGTCGGTGCTCAAGAGTGAGTCGGTGCGTTTGATCCTGTTGTCTTCGGCGTTGAGCATGCCACGGGGCAGCCTGCTACCGCTGAGCAACCAGCAGGCAGTCGCGCATTTGCTCGGGCGTCATGGCACCTGGGTGCTGGAAAACGATTGTTACAGCGAACTCCACGAAGGAGGGGGCGCCCAACGATTGCGCGACTGGCTGGACCCTGATCGTCTGCTGGTGTTTTCCACGTTCGAGAAGTTTATCGGTGCCGAGGCACCTTTCGGCATATTGCTCTCACGGCAGTGGCGCAACGAGTTGCAGCGGCATTTTCTGTTGCGCGCATTTCGCTTGTCGCCGATCCGTCAGAAGGCCGTTGCCAGGCTGATGGCGGGTGGTCGGCTGGATCAGCATTTGTTGATATTGCGACGAATGCTCAAGGAGCGTCGCACGCAACTGATCGAGCTGTTGCGTGAGCGTCTCGGCGATGCGTTGCAGGTTGTCGAACCACAAGGTGGCGCGACCGTGTGGGTGCGTTCTTTGCGGCCGGTCAACATGGCGCAGGTGTTCCAGCGCCTGTTGAGGCAGCAGATCATTATTGCGCCGGGCGAGCTGTTCAGCCTGCAAGGTCTGCATGCGCAGCATGTGCGGTTGAGCCCGCTGAGCCACGGCGAGCATGACCTGACCCGCGTGGTCGGCCTGCTCGGTGACGCCTTGCGCCTGGCACCCGGTGAATAACGTTAAAAAACATCGGGAGCGTCCCGGATAGATCCCATCGCACTGCGGTCAAACTGCCAGTAAACTGCGCTCTATTCCTGAACCACTCTATTTCAGAGGTTTTGCATGACACTCAGTCCTTTTGCGGGCAAACCGGCACCGGCAGAATTGTTGGTCGATATCCCGCGACTGGTAACGGCTTACTACACCGGACAGCCCGACGCCTCGATTTCCACTCAGCGTGTGGCGTTCGGTACATCCGGGCACCGGGGCAGCTCGTTCGACTTGAGTTTCAACGAGTGGCACGTTCTGGCCATCAGCCAGGCGATCTGCCTGTACCGCGAAGCCCAGGGGATCACCGGGCCGTTGTTCGTCGGCATCGACACGCATGCACTGTCGACCCCGGCCGGAGCCAGCGCGCTGGAAGTTCTGGCCGCCAACGGTGTGACCGTGATGATTGCCGAAGGTGATGAATACACGCCGACGCCGGCCATTTCCCACGCCATTCTCTGCTACAACCGTGGCCGCACCTCGGGACTGGCGGACGGCATCGTCATCACGCCGTCGCACAACCCGCCACAAAGCGGTGGTTACAAATACAACCCAACCAACGGCGGGCCGGCCGACACCCACATCACCAAATGGATCGAAGCCAAGGCCAATGAACTGCTGGCCGCCAAACTGGCCGGTGTGAAACGCATCAGTTACGAGCAGGCGCTCAAGGCCAGCACGACGCATCGCCACGATTACCTGAACACCTACGTAGCCGACCTGATCAATGTGATCGATTTCGACGCCATTCGTGACGCCAAACTGCGTCTGGGCGTTGATCCGCTGGGCGGAGCAGGGGTGCGCTACTGGTCGGCGATTGCCGACCATTACCGCCTCGATCTGCAAGTGGTCAACAAGGAAGTCGACGCAACGTTCCGTTTCATGACCGTCGACTGGGATGGCCAGATTCGTATGGACCCGTCGTCCAGCCACGCGATGCAAGGCCTGATCGGCCTGAAAGAGCGTTTCGACGTCGCTTTTGCCTGCGACCCAGATCACGACCGTCACGGCATCGTGACGCCGTCTGGTGGTTTGCTCGCGCCAAACAACTATCTCGCCGTTTCGATCGATTACCTGTTCCAGAACCGCCCGCAGTGGCGTGCGGACGCCGGCGTGGGTAAAACCGTGGTCAGCAGCGGTCTGATCGATCGCGTGGCCAAGCGCCTGGGTCGTCGTCTGTACGAAGTTCCAGTCGGTTTCAAATGGTTCGCCGACGGCCTGTTCGACGGCTCGCTGGGTTTCGGTGGCGAAGAGAGCGCGGGCGCATCGTTCCTGCGCAAGGACGGCGGAGTGTGGAGCACCGATAAGGATGGTCTGATCCCGGCGTTGCTCGCCGCCGAAATGACCGCACGCACCGGTCGCGATCCGAGCCAGGCCTACAAGGCACTGACGGATGAGTTGGGCGAACCGTTCTCGGTGCGCGTCGATGCCAAGGCCAATCCGGAGCAGAAAGCGTTGCTGAGCAAGTTGTCGCCTGCGCAGGTCACCTCGACTGAACTGGCCGGCGAGAAAATCCAGAGCATTCTCAGCCACGCTCCGGGCAATGATCAGGCGATCGGCGGTCTGAAAGTGATGACTGAAAATGGCTGGTTCGCTGCGCGTCCATCGGGCACCGAAGACATCTACAAGATCTACGCCGAAAGCTTCATCAGTGACGACCACCTCAAGCAATTGGTCGTTGAAGCGCAGACCTTGGTGGATGGTGCCATCTCCAGCAAGTGATGTTCGCAAGCGCATGAAAAAAGGGGCAACCATGATGGTTGCCCCTTTTTTTGCCTGCCATTTACGCTATCAAGCCAGATCCACCAGGACGATTTCACTGTCCTCAATGGCCGTGACGCTCAGCAAGCGCTCATGCGCTACCGCCACGCCGTCCCGAGCTTGTGCGCGCAAGCCGTTGACTTCAATCACGCCAGTGCTCGGTACCAGATACGCGCGACGGCCTTCATCCAGATGATATTCGGCAGTTTCACCCGCCTTGAGGTTGGCCGCGACCAATCGCGCATCAGCGCGAATCCGCAGGCTCTGGTCATCGCCGTCCTTGCCGCTGGCCAAGGTGACAAAGCCTTCGCGCTGGCCTTTCGGGAACGGTTTGGCACCCCACGAGGGTGGTGCGCCGGTTTCCGTCGGCAAGATCCAGATCTGGAAGATCTTGGTGTCTTTCGCTTCCAGGTTGTATTCACTGTGAGCGATGCCGGTGCCGGCGCTCATCACTTGTACGTCGCCAGCCTCGGTGCGGCCCTTGTTGCCCAGGTTGTCCTGGTGAGTAATCGCGCCTTCACGGACATAGGTGATGATTTCCATGTCGCGATGCGGGTGCTGCGGGAACCCGGTGCCTGCCGCGATCACGTCGTCATTCCACACCCGCAAGTTACCCCAGCTCATGCGCTGCGGGTCGTAATACTCGGCGAACGAAAAATGGTGATGGGCATCCAGCCAGCCGTGATGGGCGCCGCCCAGCGAGCTGAAAGGTCTGAGTTCAAGCATGATCGTCTCCTCAAAAGGTTCGTCATGGGGTGGGAATGGTGGGCACCCGACGCGACACCGGTGGTTTATGACAGGCATCATCTATCAGTTAATAATCGATAAAAAGCGTAAAAAATGCGGCGTTATGATCGAAATGGCTGATAAGAAAGAAGCTCGAAAGGGTCTCATCCCACCTTCAGTTCATCGCCTAAACCAATGACCTGTAAGCATTTCGCTAGAACTGAACGGCAAATACCGCCACCATAGCCGCAACAGCCTCACACACTGGAGCCCCTCAGCGTGGCGCAAGACACTCCCGATCTTCCTCCCGAACTTCGTCCCTTGGCCGAGATGCCTTGGTTCAAACGCCTGGCAGCACGCTTCTTCGGCCATGGTTTGACCCGTTTGCGCGCGCAGCACCGCGCATCGTGGTTGCACGGTCAGGCCGATGGCTTTCGCAGCGGCCACACCGCTGGCGTCGAATATGGCTTCAAGGAAGGCAAGCTGGAAGGTCTGGAGGAAGGTCGGCAGGTATTGCTGATCCGTGACAGCCGCAACACGGAACATCGTCCGCCTAGCGTCGACAATCATTTGTTTGACGACTGGCGCCTGCCGCTGACGGCCGAACTGAAAAAACGCATGAAGGCCGATGTCGCCCGTTTGTTGCCTGAGCATGCTCAGCCAAGCGCCGCGCAATGGAAGATGATTTTCAGCGAAACCCCGTCGACCTCAGTGGTTGCCGGCGCGGGTGCGGGGAAGTCGACCACATTGGTGCTGCGTATTCTGTTGCTTAACCACTATCTGGGTTTTGAGCTGGATTCGATGACCGTGGTGACCTTCACCCGCGAGTCGCGCAAGGATTTCATCAACAAATTGATTGAGCTGTTCGCGCTCTGGGGCCAGACGTTGAATCTGCGCCAGGCACGCGAACTGGTGCGCACCTTCCACTCGCGCATTTTGCCGATGGTGCGCAGCCTGCCGGGTTTTGAACGCTTGCAGGCGTTTGAGAACCTGAGCAATCGGCTACAAAGTGCTGACGAGGAGGCCGACAGTAATCCGTTCGACCTGCGCATCAACGATGCACAACGCCAGCAACTCAACGCCTGCTATCACCGCTTGTTCAAAGAGGACGAGCGTTTCCGCCAGTTGATTCAGCCACTGTCGCGCGCAGGTTTACAGCTCAAGGAGCTGGAACGTGATCACCCGGACGTGCAAAAACGCGTTGCCGTGACGGAGCTGGCCTCCCGGCGCGACGAAGAGCTGTGCGATGCCATCGAAGATTTGTGGTTCCGTGCTGGCGCTTGGCCGATCAAGGGCATTGAGCCGAACCGCCAGAGTTTCGATATCAATGGCGCAAAATTCCATTGCCACGGCTACATTCCGAGTCTGGATGCCTGGGTGGTGCTTGGTTTTGATCCACGGGAAAACCCGCAGGTCAGCCGGCCAAATGCCAAGCTCAGCGTGCGCGCAGAGTGGGCAGTGAAACGCACCCTGTTTCAAGCTTTCTGCCGTAAACCATTGATATGGATAGATAGTTACGAGTCATCGAGGCGTGTTCTGGCGACATTGGCCGGTGATGCCAGTGCCGGGCCGGGCTTCGATTACAAGGTCAAAGGCGAGTTGGCCTCCGCGCCGTTGCTCGATTGTTTTGTCGCGGCGGCAGGCTTCATCGAGAATCTGGGCCTGGATGTGCCTGACGCCGTCAGCCGCATGAGCTTTGCCAAGGACGACCCGGACCGGTTTTTCTTTGAGGCTTTGAGTCTGTTCTGGCGGGCATTTGAAGATCATCTGCTGGATCAAAAGCCGCCGGTCATGACCTACAACCGCATGTTCGCGCTGTTCAGCGAGCACTCGCCGGAAAACCTCAAGCTATTGAGCGATGAGTTGCTACGGCCGCTGGCGCATCTGATGATCGATGAGTTTCAGGATGTATCGCCGCAGATTGTTTCGTGGATACGCGCGAGCCTCAGCGAAATCCGCAGCCGAGGCCCGGCCATGCACGTCGGGCGGGGCGCGCAGCGTTCATCTTTGCTGTGCGTCGGTGATGACTGGCAGTCGATTTACGGCTGGCGCGGCAGTTCGCCAAGTTACTTCATGGCATTCGACAAGGAGTTCCCGTCGCCGAGCACCACGCGGGTGATGCTCAGTGACAATTACCGCAGCCATCAACACATCATTGATGCCGCTGAGCACATCGTCCGCGCGGCGCCGGCGATCCCCGGCAAAAAAGCCAAGGCCAGCGGCGCGCCTAAGCCGTTGCAGCCAGTCAACGTGTTGGAGCGCGATGATCAGGCCTTGGGCCAGCGCCTTGCCGAACACTATCGTCAAGGCCATTCAATCTTGATGCTTTATCGAAAAAGCAGCGATAAGTCATTGATTGAAGAGCATATTCAGTCTGTAGTTAATGTGGATTCGAGTTTGCCATACGAGGCGCGGCGCCTGAAACAACTGACCTACCACAGCGCCAAAGGCTTGCAGGCGGATGCAGTGTTTTTGCTCGGTGATTGCCAGCACCTGACCAGTTCGCCCTACAAGAATCAGGTCTATCGCATGGCGGGACTGGGCAAGTCGGGCGACAGCGAGCCGTACGACACTGCGCAAAAGGATGAGATCCTGCGCCTGGCCTACGTCGGTATTACGCGGGCGGTCAGCCATTGCTACTGGTACGTCGAACCGCAGGAGGCGCAAGCCGTGAACATGCCCCGGGCATCCGACCGGGTGGCCAAGGGCAAGCCGTTCTTCGTTGATCACCGTGTCAGCAAACAAACCGCATAGGCACAAAAAAGCCCACAGAAATGTGGGCTTTTTATTTTTAAATCATAAGCTTATGCGTAACTCCTGAGAGACTCCGGAGGTATGAACGCTTCCAGCTCATCCTCCACAGCCTCGATGATTCGCTCGACATCCGCTGCATTCATCACCGTCGCACACGGGATACCAGCGATGGCGATCATGGTTTCGCCACTGGCGCGATCGAACAGACGGGCGATCATGCTGCCCGGCGCATCCATCGTTGCCTCGAAACCCATGGGATGAAAATGCCAGCGCATCAGCTGGCATGCATTGGGGAACGTGACTTTGCTTGACCCTTTATTCATATGTTGCCCGCCTTCTTCATCGAGCGCTTCCGTTTGCTCATGTTAGGTGGGAAGAGCCTTCATTGGCTCAACCGGTGACTGACATTAAAAGTAGCATCTGGATGTGAAATTCCTGTGAGATTTTTCAGTTCATTTTGCGATTGCTTCGCATTTTTTGATGTAAGTCACGGCCTACGCAAACGTCGCCAAAATGCCACTACGGATTAATCGTTGAAGGCTGTGGCGAACTTGGGCAAGCTCGGTTCTTTTGCGCCGAGCCCTTTATGTACGCCGACGACGACGGCCCAGAACAGACCCAAGCCACGGCGGCCACGGTGATGCGCTATCACCTGAGCTGGAAGCACCGTGATCTCGACAGCGTCATGGCGCTCTATCACCCGGACATCCAGTACAACGATTTCTTCCAGAACCGCGTGCTCGGCCTCGACGAGTTGCGCGAGTACGTGCGCGTCAGCATGCCGCGCGAATCCGACGAATTGCTTGAGCATTGCGACCGCATTCGCGTCGACGGCAATACCGCGTTCATTCAATACGAAGTGACCTTGCGTGGCGGCGACGGGCTCGTGTCGTTTCGCTCCAGCGAGGCGATCACGGTCAGGGACGGGCTGATCTGGCGCGTCAACGAGTACGCATCACTGGTGCATACACAACCCGACGGCACGAATTCGCCAAGTCAGCGCCCGGCGGTCAGTCGTCTGGGCCTGTCGCCGCGTCAATTGAGCTTCATGGCTGAAGATCTGCAACAGTATTTCGAAAAGCAGCAGCCGTACCTCGATCCCGAACTCGACTTGCAGCGGGTGGCGAAGGAGTGCGGATACAGCCGCAATCAGATTTCCTACCTGCTCAATCAGGTGCTCGGACAAAGTTTCTATCGCTACGTCAATCAGGCGCGCCTGCAACATCTGCTGCGCTCGCTCGATCACGCCACGCCGCCGGTGCGTATCGATGAACTGGCCTTCGCTGCCGGATTCAACTCGTTGTCGGCGTTCTATAGCTGTTTTCGTCAGCACACCGGCCAGTCGCCGAAGGCTTACGTTAAACAAATTTCTTTGCGGACACGCGCGCAAGACTTCTCCTGACCCTGCGCACTAGGATCGACGCCATCGAAGAATTTCAGTGGCGGAGTCTTGCATGCCAGCGTGGCGCACTATCAGTTTGTGGATGGATCAACTCGACGAGCCGCTGACCGCGCGGCCCGAGCTTGAGCGAGACCTGGACGTCGACGTGGCGATCATCGGCGCCGGTTACACCGGGCTGTGGACCGCGTACTACCTGAAGAAGCTCGCGCCGGGGCTCGACATTGCGATTGTCGAAGCACAAACCGCCGGTTTTGGCGCCTCCGGTCGAAATGGCGGCTGGCTGATGGGCAATCTGCTTGGCGAAGACCGCTTGCTGGCGGGGCTATCGCCCGAGCAGCGCCGCGCGTCCTTCGACCTGCTGCACAGCATTCCCGATGAAGTGGAAGTCGTCCTCGAACGTGAAGGCATCGACTGCGATTACCGCAAGGGCGGCGTGCTGTATTGCGCGGCGCGCTATCCAGAGCAAGAAGCTACCCTGTGTGAATATCTGGCCAAACTGCACGCTCAGGGTCTGACCGACAACGATTACCGCTGGCTCAGTCCCGAACAACTCGCCCAACAGATTCGCGTCGCCAAGCCTTATGGCGGGATTTACGCACCACACGTGGCGACCATCCACCCGGCGAAACTGGTGCGTGGTCTGGCGCGCACCGTGCAGAACATGGGCGTGAAGATCTACGAAAACAGCCCGGTCACCCATTGGCAGTCGGGCAGCCTGCGCACGGCGAAAGCCAGCGTGCGCAGTCGCTGGATCGTGCCGGCCGTCGAAGGTTATTCGGTGACCTTGCCGCCGCTGGGTCGCTATCAATTGCCGGTGCAAAGCCTGATCGTCGCCACCGAGCCGTTGTCTGCTGCGACCTGGGATGAGATCGGCCTCAATCGTGGCCAAGCGTTCAGCGAATTCAGCCGCCAGGTCACTTACGGCCAGCGCAGTGCCGACAATCGTCTGATCTTCGGCGCCCGTGGCGGTTACCAGTTTGCCGGCAAGTTGCGGCATAACTTCGACCTGACCCGCGATGAGGTCGAGCTGCGCCGTTATCTGTTCGGCGAACTGTTCCCGCAACTGAAAAACGTGCAGATCACCCACGCGTGGGGCGGCAACCTCGGCATGTCCCGTCATTTCAAGCCGCACATGCTTTGCGATCGCGCCAACGGTATCGCGTTGTCGGGCGGTTATGGCGGGGAGGGCGTCGGCGCGAGCAATCTCGGCGGGCGCACCCTCGCGGACTTGATTCTTGAACGCGACAGCGAACTGGTTCAGCAGCCGTGGGTGCTGCCCGATGGCGGGATTCATACGCTGCGCGCCTGGGAGCCAGAGCCGTGCCGCTGGCTCGGCTACAACGCGATCATCAAAAGCTTCGTGCACGAAGACCAAACCCTGGCCAATCCGGCGACCGCGCCATGGCGGCGCAAGCTCGCCAGTCAGGTCGCGGGTTTCATGGAAGGTTTCATGCACTGAACGTCGATTTACTTCAAGAAAGCCCAAAGACAGGTCAGACCATGAGCATTACCCAGTTCAAGAACACCGCAACCTTGCCACTCGACGAATCCAGCCCGGTGGCCGTGCCTCTCGGCGAGCCGGTCGCGATCGCTTCGACCACCAGTGTCGAGCGCGACGACGGCGTCGAAACCGGCGTCTGGGAGTGCACGCCCGGGCGCTGGCGTCGGCAGATCACCGCGCAGGAGTTCTGCCATTTCATTTCCGGGCGCTGCACGTTCACCCCCGACGGTGGTGGCGAAACCCTGCACATACAAGGTGGCGACGCACTGATGTTGCCGGCCAACACGCTCGGTGTCTGGGACATCCAGGAAACCGTGCGCAAGAGCTACGTGCTGATTTTCTGATTGTTTGATCCTTTGATTGCCTGCCAACAAAAAAGAAAACCCACACAGGAATCGACCCATGATCCGCAAGACCCTCGCTCTGGCACCGCTGATGTTTGCCGTTTCCCTTGCTCAGGCCGCGGAAACGGTCAAGGTTTACAACTGGTCCGACTACATCGCGCCGGACACCACCAAGAACTTCGAAAAAGAGACCGGCGTTGGCGTCACCTATGACGTCTACGACAGCAACGAAACTCTCGATGGCAAGTTGATGACCGGTAAATCCGGTTACGACGTGGTGTTTCCGTCCAACCACTTCATGGCCCGGCAGATTCAGGGCGGGGCGCTGAAGAAGCTCGACAAGAGCCAATTGCCGAACTGGAAGAACCTCAACCCGGTGCTGCTCAAAGCCCTGCAGACCAACGACCCGAACAATGAACACGGCTTTCCGTACCTGTGGGGCAGCACTGGCATCGGCTACAACATCGCCAAGGTCAAAGCGGTACTGGGCGATAACGCGCCGGTGGATTCGTGGGACCTGATCTTCAAGCCCGAGTACATGGAAAAGCTGCAGAAGTGCGGCGTGGCGATCCTCGACAACGGCCCGGAACTGCTCCCGGCGGCGCTCAACTACCTGGGCCTGCCGCACCACAGCAAGAATCCCGAGGACTATAAAAAAGCCGAAGCGCTGCTGATGAAAGTGCGGCCGTACGTCAGCTACTTCCACTCCTCGAAATACACCAGCGACCTGGCCAATGGCGACATCTGCGTGGCGGTCGGCTTCTCCGGCGACATCCTGCAAGCCGAGAACCGCGCCAAAGAAGCGAAAAACGGCGTCGACATCGGCTACGCGATTCCCAAGGAAGGCGCGGCGATCTGGTTCGACATGGTCGCCATGCCCGCCGATGCGCCGGACGAGAAGGCCGGTTACGCGTTCATGAACTACCTGCTGCGCCCGGACGTGATGGCCGGCATCAGCAACTACGTGCATTACGCCAATGGCAATGAGCAGGCCGACAGCCTGATCGACCCGGCGATCAAGAACGACACCAAGGTTTATCCGAGCCCGGAGATGATGGGCAAGCTGTTTGCGCTGGAGGCGATGCCGTTGAACATCGACCGGATTCGGACGCGGGTGTGGAACAAGATCCGGACCGGTAGCTGACTCGCTTTTCCCCTGTAGGAGCTGCCGTAGGCTGCGATCTTTTGATCTTGCTTTTACAAGGCAAAGTCAAAAAATGGCAGCCTCGTTTTACACGGCAACTCTACAGTTCTCTACGGCTTCAAGGGGCCGATATCCTTCAGGCTCAGCCTTGCATTCGCACGAAGACCCGGAGCCAAACCCGCGTCAGCAACTGACAGTCGTTTTTCAAAGTTGCTGCAGGAATACTTGACGGCTAGATCGCTGGAATGTACAGCGGGAGGCACCTTTTCTTCTTATGCACCATCATCAGTGCATTCTGCTTGTCAAAAATGCGACTGCTGTGCTCCCATTACCGGCTATGAATGACAAAGTAAAGGTGTCAAGGAAATGCTCTGCGAGATCAAAAAAGGGATGAATTAATGCTTACCAGAATCATCTTTCCAGCCAATGAAATAAATTTACGATCAGTTCATCCTGACGGCTCGGTAAATTCGCATAACATATTTGGTGTTGATTCGATATCTTTGTTGATCGGTCATAATGGGGCAGGAAAAACCCATGTGCTTAAAGACCTGATCTACGAATTTCGGCAAGGAGGAGCAACCAAAATTTCGAGTAGGTGTATTCTTAAAGCAGAACCAGAAAATGGCGACATTAAGGATTACCTAAAGAAGGAGTGGGGCCTGGTTTACTTCACACCGGTGCCGCACGGCGGACGGGTCAGTCGTTCAAACAGAATCTGTGATGCATCTCCAAAATCCAATCGGCCACTTAATGCCTTTGACTTGAAAGATCAAACCGACCTTCTGAAAGGTTTTGGGGTCAAGACAAAATTAAAGGCTACGTTGAAGGTCGATCGAAAAAAAGTCATTTGCTATTTTTTGGATATCGCTTCTTCAATAAAGAATGATGAGTTCGGCGAGCGCCTGTTAGGTCGACATTTTCAGGGTTTCAAAGGCTTTTGCGCCGATATAAAGGAGCGAAGAACTACCTTTGGCATGGTTGCTGGTGTGTTGTTAAGGAAAAGCAAGAATGATGGGCACATGGCGGAGACACTGCATTCGTTCATTACTGAATTAGATAAGCGTTTTTTTAAAGAATGTGACTTGATAAAGGTCTTCTCAGTGTTTGCTGTTGTTGAGCATCAAATGAGCTCCGGGTTGCAGCGGCGCCAATTGTTTGCAGAGGTTGTTCGCTCTTTTTTTGGTATCGAACTGATGGAGGGGCTCGGTCAAGGCATAAGTCCGGTTATTGCACCTGAATTTATCGAAAAGTGCAGAGAGGTTGAGGATTTTGTGAGGAATAATGGGCTGAAAATAACCAAAAGTTCAACTTTCGGTTTTTCCTCCAATATTGATGACGCCATGAGCCGAAAATTGCTCGGAGGCGGCTTCCTTTCCCGAATCATCAATTTGGGCTGGAAGGGACTCAGTTCTGGTGAGTGGGCGCTGCTCAGCCAAATGCATCTGATTTCGCGTGCTGTAGAAACCCTTGTAAAGAATGGTGCTACGTCGATTTTGATATTGATTGATGAGGGAGATGCCTTTCTGCACCTGGAATGGCAGCGTCGCTACATCGGGGAAATCGACAAGTTTTTACTCCTGACCAAAGAGCGTCTGGGATTGGACACTATACAGGTCATCATTGCCACGCATTCGCCTCTATTGGCTTCGGACGTTCCCTCAGAATATGTGTGCCGCCTGGGGAAAGACTCGAAAGATCCTGTTCCAAGTTTTGCCGCGCCGTTGCAAACATTGTTGAATCTTTCTTTTTCTGCAAAATCCATCGGTCAGCATGCGATTGAAACGGTAAATGAAACAATTGTCAGAATTGAATCTCGCACAATGACGGAGCTTGATCATTATGTGGTTTCAATTGTTGATGATCCACTTATAAAAAGTGAGTTAGAGCGTTTGATGCAAATGAGTGGTTATACGTCATGATTGTCTCTATCGTTGGCAACTGGAACTCAGTAAAAAAATCGCACCGTCAATATCTTGAAAAGAAAATTGATAAATTTCTGAGGAGAAACGTTATTCACCACGGACCGCCTCTTCCAGCGTATTGTTTTATACGGCAAGCCAAAGCGGATATACTTTCTGACTCTCATGGTGATTTGAAGCGTTCGATAAGGCTATACCTCTCATACATTTCCAATCTTACTCCTGTCGAGGCGGAATTGTTTAATGTGATGTTAAATAAGTTGTTTAACTATGATGGTTTTACTTCAAAGGAGGGTGCATGGAATGCCTACTCTCTGTGTGGTGCATCCCCCAGTCGAACCTGCCCCTACTGCAATCAGGCTTTTGCATTTACAGTAACAGGAACGAAATTATCTTATCGGCCAACCTTGGATCATTATTACTCTCAAGAACATTATCCGCACTTGGCGCTAACGCTAAGTAATCTTGTTCCAAGTTGTTATGCTTGTAATTCGAGCTTGAAGGGGAGGGCTGATTTCTACACCGCACCTCATCTTCATCCTTTGTTTGACAAGGAGAATATTGAGTTCGATCTCGTACATCCTGATAAGAGTGTGATCGATATTCGTGCAGAGTTTGAAAGCGTCAAACATGAGTTGATTGTAAAGGCGCGAGCGATGACGGACTGCAAAAAGACAGACAGTTCACTGTCGACATTTTTGGTAAACGAACGTTACCTACAATCCTCCATTGAGGCTGTCAAATTTGCCAAAGCAAAAATTTCTTTCGATACAGACGTGCTCTCTTTGCTGACGTTTCCCCGTAAGACGCTGGAGAGCGAAATTCTTCAGTTCCACCCGAGTGATTACAGAGGGTCAATCTTGGGGAAAATGTACGAAAGCATCTATAGAGAACTGGAGCGTACCAAGAGCAAATTGAGAAGCCCCGTCGTTCGCGACTGAGGTACCTGGGTCGCTGAAGTGAATGTCCCGTGCGATTCGGGCCTGTTGGGGCTGCGATCACACTCTCGTTTCTTGAGGTTGCAGAGTTCATGTCGATTCATACCGATGATATCAATACACTGGCATCGCACTAATAAAGTGCAGGAAAGTGAGACGCGCCTAACAAAAAACAACTTACCCATATTTAATATTTAAATAGAAAATCGTCAGACAATTAGGCAAAAGCCGCGCAACTAAAACATTCTTTCATCCCCGCACGCTTTGTTTACGGCAGTTTTCCGAAACAGCCCGATTTGATCTAAAAAAAATCCTTTACGGCAGATTTCAAATTGTGTCAGGTTTCTGATGCCTTCATTGGGCGAGTGATAGGACGACCTCGCCAGAGATCGTCCTGTCGGACAAAAACTGTTCCATTGCTAAACAAGGAAGTGTGTTTATGTCGAAAGTTAAAACGAACGCTATTGATACCGCCGAACAGGCTTTCCAGCTGTCAGCCTTCAGCTCGGCGTACAACCAGATCAATAGCTTCAGCCATCAGTACGATCGTGGCGGCAACCTCACGGTCAATGGCAAACCCTCCTTCTCCGTCGATCAGGCCGCAACCCAGTTGCTGCGCGACGGCGCTGCCTACCAGGACAAGGACGGCAGCGGCAAGATCGAACTCACCTATACGTTCCTGACCTCGGCATCGTCCAGCACGATGAACAAGCACGGGATCAGCGGGTTCAGTCAGTTCAGTGCACAACAACAAGCCCAGGCCAAGCTCGCCATGCAATCCTGGGCCGACGTGGCCAACGTGACCTTCACCGAGAAAGCCACGGGCGGTGACGGCCATATGACCTTCGGTAACTACAGCGGCGGCCAGGATGGCGCTGCAGCGTTCGCTTATCTGCCAGGCACCGGCGCCGGTTATGACGGCACTTCGTGGTACCTGATCAACAGTGGCTACACACAGAACAAGAATCCGGATCTGAACAACTACGGTCGTCAGACCCTGACTCACGAGATCGGCCACAGTCTGGGCCTTGCTCACCCTGGTGACTACAACGCCGGCAATGGCAACCCGACCTACAACGACGCGTCCTACGGGCAAGACACCCGCGGCTACAGCGTCATGAGCTACTGGAGCGAAAGCAACACCAATCAGAACTTCAGCAAGGGCGGCGTCGAAGCGTATTCGTCCGGCCCGCTGATGGACGATATCGCTGCCATTCAGAAACTCTACGGTGCCAACACCACCACCCGTACCGGTGACACCACCTACGGCTTCAACTCCAACACTGGCCGCGATTTCCTCAGCGCTTCGTCGTCGAGTGACAAAGTGGTGTTCTCGGTGTGGGACGCGGGCGGCAAGGATACTCTGGACTTCTCGGGCTTCACCCAGAACCAGAAGATCAACCTCAATGACGCCTCGTTCTCCGACGTTGGCGGCCTGGTGGGCAACGTGTCCATCGCCAAAGGCGCGATCATCGAGAACGCAATCGGTGGTTCCGGCAACGATCTGCTGATCGGCAATAGCGTGGCCAACGAGCTGAAGGGCGGTGCCGGCAACGACATCCTCTACGGCGCCGGCGGTGCCGACAAGCTGTGGGGCGGTGCGGGTTCGGACACGTTCGTGTTTGCGGCCAGCTCCGATTCCAAGCCGGGTGCGATTGATCAGATCCTCGATTTCGTCAGCGGTCTGGACAAAATCGACCTGACCGGCATCACCAACGGCGCAGGCCTGCACTTCGTCAGCAGCTTCACCGGTGCCGCCGGTGACGCGGTCCTGACGTCGTCGGGCGGCAACAGCCTGCTGTCGGTGGACTTCTCCGGGCACGGCGTGGCTGATTTCCAGGTCAGCACTGTGGGCCAGGCAGCGACCAGCGACATCGTGGCGTGATGTAGCAGTGGAAAGCGGCGTGTGATGCGCCGCTTTCTTTGCTTGCATCGTGTTGATCGGTAAGCAAGGCTACACGCCGGAGCGAATATTCCCATGATCTGTAAAGCTTTTACCTACAAGGCAATGGCGTGGCTTTCGGCGGCGCTCATCATGATTTCAGGAGAAACCGGTATGGCAAGCAGCCTCAGACTCGAAGAACCCTCGGTGTTGGCCGGAAAGTGGCAGGCGACGTTGGCTACCCGCGGAGATGATCCACAAGCGCAAAAGCAGCAGGACAAACCTTCGAACACTTGCCTTCTGGAGCTGGAAAAAAACCAGACGTTGGGCCAGGGCGCCGATTGTCTCGGTGCATGGCTTGAACAAACCCCGATCGGCTGGTTTGTCGATCCTGACGGTCTGTCGATCACTGGCAAAGAAGGCTCAAGAATCCAGTTTTTCAGCCGACAACGTGACGGGCTTTATCTGACGACTTTGAAGTCAGGTCTGGTGATTACGCTAGAGCGCGCTGCGCAACAGCCCTGATTATCCAAGCGACGACAAGTTTTAATATAAAGCGCCACGCGATGGTTATAAATAACGCTGAGTGGCAACTGCACCGCATTTAATTGCGTAAGTTGTTATGAAAGTGTAAGCGGAAAACCACAAAAGCAAGTTCCGACGTTGTGCGGATAATTAATTCGAGTCTCGCCAATGAGTGGCGAGAGATACTTTCCAGGAATAACCAATGAAGATGGCGAAGGCCCCAGCCACCGCTCCCTTATTCAAGGCCTTGGGTGACTATAAAAGCATCCTGATCAGCGTCGGCTGCTTTACCGCGCTGATTAACGTGCTGATGCTGGTGCCCTCCATCTATATGCTCCAGGTCTACGACCGGGTGCTGTCGTCGCAGAACGAAACGACCCTGGCGATGCTGTCGTTGATGGTTGTCGGCTTCTTTGCCTTCATCGGCATGCTGGAAGTGATCCGCAGCTTTATCGTGATCCGCATCGGCAGTCAGTTGGAGCGCCGCTTCAACCTGCGTGTTTACAAAGCGGCGTTCGAACGCAACCTGTTCAAGGGCGAGGGTAACGCCGGGCAGTCGTTGGGCGACCTCACGCACATTCGCCAATTCGTCACCGGGCCTGCGCTGTTCGCGTTTTTCGATGCGCCGTGGTTCCCGGTCTATCTGTTTGTGATTTACCTGTTCAACGTTTGGCTCGGCGTGCTCGCCACGGCCGGCGCACTGTTGCTGATCGGGCTGGCCTGCCTCAACGAATACATGACCAAAAAGCCGCTGGGCGAAGCCGCCGGTTATTCGCAGAAGTCCAGCCAGTTGGCCACCAGCCATCTGCACAACGCCGAAACCATTCAGGCGATGGGCATGCTCGGCTCCCTGCGCAAGCGCTGGTTCCAGGTGCATTCGCGCTTCCTTGGTCTGCAAAACCAGGCCAGTGACACCGGTGCTGTGATCAGCTCGTTGAGCAAAACCCTGCGTTTGTGCCTGCAATCGTTGGTGCTGGGCCTGGGCGCCTTGCTGGTGATCAAGGGTGACATGACCGCCGGGATGATGATTGCCGGTTCGATTCTGATGGGCCGCGTGCTCAGCCCGATCGATCAGTTGATCGCGGTGTGGAAGCAGTGGAGCGGGGCGAAGCTGGCTTACCGTCGTCTCGATGCACTGCTGCAAGCGTTCCCGCCCAGCGACGACGCCATGGCGCTGCCACCGCCGAAAGGCCAGATCACTTTCGAACAGGTCAGTGCCGGCCCACCGGGGCAACGCGCGGCAACCCTGCAAATGGTCAATTTCAATCTGAATGCCGGCGAAGTGCTCGGTGTGCTCGGTGCATCCGGTTCCGGCAAATCGACGCTGGCCCGCGTACTGGTGGGTGTCTGGCCGACCCTCGGCGGCACCGTGCGGCTCGATGGTGCCGATATTCATCGCTGGAACCGCGATGACCTTGGCCCCTACATCGGTTATCTGCCGCAAGACATCGAGCTATTTAGCGGCAGCATCGCCGAAAACATTGCCCGTTTCAGCGAGGCCGATCCGCAGAAGGTCGTCGCCGCCGCGCAACAGGCCGGCGTGCACGAAATGATCCTGCGTCTGCCGCAAGGCTACGACACGCAACTGGGCGAGGACGGCAGTGGCTTGTCCGGCGGCCAGAAGCAGCGCGTGGCCCTGGCGCGTTCGATGTACGGCACGCCGAGCCTGGTGGTGCTGGATGAACCGAACTCCAACCTCGATACCGTCGGCGAAGCGGCACTGGCCAGCGCCATCGCAGCGCTCAAAGCCCAAGGCACCACGGTGGTACTGGTGACGCACCGTTCTTCGGTGTTGGCGCAGGCGGACAAGTTGCTGGTCCTCAATGATGGTCGTTTGCAGGCATTCGGTCCAAGCCAGGACGTGCTCAAGGCCCTTTCCGGCCAGCAGGAACAACAACGGGAAAAAGCTGCACAGGCACCGGGCGGGCTCAGCATGAGCCGACAGTATCAGCCCTCGACAAGGAATTCGGGTGTATGAGCAGCGCCAGCATGAACACTGAAAACGAAGCGAGCATGGAACACGCCTACATCACCGAACGCCCGGAGCGCGACGCGAAATTTTTCGCGCGCATGGGCTGGATTCTGGCCATCGTCGGCGCTGGCAGTTTCTTCACTTGGGCGGCATTGGCGCCGCTGGATCAAGGGATTCCGGTGCAAGGCACGGTTGTGGTCTCGGGCAAGCGCAAAGCCGTGCAGTCGATGAGCAGCGGCGTGGTCAGCCGGATTCTGGTGCGCGAAGGCGAAGTCGTGAAGCAGGGCCAGCCGCTGTTCCGCCTCGATCAAACACAAGTCGCCGCCGATGTGCAGTCGCTGCAAGCGCAATACCGCATGGCCTGGGCCAGCCTCGCGCGCTGGCAAGCCGAGCGCGACAACCTCAAGCAAGTGACCTTTCCGGCCGAACTTAGCAATGACCCGGATCCGCGTCTGGCATTGGTACTGGAAGGTCAGCGCCAACTGTTCAGCAGCCGTCGCGAGGCGTACTACCGCGAGCAGGCCGGACTGCGTGCGAGCATCGAAGGCGCCACCGCGCAACTGGCCGGCATGCGCCGCGCCCGCACCGATCTGAATGCCCAGGCCGACTCGCTGCTACAGCAGTTGAGCAATCTGCAACCGCTGGCCGACAACGGTTACATCCCGCGCAACCGCTTGATGGAATACCAGCGTCAACTGTCGCAGGTGCAGCAGCAACTGGCGGAAAACACCGGTGAAAGCGGCCGCGTGGAGCAGGGCATCCTCGAATCGCGGCTGAAGCTGCAACAGCACAGCGAGGAGTATCAAAAGGAAGTGCGCACGCAACTGGCCGACGCGCAGCTGAAAAGCGTGACCCTGTCGGAGCAACTGACTTCGGCCGGTTTCGACCTGCAGCACAGCGAAATCATCGCCACCGCCGACGGTGTCGCGGTCAACCTCGGCGTGCACACCGAAGGCGCCGTGGTGCGTCAGGGTGAAACGCTGCTGGAAATCGTCCCGCAAGGCACGACGCTGGAAGTGGAAGGGCACTTGCCGATCAACCTGATCGACAAGGTTGGCGCGCATTTGCCGGTGGACATCCTGTTTACCGCGTTCAACCAGAGCAAAACCCCGCGTGTACCGGGCGAAGTCAGCCTGATTTCCGCCGACCAGATGGTCGACGAGAAAACCGGCGTGCCGTACTACGTCCTGCGCAGCAGCGTCAGCGATCAGGCCATGGAAAAACTCAACGGTCTGGTGATCAAGCCCGGCATGCCGGCAGAAATGTTCGTGCGCACCGGCGAACGTTCACTCCTCAACTATCTGTTCAAACCGCTGCTCGACCGGGCCGGCTCCGCGTTGACCGAGGAATAAGGATGTTCGGCTGTATGAATAAGCTTTCCATGCTCGGGGCGGCAATGATGCTGCTCGCGAGTCACTCAGCAGTGGCGGCCATGGGGCCGTTCGAGATCTACGAACAGGCGTTGCGCAATGACCCGGTGTTCCTCGGGGCGATCAAGGAACGTGATGCGGGTCTGGAGAACCGTGCGATTGGCCGCGCCGGCCTGCTGCCGCGTATCGGTTACACCTACAACAAGGGCCGCAACACGTCGAAAGCCACCTCTCTGGATGAACGCGCACGTAACCGTACCGATGAGCGCAACTACAGCAGTTACGGCTCGGCCTTGACCCTGCAGCAACCGCTGCTCGACTACGAGGCGTATGCCGCGTATCGCAAAGGTGTCGCGCAGTCGTTGTTTGCCGATGAAAATTTTCGCGGCAAGAGTCAGGAACTGCTGGTTCGCGTGCTGGATAACTACACCAAAGCGCTGTTCGCACAGGATCAGATCGACATCGCTCAGGCGAAGAAGAAGGCCTACGAGCAGCAGTTCCAGCAGAACGAGCACATGTTCAAGCAAGGCGAGGGTACGCGCACCGACATTCTCGAGGCGGAGTCGCGCTATGAACTGGCGACTGCTGAGGAGATCGAGGCGCGCAACGAACAGGATGCCGCGCTGCGGGAGCTGGGTGCGCTGGTGGGCACGCCAGCGGTGGACATTGGTGATCTGGCGCCGCTGGGTCAAAACTTCCAGACCTTCGCGCTGATGCCTGCCAATTACGACACCTGGCACGAAATGGCGGTGAGCAATAACCCGAATCTGGCCTCGCAGCGCCAGGCCGTGGAAGTCGCGCGGTATGAAGTGGAGCGCAATCGCGCCGGGCACCTGCCGAAAGTCAGTGCTTACGCGTCGATGCGCCAGAACGAGTCGGAAAGCGGCAACACCTACAACCAGCGCTACGAAACCAACACCATCGGTTTCGAAGTCAGCGTGCCGTTGTATGCCGGTGGCGGTGTTTCGGCGTCGACGCGTCAGGCCAGCCGCACTATGGAACAGGCGGAGTACGAGCTTGATGGCAAGACGCGCGAAACACTGATCGAACTGCGGCGGCAGTTCAGTGCCTGCCTGTCCGGGGTGAGCAAACTGCGCGCTTATCAGAAAGCGCTGAGCTCGGCGGAAGCGCTGGTGGTGTCGACCAAGCAGAGCATTCTGGGTGGCGAACGGACCAACCTCGATGCGTTGAACGCCGAGCAGCAACTGTTCACCACGCGCCGCGATCTGGCGCAGGCGCGGTACGACTATTTGATGGCCTGGACCAAGTTGCATTACTACGCCGGGACCTTGAACGAGCAGGATCTGGCGCGGGTGGATGAGGCTTTTGTGGTCGCTCACCAGCCCTCACCCTAACCCTCTCCCAGAGGGAGAGGGGACCGATCCGGGGATATTCGAGAAGTACGCCGACCTGATCGAGCGGCACCGAATCCAACACCGACCCGGTTTTCCAGGTCGATGCATGACGCAAGACACCTCGGTCAGCTCCCTTTCCTGGGGGAGAGGGCTGGGGTGAGGGAAATGCTCTACCGAATCCACAATCGACGCGGTTTTCCAGGTCGATGCATGACGCAAGACCCCGCGGTCAGCTCCCTCTCCTGGGGGAGAGGGCTGGGGTGAGGGGAACAGGCAACACCGCAAAGAACCTGCATAAAACAATAAAAGTGAGTGGTGAACATGGACGTACGCATCAAGCCGATTTCGGTCGGCACTCTGCTGCTTGTGATTTCTGCAACCCAGGCGCAGGCCCAGTATCTCGAAGCCGGCCAACCCGGCGATCCCGGCAGTTGGCGCAGCGCTGAATTCCTCCGCGACTGGGGCTTGAGCCGCATGCAGGCCGAGCAAGCCTACGCCGCCGGCATCACCGGCAAAGGCGTGAAAATCGGCGCGCTCGATTCCGGTTTCGATGCCGCCCACCCGGAATTCGCCAGCGACCGTTATCACCCGGTCACGGCCAGCGGCAGCTACATCGACGGTTCACTGTTCAACGTCAATGGCACCCTCAATCCCAATAACGACTCGCACGGCACCCACGTCGTCGGCACCATGGGCGCCTCGCGCGATGGCGGCGGCATGCACGGCGTGGCGTACAACGCGCAGATCTACGTCGGCAACACCAACAAGAACGACAGCTTCCTGTTTGGCCCCAACCCCGATCCGCGCTATTTCAAAGCGGTGTATGACGCGCTCGCCGAGGCCGGCGTGCGCGCGATCAACAACAGTTGGGGCAGCCAGCCGCCGGATGTCAGCTACCGCACCCTGGCCGATCTGCACGCCGCTTACGCCCAGCACTGGAACAAAGGCACGTGGCTCGACGCGGCAGCCGATGTTTCCCGGCGCGGCGTGATCAACGTGTTCAGCGCCGGCAACAGCGGTTATCCGAATGCCAGCGTGCGTTCCGCGTTGCCATACTTTCAACCGGATCTGGAAGGTCACTGGCTGGCCGTGTCGGGCCTCGATCAAAGCAATCAGCAGAAGTACAACCAGTGCGGCCTCGCCAAATACTGGTGCATCACCACGCCGGGGGCGAAGATCGACAGCACTGTTCCCGGTGGCGGTTACGCGATCAAGTCCGGTACCTCGATGTCGGCGCCGCATGCGACCGGCGCGCTGGCGCTGGTGATGGAACGCTACCCGTACATGAACAATCAGCAGGCGCTCGAAGTGCTGCTGACCACCGCGACGCAACTGGATGGTTCGGTCACCGATGCGCCGACCGAGCGCGTCGGTTGGGGCGTGGCCAATCTGAATCGGGCGATGCGCGGGCCGGGGCAGTTGCTCGGTGCGTTTGACGCCAGTCTGGGTGCCGGGCAGCGCGATGTCTGGAGCAATGACATCTCTGACAGGGCGCTGATTCAGCGGCAGAGTGAAGACCTCGCCGAGCACAGTGCCTGGCAGCAAACCCTGCAAGACAAGGGCTGGCAGAACGGCGTTGCCGCTGGCGCGAGCCAACAGGATCAGACCGACTACGCAGTCGGCACCGCTCGCGATGCAGCCGCGGCGAATCGTGTGTATCAGGGCAGCCTGATCAAGTCCGGCGGTGGGCAGTTGATTCTCACCGGCGATAACACGTATCGCGGTGCGACCACGGTCAATGGCGGCTTGCTGACGGTCAACGGTTCGCTGACTTCCGCTGTGACGGTGAACGACAGTGGCACCCTCGGTGGTTCCGGGCGGATCGGTGCGTTGACCGCCAACAGCGGTGCTCGCGTGGCGCCGGGCAACTCCATCGGTACTTTGAACGTTGCCGGTGACGTGACGTTCGCGCCCGGTTCGACTTACGCCGTTGAACTGTCGCCGACCAGCAGCGACCGCATCGTTGCAGGCGGCACCGCCAGCATCCGCGGCGCCACCGTCAGCCTGTCGCTGGAAAACAGCCCGACGCTGCTCAGCACCACCGAGGTGCAAAGCCTGCTCGGTCGCCAGTACGACATCCTGCAGGCGGCCGGTGGGGTTCAGGGCCAGTTCGGTGCCGTGCTGCCGAACTACCTGTTTATCGGCGGCAGCCTCGATTACGCCGCCAACGGTATTCAACTCGGTATCGAACGTAATGCGACATCCTTCGCCAGCGTCGGGCAAACGCCAAACCAGCGCTCGGTGGCCGTTGCCGTCGAAGGTCTGGGCGCCGGCAACGCGGTGTATGAAAGCCTGTTGCGCTCGCCAACAGCCGCTTCGGCGCAACAAGCCTTCCAGCAGTTGAGCGGAGAAATCTATCCGGCGTTGAGTTCGATGCTGATCAATGACAGCCGCCAGTTGCGCGACGCGGTGGGCGAACGTCTGCACGATACACACACGGCGCAAAGCAATGGCTGGATCAAAGCCCTCGGCGCGTGGGGCACGACCGATTCGAGCCACGACACGGCAGGCTACAGCACCTCGATTGGCGGCCTGCTGGCCGGCGTTGACGGCGCACTGGACGAGCAGACTCGCATCGGTCTGGTCACCGGTTACAGCGACAGCTCACTGAGCATGGGTTCGGGTACGCATTCCTCGGCCAAGGTCGACAGCTATCACCTCGGCGCGTACGCCGGTCGTGAAATCGGCGCGTGGCGCTTGAGCACTGGTGCGGCTTACAGCTGGCATCGCGCCGATGTGAAGCGCGATCTGCAATACGGCAACGTCAGCGGCAAACAGAAAGCCAAGGTCGACGCGGCGACCACGCAAGTGTTCGGCGAAGCGGCTTACCGCTTGCACCTGCAACCGCTGGCGCTGGAACCGTTCGCCAACCTTGCCTACGTGCATCTGGACACCGAAGGTTTGACCGAGAAGGGCGACGCTGCTGCGTTGAAAAACTCCGGCGATCAACGTGACGCCGTGCTGAGCACCCTCGGCGTGCGGGCGATCAAAACTTTCAATTTTTCGGCGCAACAATCACTCGACGTGAGTGGCCACCTCGGCTGGCAGCACAGCCTCAGCGACATCGATTCCGAGCAGCATCTGCGCTTTGCCAGCGGCGGCACGCCGTACGCGGTGGAGAGCTCGGCGCTGGTGCGCGATGCCGCGCTGGTTGGCGTGCAGGCCAGCCTCGCGTTGAGCAAAGACGTACGTGTGAACCTCGATTACAACGGACAACTGGCCAATCGCGAGAAGCTTCATGGCGTTGGCCTGAGCCTGAACTGGCAGTTCTAAACGCCGCGCTCCGATCGTTGATCGTTCCCACGCTCTGCGTGGGAATGCAGCCCGTGACGCTCCGCGTCACTGGACGCAGAGCGTCCCTAGAGGCATTCCCACGCGGAGCGTGGGAACGATCAGGATTTTTCGCAACATCACTAAGGAAGGTCGCTGGATGAATAACAACAATACCCCCGCGCAAACGGGTGGCCGCTTTGCCCTGAAAACCCTCACGCTCGCCGTACTCTGTGCGATCGGCACAGCCCATGCCGCGCCCTACGTGGAGAACGGTCGCACGGGCGATCCGTCGAGTTGGCGCAGCGCCGAGTTTCAGGCCGATTGGGGCCTGGGCGCGATCGGTGCCGATCACGCTTACGCCGCCGGTTACACCGGTAAAGGTGTGAAACTGGGGATTTTTGACCAGCCGGTGTATGCCGCGCACCCGGAGTTTTCCGGCAGCAATAAAGTCGTCACTTTGGTCACCAGCGGGATCCGCGAATACACCGACCCGTACATCCCGGTCAAAGCCGGCGATGCGTTCCGCTATGACGGCTCGCCCTCGGTCGGTTCCGACGGCAAACTCGGCGCCCACGGCACCCACGTCGGCGGC
The DNA here is from genome assembly GCF_044541255.1 of Pseudomonas sp. NPDC085632. Lineage (NCBI taxonomy): Bacteria > Pseudomonadati > Pseudomonadota > Gammaproteobacteria > Pseudomonadales > Pseudomonadaceae > Pseudomonas > Pseudomonas sp. NPDC085632. The sequence continues at coordinate 383,462 of NZ_JBITSX010000001.1, read as the reverse complement.
ATCGCCGCCGGCAGTCGCGACGGTGGTCCGATGCACGGCGTGGCGTTCGGTGCACAGATCATCAGCGCCGACAACGGTGACCCGGGCCCGGAAGACGGCATCGTTCGCGGTAACGACGGCGCGGTGTACAAGGCCGGTTGGGATGCACTGATCGCCAGCGGCGCGCGGATCATCAACAACAGCTGGGGCATCGGCATTACTGACCGTTTCGACCTCGGCGGCCGCGATCCGGCGTACCCGCACTTCACCGTCAATGACGCGCAAGTGCAGTTCAACGAGATCCGCACACTCCTCGGCACCAAACCCGGTGGTGCCTACGATGGCGCGATTGCCGCCGCGCGCAGCGGCATCGTGACGATCTTCGCCGCCGGCAACGACTACAACCTCAACAACCCGGACGCCATCGCCGGCCTCGGCTATTTCGTTCCCGACATCGCGCCGAACTGGATCACCGTCGCCGCGTTGCAGAAGAACCCGGACCTGGCCAGCGCCAACCCGTACATCATGAGTACGTTCTCTTCGCGCTGTGGCTACACCGCGAGTTTCTGCGTTTCGGCGCCGGGCACGAAAATCTTCAGCTCGATCATCGAAGGCACTAACGCCGACAACCTGACCACCGCCTACAAAAATTACAACGGCACCTCGATGGCCGCGCCACACGTGGCCGGTTCCATGGCGGTGTTGATGGAGCGCTTCCCGTACATGACTGGCGATCAAGTCGCCACGGTCTTGCGCACTACGGCCACCGACCTCGGCGCGCCGGGCATCGACGCCTTGTACGGCTGGGGCATGATCAACCTGCGCAAGGGCATCGACGGCCCGTCGATGTTCGTCACCGAGCAGGACATTCCGGCGGAATTCCGTATCGACGGCGCATATGGCTCCGGCCAGTTTGTCGCGGACCTGCCGGGCATCGGCGCGATCATCGATCAAGGCAAACCGACCGAACGCGTGTGCACCGACATCACTTGCGGCCTGGATACTTGGCGCAACGACATTTCCGGTCACGGCGGCTTGACCAAGCAAGGCCTCGGCACGCTGGTGCTGACCGGCGCGAACACTTACAGCGGCCCGACCCTGGTCAATCAGGGACGCCTGGCCATCAACGGTTCGCTGCAATCGGCGGTGACGGTGAATGACGGCGGTATCCTCGGCGGCAACGGCCGCATCGGCGCGCTGTCGGTGAACAGCGGCGGTACGGTCGCGCCGGGTAATTCCATCGGCACCCTGAACGTGGCCGGTGACGTGACATTTGCACCGGGTTCGACCTACGCCGTAGAGCTGTCGCCGACCAGCAGCGATCAGATCATCGCCACCGGCAAAGCGATCATTGAAGGCGCCACCGTGAGCATGTCGCTGGAAAACAGCCCGACGCTGCTGACCACCAACGAAGTGCAAAGCCTGCTCGGCACGCGCTACAACATCCTGCAAGCGGCTGACGGTATTGAAGGACGCTTCGGTCAGGTGTTGCCGGATTACGCCTTCCTCGGCGGCACGCTGGCGTACTCGGCGGATGGCATCCAGTTGGCGGTCGGGCGTAACGATGCCTCGTTCGCCAGCGTCGGTCTGACGCCAAACCAGCGCGCCGTCGGTGCGGCGGCGGAACGTCTGGGCGCCGGCAATGCGTTGTTCGAAACCCTGTTGCTGTCGCCGAATGCGGCGTCGGCGCAGCAGGCCTTCCAGCAACTGTCCGGCGAGATTCACCCGGCGATCGGCACGATGCTGATCAACGACAGCCGTTACCTGCGCGAAGCCGTGGGCGAGCGTCTGCGTGAGCGTGACCTGTTCAACGCGGGTGCACCGACTGACGATCGCAGCAACGTCTGGGTCAAGGTGCTGGGTTCGTGGGGCAAAAGCGATGGCGGGCATGACAATGCCGACTCCAACAGCTCCATCGGTGGCTTGCTGGCCGGTGTCGATGGCTTGATCGCTGAAGATACCCGTCTGGGTTTCGTTACCGGTTATAGCGACAGCTCGTTGAGCATGGGCAGCGGCACGCATTCGTCGGCATCGGTCGACAGCTACCACTTGGGTGCGTACCTCGGGCATCAGATCGATGCGCTGCGTCTGACCGTCGGTGGCGCCTATAGCTGGCACCGTGTCGACGTCAAACGTGACCTGCAGTTCGGGGACGTCAGCGGTAAACAAAAGACCAAGCACGATGCCGCAACCACGCAAGTGTTCACCGAGGCCGCTTATGATCTGGGCCTGCAACCGATGAATCTGGAGCCGTTCGCCAATCTGTCTTACGTGCACCTGAACACTGAAAGTTTCACCGAAAAAGGTGACGCGGCAGCGCTGAAGGGTGGTGAGGACAATCGTGATGTGGTGCTGTCGACCCTCGGCGTGCGCGCCAAGCGCAGCTTCGCCTTGTCGGATCAGCATCAACTGGAACTGGGCGCGAGCCTGGGCTGGCAGCACAACCTGAACAACGTCGATGCCGACAGCCATCTGGCGTTCGCCAATGGCAACAGCGCGTTCACCGTGCAGGGCGTGTCGATGGATCGTGATGCGGCGGTGGTCGGCGTGCGGGCAGGTCTGGCGCTCAATCGCGATGTGCGGGTGAACCTGGATTACAACGGACTGATCGGTGACAACGAGAAAGATCACGGTGTGGGTCTGACCCTCGACTGGCAGTTCTAAGGTGTACCGGCAGCTCTTGGGAGAGCTGCCGGTTTTTGAAGGAAGAGAGAGCACAACATGGGACTGTTCGATTACAAGAATGCCGATGGCAAAGCGTTGTACAGCGACGCCATCGCACTGACGCTGTACGCCTACACGCCGACCGGCAAACCCTTGCCGGCCACCGCTTGGGCACCGGTCACAGCGACGGCGCTGGGTTATCAGGGCAAGGTCGGGCCACAAGGCACGTTCTTTGGCGAGAAGGATGGCTTCACCAGCGCCGAAGCCGAAGTGCTGGGTAAATACGACGCTGCCGGCAAACTGATCGGTATCGGCGTGGCCTTTCGTGGCACCGGCGGGCTCGGTTACAGCGACACCTTCGGCGACCTGAAAAACAACCTGCTGGCGGCTATCGGGCCGTCGGATTACGCGAGCAACTACGCGAAAAACGCCTTCGACAATCTGCTCAAGGCTGTCGCGGCGTTTGCCATTGCCAACGGCATCGCCGCCAAGGACGTGCTGCTCAGCGGCCACAGCCTCGGCGGCCTCGGCGTCAACAGCGTGGCCGAATTGAGCGCGAGCAACTGGGGCGGCTTCTTCAAGGACGCCAACTACATCACCTTCGCCTCGCCAACCCAAAGCAGCACCGGCAATAACGTGCTGAACATCGGTTTCGAGAACGACCCGGTGTTTCGCGTGCTCGACGGCACCACGTTCAGCAGCGCGTCGATGGGCAAACACGACAAGCCGCACGATTCGACCACCGACAATATCGTCAACTTCAACGACAACTACGCGTCCACCGCGCAGAACCTGGTGCCGTTCAGCATCATCAATCCGCTGAACTGGTCGGCCCACAGCTCGCTGGGGTATGCCGATGGCTTGAATCGGGTGATCGACTCGAAGTTCTACAACCTGACGCATAAAGACTCGACGATCATCGTCTCCAACCTGGAAGAGGCTTCTCGCGGCAAGACCTGGGTTGAAGATCTCGGCCGCAGCGGCGAGCCGCACACCGGCAGCACCTTCATCATCGGCACGCAAAGCAGCGACTGGCTCAAGGGCGGCGCGGGCAACGACTTCCTCGAAGGCCTGGGTGGCGATGACCGTTTCCGTGATGACGGCGGCTATAACATCCTGCTCGGTGGCCAGGGGCACAACACCTTCGAACTGCAAAAACCGTTGCAGAACTTCAGCTTCGCCAACGACGGTGACGGCACGCTGTACGTGCGCGACGCCTACGGCGGCATCAGCATGACCCGCGACATCGGCGCACTGGTGAGCAAGGAGTCGGGTTCGTGGTGGGGCAGCAAGGAAATCACCTGGGGCGTCACGGCCAAAGGTTTGACCAATGGCAGCGAGCTGACCCAGTACAACCATTCGCTCAGCGGCGATGGCTACGGCAATGCGCTGCATGCCACGGCTGACGGTGACTGGCTGTTCGGCCTCGGCGGCGATGACAAACTGATCAGCGACAAGGGCCATGTGACCTTTGTCGGTGGTGCCGGCAATGACGTGATGAGCGCAGTGGGTGGCAACAACACCTTCCTGTTCAGCGGTGCGTTCGGTTTCGATGCCATCAACGGTTATCAGGGCAGCGACAAACTGGTGTTCATGGGCGTTGAAGGCGCGGGGCAGGGCTACGACTATAAGCAGCACGCGTCGCAGACCGGCAACGATACCGTGCTGAAGATTGGCGACTATGCCGTGACCCTGATCGGGGTGGGAGTGGCTAACCTGTCGGACTCGGCGTTCGTGTTCGCCTAAACAGTAATCCTGTAGGAGCTGTCGAGTGAAACGAGGCTGCGATCTTTTGATCTTGCTTTTAAGAGCAAAGTCAAAAGATCGCAGCCTTCGGCAGCTCCTACAAATGTCGCGTTAAAGAAGTGTTGTATCGAAATGCTCCGGGGCGTCCCCGTGGGGCGCCCTGGCTGTGAGCTATCTCTAACAATTCCAACAAGAGAGAGGCAATAGCAATGGGTGTGTATGACTACAAGAACTTCGGCACAGCCGATTCCAAGGCGTTGTTCAGCGATGCCATGGCGATCACGCTGTATTCCTATCACAACCTCGATAACGGCTTTGCCGCCGGTTATCAGCACAACGGTTTCGGTCTGGGCCTGCCCGCCACGCTGGTCACGGCGCTGCTCGGCGGCACCGATTCGCAAGGGGTGATTCCCGGCATTCCGTGGAACCCCGACTCGGAAAAACTCGCCCTCGACGCCGTAAAAAAGGCCGGATGGACGCCCATCACCGCCTCGCAACTGGGCTACGACGGCAAGACCGACGCGCGGGGCACCTTCTTCGGCGAGAAGGCCGGTTACACCACCGCGCAAGTGGAAATCCTCGGCAAGTACGACGCCCAGGGCCATCTCACGGAACTTGGCATTGCCTTTCGTGGCACCAGCGGCCCACGGGAAAACCTGATCCTCGACTCGATCGGCGACGTGATCAACGACCTGCTCGCCGCCTTCGGTCCCAAGGACTACGCCAAGAATTACGTCGGCGAAGCGTTCGGCAATCTGCTCAATGATGTGGTGGCGTTTGCCAAGGCCAACGGCCTCAGCGGCAAGGACGTGCTGGTCAGCGGTCACAGCCTCGGCGGCCTGGCGGTCAACAGCATGGCGGATCTGAGTGGCGGCAAGTGGGGCGGTTTCTTTGCCGATTCCAACTACATCGCCTACGCCTCGCCAACGCAAAGCAGCACCGACAAAGTGCTCAACGTCGGCTACGAAAACGACCCGGTGTTCCGCGCCCTCGACGGCTCGACCTTCACGGGCGCCTCTGTCGGCGTGCACGATGCGCCCAAGGCGTCGGCCACCGACAACATCGTCAGCTTCAACGATCACTACGCCTCGACCGCGTGGAATCTGCTGCCGTACTCGATCCTCAACATTCCCACCTGGATCTCGCACTTGCCGACCGCGTATGGCGACGGTATGAACCGGGTGATCGACTCAAAATTCTACGACCTGACCAGCCGCGACTCGACGATCATTGTCGCCAACCTCTCGGATCCGGCGCGCGCCAACACCTGGGTGCAGGACCTCAACCGTAACGCCGAAACCCACAAGGGCAGCACGTTCATCATCGGCAGCGACGCCAATGACCTGATCCAGGGCGGCAGCGGCAACGATTACCTGGAAGGCCGCGCCGGCAATGACACCTTCCGCGACAGCGGCGGCTACAACGTCATTCTTGGCGGGCAGGGCAGCAACACCCTCGACCTGCAAAGTGCGGTGAAGAACTTCGACTTTGCCAACGACGGCGCCGGCAATCTGTACATCCGCGATGCCAACGGCGGGATCAGCATCACCCGCGATATCGGCAGCATTGTCACCAAGGAACCGGGGTTTCTCTGGGGGCTGTTCAAGGACGACGTGACCCACAGCGTCACGGCCAGCGGCTTGAAGGTCGGTAACAATGTCACTGCGTACGAATCCAGCGTCAAAGGCACCAGCGGCGCCGATACGCTCAAGGCGCATGCCGGTGGCGACTGGTTGTTCGGCCTGGACGGCAACGATCACCTGATTGGCGGCGCCGGTAATGACGTGTTTGTCGGCGGTGCCGGTAATGACCTGATGGAGTCGGGCGGCGGCGCGGATACGTTTCTGTTCAACGGTGCGTTCGGGCAGGACCGGGTGGTCGGTTACACGTCCAATGACAAACTGGTGTTTCTCGGCGTGCAGGGTGTGTTGCCGGCGGAGGATTTCCGGGCTCATGCTGCGACTGTCGGGCAGGATACGGTGCTGACGTTTGGCAATGATTCGGTGACGTTGGTCGGGGTGTCGCTGAACAGCCTGAGTGCTGACGGCATTGTGATTGCCTGATGTTGATCGGGCGCCAGTAAGGGCCCTTTCGCGAGCAGGCTCGCTCCCACACTGGATCTGTGTCGTTTACAAAACCCCTGTGGGAGCGAGCCTGCTCGCGAAGAACGATAACGCGGTTTCAAAAGTGACTCGATGGCCACGACCTGACTCAAACCCCTGCGAAAACAGGAAATGCGGCCTAAAGCCAGCACGTGCGCACACGTTCTATAGCTAGCCGCCATTGAGTACAGGAGATTCAAACGTGAAAGGTTTCAAGGGGTATGTCGGGTTTGTTGCACTGGCGCTGTGTTCGGCCAATGTCTGCGCCGATCTGCCTCAAAGTTCGATTCTGAGCCGTTACGGCGTCACCACCGATCAATTGCCGAGCCCGCCGAAATCCGACGCGGTCGAGCCGGTTGAAGAGAAGAGCCGCTTTCAGATTCAGCCCGAACAACCGTTCGTGACCCTGCGCCTGGGTGACGGTAAACAGCCGCAGACCACCGGCAATCTGAGCATCGATCGCATGGCGCAGCAGGATCTGGAACGCTGCCGACGCTTGCAGGGTGAAGTGGTCAAGCGGGGCGGCACGTACATGCCATGCGATGGCAGCATTCCCGGTATGCCTACCTTCGAATAACACGAAATTCCTGTGTGATGATCGTTCCCACGCTCTGCGTGGGAATGCCTCAACGGACGCTCCGCGTTCGGCTCTGGATGGGACGCGGAGCGTCCCGGGCTGCATTCCCACGCAGAGCGTGGGAACGATCGAGTGCGGAGCGTGGAAACTAGCGAAACCTAGTCTTCCTCGCGCACCGTGGCTACTTCATCGGCACGGACTTTCACCTTGGCCCCGGAAATATCCTCGAACTCATAGAAGCCGTCCTTGGTTTTGGTCTTCGGCATGTCCTTGGTCAGATACTGGGTGCCGTTCTGCAGGGTGACCACTGTCGGGGTCGAGCAACCGGCCAGTGCCAGCGCGGCAACGACGGCGAAAGGGATGCCCAGTGATTTGATTTTCATACCCACCTCTAAATCCTCATTCGATGTGATGCCGAGCATTGTCGGCCCTCTAACGCGGTTGGTGCCATCCCCGGAGGAAAAGTTCGATGGCCCGGCGAAAAAATGCCATTGATCATTTTCCGTTTGCGCCGGGCAGGGCACAGCTGTTATCTGTACGCATAACCAGTACTCGTTCGCCATGGCCCAGAATTCCCGTGACTGCCAATCCCCTCGACGATCCGTTCTATTACCTTAATAACTTCCGGCAAGTGCTTGATTGGCTTGAGCTTCGCTATGCCGATGTGATGAGCGAAACGGAACATGCGTTCATCCGCGACTTCAAAGCCTTGCCCCGTGCCTCGCAGGGTTTGCTGGTGCGGATGGTCATGCGCAAAGGCGTGCATTTTCGGGCCGGCAAACTCAATTACGCTGAAATCGGTGACATCGCCGAGGCAGCGCAACCCTTGCTGGGATGTGGCTGGATCGACGAACACGCGCCGCTGGACATCGCCGAATTGTTCGACGTGTTACTCAAGGCCGAGATCCTGCAAGCGTTTGCAGCCTTCATTGAGCAGCCCAAGGGCCGCAAGGACGATTGGCTGCCGCTCCTCTCTGTTCGGTTTGCAGACCCTCGCAGCCTGCGCGACTGGGCGCCGCTGCTCGATGATCGCTTGTTCAGCCTGACCATCATGGACCTGTGCGATCGCTTGCGGCTGATGTTCTTCGGCAACCTGTATCAGGACTGGTCGGAGTTCGTCCTCGCCGACCTTGGCATCTTCACCTATGAAAAAGTCGAATTCTGCGCCGACTCGCGGGGCCTGCGCAGTCGCGAAGACGTCGACGCCTGCCTGTTCCTGCACGACTGCCAATTACGCTTCGAGGCCGGCGAGCCGCTGGAAACCATCGTTGAGCAAGTCAGTGCGCTGCACTTCGACAACCCGTGGCTGCAACGTCGGCGCGGCAAGGTACTGTTCCAGATCGGCCAGTATTGCGAACGTCTCGCTGAGTTTGCCCTGGCCCTGAGCATTTACCGCGACTGCACCTATCCCGGCGCCCGTTTGCGCATGATTCGTGTGCTGGAGCGCAGCGGTGAATACGCACTGGCGCTGGAACTCGGCACACTCGCCGAGCAGGCACCTGAAAGCGCCGCCGAGCAGCAAGGCCTGCAACGGATTCTGCCAAGGGTGCGGCGCAAACTCGGTGGCCCGCCGCTCAAGCGCATACCGGCGAAACCGGTCGAGCGTCTGGACCTGCAATTGCCACGCACCGATCCCGCGTTGTCCGTGGAGTATTACGTGCAGGCGCATCTGCACGATGACGACGGTCCGGTGCATTACGTGGAAAACAGCCTGATCAATTCGCTGTTCGGCCTGTTGTGCTGGCCGGCGATTTTCGCGCCGTTGCCCGGGGCGTTTTTTCACCCGTTCCAGCGTGGGCCGGTGGACCTGCTCAACGAAGACTTCCACCAACGCCGCGCCGAGCTGTTTCAGGCGTGTCTGCGCGAGCTTGACGACGGTCGCTATGCCGCGACCATTCGCCAGCGCTTTATCGACAAGTGGGGTATCCAGTCGCCATTCGTGTTCTGGGGCGCATTGAATGAAACGTTGCTGGAGCAGGCGCTGGCCTGTCTGCCGGCCGAACACCTCAAGCACTGGTTCAGCCGCTTGCTGCTCGACATCAAGGCCAACCGCGCCGGTATGCCCGACCTGATTCAATTCTGGCCGCAGCACAAAACCTACCGAATGATTGAAGTGAAAGGTCCCGGCGACCGCCTGCAGGACAACCAACTGCGCTGGCTCGAGTTCTGCCATCAGCACCAGATGCCCGTGGCCGTGTGTTACGTGCAATGGGCGGAGCAGATCGCTTGAGCTATAGCATTGCCGTGCGCGCACTGTGCGAGTTCACCGCCAAGACCGGTGACCTCGACCTGCGCTTCACGCCGTCACCCACGGCGCTGGAAGGCATTGCCGGCCACCGCACCGTGGCCTCACGGCGCAACGAGAAATATCAAAGCGAAGTGGCGCTGGAAGGCGAGTTCCGGCAATTGAAGGTCAAGGGCAGGGCGGACGGCTACGACCCGGCGCAAACCTGCCTTGAAGAAGTCAAAACCTACCGTGGCGACCTGAGCAAACAACCGGCCAACCACCGCCAGTTGCACTGGGCGCAGGCGAAGATCTATGGCTGGTTGATGTGCCGTAAGCTCCAACTTGAACAGATCAATCTGGCGCTGGTGTATTTCGATATCGTCAGCGAAAAAGAGACCTGTCTGGTCGAGGCGTTCAGTGCTGATGCGTTGAAAGCCTTTTTCGAGCAGCAATGCACGCTGTTCCTGCAATGGGCTGAACAGGAAATGGCCCATCGCGAGGCGCGTAATCTGGCCGCGCAACAACTGGCGTTTCCCCACGCGGATTTTCGTCCCGGTCAGCGGCATCTGGCCGAGTCAGTGTTCAAGGCCGTCAGCACCGGCCGCTGCCTGATGGCCCAGGCGCCGACCGGCATCGGCAAAACCCTTGGCACGCTGTTCCCGATGCTCAAAGCGCTGGCGCCGCAGCAACTGGACAAGGTGTTCTTCCTCACTGCCAAGACACCCGGGCGCAAACTGGCGCTGGATGCCAGTCAGGTACTCTTCGATCAATCGCCGGCCTTGCCCTTGCGGGTGCTGGAAATGGTCGCCCGCGACAAGGCTTGCGAACACCCGGACAAAGCCTGCCACGGCGAATCCTGTCCGCTGGCGCAAGGCTTTTATGAACGCCTGCCAGCCGCGCGTGAGGCAGCCAGTCGAATCCGCCTGCTCGATCAAGCGGCCATGCGCGAGGTCGCCGCGCAGCACGCGGTGTGCCCGTATTACCTCAGTCAGGAGATGGCGCGTTGGGTGGACGTGGTGATCGCCGACTACAACTATTATTTCGACTTCAGTGCTCTGTTGTTTGGGCTTGCTCAGCTCAACCAATGGAAAGTCGCGGTGCTGGCGGACGAGGCGCACAACCTCGTCGAGCGCGGCCGGCAGATGTACAGCGCAAGCCTTGATCAGTTCACCCTGGGCAGCGTGCGCAAAACCGCGCCCCCGGCGCTGAAAAACGCCCTGCAACGGATCAACCGTGAATGGAACGCGCTGCATGCGCCGCAATTGGCGGCCTATCAGGCGTACGACAAGGCGCCGGAAAAACTCCTGCAAGCGATCTCGCTGTGTTGCGCCGCCATTGGCGATTACCTCAATGACCATCCGCAGGGCCTCGACAGCGCCTTGCAGAACTTATATTTCGACCTGCTGCAATTCGCCCGAGTGGCGGAGCTGTACGACGAGCATTACCTGTTCGACATCAGCAAGCGCGACCTCGACCGCAAAAAGCCGTTGTCGCAGTTGTGCCTGCGCAACGTAGTGCCGGCCGCGTTTATCGGCCCACGCCTGAAAGCGGCGCGCAGCAGCGTGCTGTTTTCCGCGACCCTCAGTCCGCGTCACTATTACGCCGATTTGCTCGGCACGCCCGCCGACACTGTGTGGATCGACGTCGAGTCGCCGTTTTGCGCCGAGCAGTTACAGGTGCAGATCGTCAGCCGTATCTCGACGCGCTTCAACCAGAGGCAGGCCTCACTGGAACCGATCGTCGAGCTGATCGCGCGTCAGTTCAGCGAACGCCCCGGCAACTATCTCGCGTTTTTCAGCAGCTTCGATTACCTGCAACAAGTGGCGTCGTTACTGGCCGAGCGCTATCCGCACATCACCCTATGGCAGCAATCGCGGGGCATGCTCGAAGGGGCGCGGCAGGCGTTTCTCGATCAGTTCACCGCGCACAGTCAGGGCATTGGTTTTGCCGTGTTGGGCGGTGCGTTCGGCGAAGGCATCGATTTGCCCGGTACGCGGCTGATCGGCGCATTCATTGCCACGCTGGGGCTGGCGCAGTTCAATCCGGTCAACGAACAACTCAAGCTGCGCATGGCGGCGATCTTCGGCGCCGGTTACGACTACACATACCTGTACCCCGGTGTGCAGAAAGTGGTGCAGGCTGCCGGCCGGGTGATCCGTACCCGCGAGGATCGCGGCGTGGTCATGTTGATCGACGACCGCTTTGCCGAGAGCCGGATCAAACAATTGCTGCCACGTTGGTGGGCCATCAAAAATGAGCCGGCCGCTTCCCAATTCGCCGGATTGACGCATACTTCTGCTCATGACAATGGCTGGTGAGCGTGATGAGCGAAAACAACAAGACCGCGGCGATCGAAGAGATGCGTTTTCGTCTGCTGATCGATGCGGTGGTCGACTATGCGATCTACATGATCGATCCCGACGGCATCATCACCAGTTGGAACTCCGGCGCCAAACGCTTCAAGGGTTATGAGGAGGCGGAAATCCTCGGCGAGCATTTTTCGCGTTTCTACACCGCGGATGATCGCGCCGCCGGTCTGCCGCAACGCGCGCTCGATACCGCGATCCGAGAAGGGCGCTTCGAAGGCGAGGGCTGGCGGGTGCGCAAGGACGGCACCAATTTCTGGTCGCACGTGGTGATTGATCCGATCATTGATCCCAACGGCAAATTGCTCGGCTTCGCCAAGATCACCCGCGACCTCACCGACCGCAAAATGGCCGAGGAAACCCTCAAGCAAAGTGAGCAGCAGTTCCGCTTGTTGGTGCAGGGCGTTACCGATTACGCGATCTACATGCTCAGCCCCGAAGGCCGGGTCAGCAACTGGAATCAAGGTGCCCAGCGGATCAAGGGTTATCTGCCGGGAGAAATCATCGGTCAGCACTTTTCGGTTTTCTATACCCCCGAAGACCGCGAGCTCGGCGAGCCGCAACGGGCGCTGGAAATCGCCACCCGTGAGGGCCGCTTCGAAAACAAGAGCTGGCGCATGCGCAAGGACGGCACGCGGTTTCTCGCTCATGTGGTGGTTGATGCGATTCGTGGCGACACCGGCACGTTGCTCGGCTTTGCCAAGATTACCCGTGACATCACCGAAGCCCACCAAGCGCAGCAGGCGCTGGAGAAGACCCGTGAAGCGCTGTTCCAGGCGCAGAAGATGCAGGCCATCGGTCAGCTCAGCGGCGGCATTGCCCATGACTTCAACAATCTGCTGACGGTGATTCTCGGCAACCTCGAGATCGTGCAAAAGCGCGTGGGCGACGATGCGAAAATCAGCCGTCTGCTGGAAAACGCCACCCAAGGTGCGTTGCGCGGTGTATCGCTGACTCAGCGCATGCTGGCGTTCGCCCGGCGTCAGGAGCTGAAGACCGAGTCGGTGGATATTGCGCAATTGGTTCAGGGCATTACCGGGTTGTTGCGCAGCTCCCTGGGGCCGGGCATCCGTATCGACACGCGTTTTCCCGAAGATCTCGAGCCGGTGCTGGCGGACACCAATCAGCTGGAACTGGCCTTGCTCAACCTGGCGACCAACGCCCGCGACGCCATGCCCGACGGCGGTTCGGTCAGCATCAGTGCTGAACCGCAGGTGGTGCTTGAACTCAGTCATTCGGATCTGCCGGCAGGTCGTTACGTCTGTCTCAGCGTGATCGACAGCGGCGAGGGCATGGATGAGCACACGCTGGCGTCGGCCAGAGATCCGTTTTTCACCACCAAAGGTCTGGGCAAAGGCACTGGGCTCGGCTTGTCGATGGTCCACGGCTTCATGGAGCAGCTCGGTGGGCGTTTTGTCCTCAAAAGCGAAAAGGCCCAGGGCACCACGGCTGAACTGTGGATTCCAGTGGCCGTCGAGGGCATGACCAGCAAGCCGCTGCTGCCACATGCCGAACCGGTGGTGGTGCCAAGACTCAGCGTATTGGTGGTGGATGACGACTCGCTGGTGTTGACCAGCACCAGCCTGTTGCTCGAAGACCTTGGCCATCGGGTGGTCAGTGCGACGTCCGGGGCGCAGGCGCTGGCGCTGTTCGATCAGGGCGAGGTGATTGACCTGATGATCACCGACATGGCCATGCCGCAGATGAGCGGCGCGCAACTGGCCCACGCGGTGCGCCTGCTCAAACCGGATCTGCCGATCATCCTCGCCACCGGATACGCCGAGCGCCTGGAAGGTTTTGCCGCGCAACTGCCACGCTTACCCAAGCCGTTCACGCAGATGAATCTGGTGGCGATCATTGCGCAATCGATGAAGTGAGACGGTGGTCAATCCGGCTGAACTTGCGCGCCAACGGGGACTTCTAAACGTTTTCCCCACCCCGGAGCGTGCGTCTTTTGTCTCGCATACTGACTGAGCCAACTGCTGAAGAAACCCTGACCGAACACGACGCCAAGATGTTCGGCTCACCGAAGGAACGGCTGGATTTCTATCGGCGGGAGATCCAGTACGAAACCAGCATCCTCGCCAACCGCACCGATGCCTATCTGGCCGCGCAATCGTTTCTGGTGATTGCCTTTGCGTCCTGCATGGCCAACCTCAATCCGGAGTGGGGCAAGTTGTTCACGCTGGTGGTGCCGCCGTTTCTGGCGCTCCTCGGGTTGCTCAGCTCGCTGAACGCCTGGCCGGGGATTCGCGCGGCGTACGACATCATCGACCACTGGCATTTCAAGCAGAGCCACTTGCTGCACAGTGAGCCGCTGATGGGCTTGGCGTATGACGAATCGCCGTTGTTCAGCGAGATGGAATCGAGCCACAAGGGCTATCGCAAGTCGCTGCTGTTTTCGGTGCGCACGCCTTGGATCTTTGCGACGTTCTGGGTGTTGTTGGGGAGTTATGCGGTGTTTATTCAGGTGACCAATCCGGGGGGATGATTTGTGTGGCACAGAAAAGCCCGGCTTATGTGGCCGGGCTTTTTCATTCGCTTGGAATTTGTGTTGCCATTCAGATCGATCCCCCTCACCCCAGCCCTCTCCCCCAATGGGGGCGAGGGGGACGGGAGCAGATTTTTGTGCTTTTCAAAATCTGCGTTCGACCCGGTATCTCAGGTCGGCGTACCTCAACCATTCACCTCGGTCAGTTCCCTCTCCCTTGGGAGAGGGCTAGGGTGAGGGGCTGTTCTGGCTCACTCCACGGTCTCAAGCTGCCGGCGCAACGCCACCGAGTTCTGCGACGACATCGGAATCGGCGGAAAATCTTCGTTCAAGACGCACAGATGGTCGATGGCATCTTCAAACATCGCATCGGCTTTCTTGCGCAGCGCTCGGTAGCGCTCAAACTGTTCAATGTCCAGATCAGCCACATCGAGCAGCGCATTGGCCGCGCGGTTGAGGGTGTGGGCGTTATCGAACAATTGACGATTGCGTTCCAGAGCCAGTGCTCTGCAAGCCTTGATTTGTGCAGGAGTCGAGCATTCTTTCATGACCGTGACCTTTTTCTTCAAGGATTCCGTTTCATAGGCTTAGCGCCGCAGGGGAACCGAACCTGCCGGGCCCCGCCGAAAACATCTGGCGGGGGGTTATGCTTGTGACTGTCAGCCGTTAACCCGGGATCCATTTTTTTACAAAAAAAAATTCGATCAATCACCTGCTGATATCCGCCTGGAAAAATCAGATTTTTCGTTTTTTGTGTTGTTCGTAGCGGGCGAGGATCGGTTGCGTGCTGATGCCGTGCAGCAAAATGCTCAGCGCTACCACCGACAAGGTCAAGTCGGTACACACAGTGGCCACGCTATCGGTCAGCCCGTGATTCAAGGCATAAAACAGATAGAACAGGCTGCCGATCCCGCGAATGCCAAACCAGCCAATCAACAGCCGTTGCCGTCCCGGCAGCAACGCGCCCCAAGGCATCAGCGCGACGCAGACCGGGCGAATCAGGCAGAACAACACGCCGCCCACCAGCAACGCCCGCCAGTCCCAGTGCGCCACCAGCACCACGCCGAGCAGGGTCACCAGAAAGACTTCCATGGCGCGCTCGACCAGACTGCCGAACGACAACATATCGCCCATCATGATGCCGGCGGCAACCTGGCTGCTTTCCAGCCGTTCGGTGTCGCCATGCACCGCGTGTTGCGGTTCGACGTTCTGATGACCGACCACCGGTTGCACCAGGTGCTCGGCGGGCGGCTGGCTGGCGCCGGTGGATTTCACTTCAACCTGACGCAAGCCCAACCCGGCAGCAAACACCGACAGAAAGCCATAACCGCCAATGGCTTCGGCAACGACATACGCCAGGGCAATCAGCGACAGCGCCAGGTAATCATTCGGGCTGAGCGTGCTGTCGTCATTGTGAATACGCAGCGACAGCGTCACGCGGCCGATGCCACGGCCCATCCAGTAACCGGTCAGTAATCCAGCGGGCACCGCCCACAATAAGCTGCGCAAGACCCAGCCCTGCCACTCGGCGGCAGAACCGTCCCCGTGAATCAGCAACAAACCGAGAATCACAAAAGGAAAGGCCACGCCGTCATTGAGCCCGGCCTCGCCCGACAATCCGAAGCGCACACTGTCGACATCACGCGCATCGTTGACCTGGACCAGCGCTGCCAGCACCGGGTCGGTCGGTGCCAGAATCGCGCCGATCAACAGTGACGGCCCCCAAGGCAAGCGCAACGCAAAGTGCAGCAGCAGACAAACCCCGACGATGGTCAGCACCATGACCGGCCCGGCCAGACCAAAAGCGATCCGCCAACGCTTGTCGCGCAGTGGCAAACGTAACTTCAGGCCGCAGACGAACAAAGAAAACAGCACCGCGACTTCTGTCAGATGTTCCATCCACAACGAGGCGTTTTCCAACGACAGCTTCAGCAGATCGAGACCGCTGGGGCCGATGCCGATCCCCAGCAGCAGACAAACGGCCGACGTCGTCACCGGCATCCAGCGCAAGTATGACGAGGTCAGTGCCAGGGTCAGCAGCACCGCGCCAAGGACCGCGACCCACACAGTAAAACTCATGATTTGCCGCCTTCAGTGATTAATGACGGCCGCCTGCAGAGACCCTTTCGCTTATCACGCCGCCCCTGTAGGAGTGCGTTTACTCACAGCATCGGCTTACCGCCCGTCACGCCATAGCGCTGGCCGGTGATGTAACTGGCTTCGTCCGAGGCCAGCAGCACGTAGATCGGCGCCACTTCAACCGGTTGGCCGGGGCGGCCGAGCGGGGTGTTACCACCGAAATTCTGCACTTCTTCATCGGGCATGGTCGAGACGATCAGCGGCGTCCAGATGGGCCCCGGTGCCACGCAGTTCACGCGGATCTCTTTTGGCCCGAGCATCTGTGCCAGACCGCCGGTGAAATTGGCAATCGCGCCTTTGGTGGTGGCGTAGGCGAGCAGGGTGGGTTTGGGTAAATCGGAGTTGATCGAACTGGTGTTGATGATCGACGAACCGGTGCGCATGTGTTTGATCGCCGCCTGACACAGGCGGAAAATCGCGGTGATGTTGACGTCGAAGGTCATCACCCATTCTTCGTCGGGGATTTCTTCGAAGGTCTCGTGGGTCATCTGGAACGCGGCGTTGTTGACCAGCACATCGATGCGGCCGAAACGTTCGACAGTCTTGTCGACCAAGGCCTGGCAATGGGCTTTCTGCGCAATATCGCCGGGCAGCAACAGGCACTGACGCCCGGCCTGTTCGACCCAGCGCGCGGTTTCCTTGGCGTCTTCGTGTTCATTCAGATACGCCACCGCCACGTCGGCGCCTTCACGGGCAAACGCAATGGCCACGGCGCGGCCGATGCCGCTGTCGGCGCCGGTGATCAGGGCGATCTTGCCGGCCAGCCGCCCGGAGCCGACGTAGCTTTGCTCGCCGCAGTCTGGATACGGTTCCATCTTGCGTTGTGAACCGGGCACGGCTTGGGCTTGTGCGGGGAAGGGTGGTTTTGGATAGTCGGTCATCGCGGGTCTCCGAGGTCTCATGGCGGGTATGGGCGGTTGACCCGGGGTGCTTGCCGTGAGTTCGATCGGATTTCCACGCGACGCAAATTCCCTGTTGGAGCTGCCGAAGGCTGCGATCTTTTGATTTTGAACTTTTAAAAAGCAAGGTCAAAAGATCGCAGCCTTCGGCAGCTCCTACAGGGGGATGTGGTGTTCTTAAGTGTTGCGTTGTGCCAGGGCGCCTTCCATGCGGGCGATGCCTTCTTCGAGCAGTGAACGCGGACAGCCGAAGTTGAGGCGCACGAATTGCTGGTGTTGATCGCCGAAGTCCAGACCGGCGCTGAGGCCAACCTTGCCCTGCTCGAGGAAGAACTGCTGCGGATTGTCCAGATCCAGCGCCGAGCAATCCAGCCACGCCAGATACGTGCCCTGCGGCACATTGATGCTCACGCCCGGCAAGCGGTTACGCACAGCTTCAACCAGATAGTCACGGTTAGCCTGCAAGTAGGTTTTCAGCTCGGCGAGCCACGGCCCAGCTTCGCTATAGGCCACGCGCGTGGCTTCCATGCCCAGCGGATTGACGCTGTCGACCATGCCGCAACGGGCGTGGTTGACGCGTTCGCGCAGGGCGGCGTCCTGAATGATCATGAACGAAGTCTTCAGGCCGGCGATGTTGTACGCCTTGCTCGCCGACATCAGGGTGATGGTGCGTTGAGCGATTTGCGGGCTCAACGAGGCGGTCGGAATGTGCACGCGACCGTCGAAGCACAGCTCGGCGTGGATTTCGTCGGAGATGATCCACGCGTCCTGCGCCGCACAAATGTCGGCCACGGCTTGCAGTTCCTCACGGCCAAACACTTTGCCGATCGGGTTGTGCGGGTTGCTCAGCAACAGGGCGCCGCCACCGTTCAGCGATTCACGCAAGACATCCAGCGGCGTCAGGTATGTACCGTCAGCCTGCGTGACGAACTCCAGCTCAACCTTGTTCAAACCCCAATGCCCCGGCGCGTGGCGCAGCGGCGGGTAGTTGGGCACTTGCACCACGACATTCTGTTGTGGCTGCACCAGCGCTTTCAGAGCCATGTTGAAACCGGACTCAACGCCCGGCAGGAATACCAGCTCCTGCGGTTTGACCTTCCAGGCGTACTTGTTCCAGAGGTCGGCGACGATGGCTTCACGCAGGTTGTCCTGCGCCACGCTGTAACCCACCAACGGGTGCAGCAAGCGTTGCTGCAGCGCCTCGATCACCACCGGCGGCGCGGCGAAATCCATATCAGCGACCCACATCGGCAACACGTCGGCCGAATAGCGGCTCCATTTGGTGCTGCCGGTGTCGTGGCGGTCGAATAGCTGATCAAAATCGAAAGTCATGCGCGGTCTCGTGAAGGCGGGTTGATTCTGCCGGCCATGATAAACCCATGACCCTGCGGGAACACACAAAACCTTGTGGGAGCTGGCTTGCCAGCGATGGCGTCGGCATATCCAATAATGTAGGTGACTGACCAACCGCAATCGCTGGCAAGCCAGCTCCCACAGGGATTGCGGTTGTTAGTGGGCATGCCGACAAACGGCCGACGGTCGGTTTTCACACAGGTCGTGTGGTCATTGTCTACAGTGAAAAGGTCGGCACTTGTCTGCCGCAACCGTGATTGTCCAGATAAAACCCGGCTCAAGTACCGGGTTCCACCTGATCAGGAGTGCACGATGGATCTCAGCCGTCGTCAGTTCTTCAAGGTCGCCGGTATCGGCCTTGCAGGCTCGAGCCTGGGCGCGTTGGGCATGGCCCCGACGCTGGCCTTCGCCGAGCAGGTGCGCCACTTCAAGCTTGCCCACACCCATGAAACCCGCAACACCTGCCCGTATTGCTCGGTCGGCTGCGGTTTGATCATGTACAGCCAGGGCGATACCGCGAAGAACGTAGCGCAAAGCATCATTCACATCGAGGGCGACGCCGACCACCCGGTCAACCGCGGCACCCTCTGCCCGAAAGGCGCAGGTCTTCTCGACTTCATTCACAGCCCCGGCCGTTTGCTCTACCCGCAAACGCGCAAACCGGGCAGCAGTGAATGGACGCGGATCAGTTGGGACGAAGCGCTCGACCGCATCGTCGACCTGATGAAAGTCGACCGCGACGCCAACTTCATCGAGAAAAATGCCAACGGGCAAACGGTGAATCGCTGGCTGAGCACCGGGTTCCTCGCGGCCTCGGCAGCGTCCAACGAAGCCGGTTACATCACCCAGAAGGTGATTCGCAGTCTCGGCATGCTGGGGTTCGATAACCAGGCGCGTGTCTGACACGGCCCGACGGTGGCAAGTCTTGCCCCGACGTACGGCCGTGGTGCCATGACCAATACCTGGACCGATATCGCCAACGCGAATCTGATCCTGGTGATGGGTGGCAACGCCGCAGAAGCGCATCCGTGCGGCTTCAAATGGGTGACCGAGGCCAAGGCGCATAACGCCGCGCGCCTGATCGTGGTCGATCCGCGTTTTACCCGGACCGCTTCGGTGGCCGATTACTACGCGCCGATCCGCACCGGCACCGACATCGCCTTCATGGGCGGTTTGATCAATTACCTGCTGACCGAGGACAAGATCCAGCACGAGTACGTGCGCAATTACACCGACGTGTCGTTCATCGTCAAAGAAGGCTACGGCTTCGAAGACGGTATCTTCAGCGGCTACGACGTGGCCAAGCGCAGTTACACCGACAAATCCGGCTGGGGTTACGAGATGGGCGACGACGGCTTTGCCAAAGTCGATCCGACCCTGCAACACCCGCGCTGTGTCTATCAACTGATGAAGGTGCATTACAGTCGTTACAACATCGACCTCGCCAGCCAGATTTGCGGGATGCCGGTCGATGCCATGCAGAAAATCTGGGAAGAGATCGCCACTTGCTCGATCCCGGGCAAGACCATGACGATTCTTTACGCCTTGGGCTGGACACAGCACTCGATCGGTGCGCAGATCATCCGCAGCGCGGCGATGGTGCAACTGCTTTTGGGCAACGTCGGCATGCCCGGCGGCGGTGTGAACGCCTTGCGCGGTCACTCGAACATTCAGGGCCTGACCGACCTTGGCTTGCTCTCCAATGCATTGCCGGGCTACCTGACACTGGGCAGCGACAGCGAGCAGGATTACACCCAGTTCATTCACAAACGTACGCAAGTGCCGCTGCGTCCGGGGCAACTGTCGTACTGGCAGAACTACAGCAAATTCCACGTCAGCCTGATGAAGTCGTGGTACGGCGCCAACGCCACCGTCGAGAACAATTGGTGCTACGACCATTTGCCGAAACTCGACATCCCCAACTACGACGTCCTGAAAATGTTCGACCTGATGAGCCAGGGCAAGGTCAACGGCTACTTCTGCCAAGGCTTCAACCCGATCGCCGCGCTGCCGGACAAGAACCGCGTGATGGGCGCACTGGCCAAGCTGAAGTGGCTAGTGGTGATGGACCCGCTGGCCACCGAGACCTCGGAATTCTGGCACAACGTCGGGCCGTACAACGATGTGAAAAGCGCGGAGATCCAGACTGAAGTCATTCGCCTGCCCACCACCTGTTTTGCCGAAGAGGACGGCTCGCTGGTCAACAGCAGCCGCTGGCTGCAATGGCACTGGAAAGGCGCCGATGGCCCGGGCGAAGCGCAAACCGACATCCGCATCATGGCCGAACTGTTCCTGCGCCTGCGCAAGCGTTATCAGGCCGAGGGCGGTAAATTCGCCGATCCGCTGTTGAAATTGTCGTGGCCGTACAAGATCCCCGACGAGCCTTCGCCGGAGGAGCTGGCCAAGGAAATCAACGGCAGCGCTGTCGCCGATTTCACCGATGCCACCGGTGTTGCAGTGAAAGCAGGCTCGCAACTCGCCGGATTCGGCTTGCTCAAGGATGACGGCAGCACCGCGTCTGGTTGCTGGATTTTCGCCGGCAGCTGGACCGAAGCCGGCAATCAGATGGCCCGACGCGACAACGCCGATCCGTATGGCATGCACCAGCATTTGGGATGGGCGTGGGCGTGGCCGGCCAACCGGCGGATTCTCTACAACCGTGCTTCGGCGGACGTCGCCGGCAAACCGTGGGATCCGAAAAAACGCCTGGTGTGGTGGAACGGCAAGGCCTGGACCGGCACCGATGTGCCGGACTACAAGGCTGATGTACCGCCGGAAGCCGGGATGAACCCGTTCATCATGAACCCCGAAGGCGTCGCGCGGTTCTTCGCCGTCGACAAGATGAACGAAGGGCCATTCCCCGAGCACTACGAGCCGTTCGAAACGCCGATCGGTATCAACCCGTTGCACCCGCAAAACAAGAAAGCCACCAGCAACCCGGCGGCGCGGATCTTCGATTCGGTCTGGGAAACCCTCGGCGAGGCCAAGGACTTCCCGTACGCCGGCACCAGTTACCGGCTCACCGAGCATTTCCACTTCTGGAGCAAGCACTGCAAGTTGAACGCGATTGCCCAGCCTGAGCAGTTTGTGGAAATCGGCGAAGTGCTGGCGAAGGAGAAGGGCATTGCTGCCGGAGATCGGGTGCGCGTCAGTTGCAAACGCGGCTTTATCGAAGCGGTGGCAGTGGTGACGAAAAGAATCCGGCCGTTGCAGGTCAACGGCCAGGTCGTGCATCAGATCGGCATCCCGCTGCACTGGGGCTTCACCGGCCTGACGCGTCACGGTTACCTGACCAACACCCTGGTGCCGTTCCTCGGCGATGGCAACACACAGACCCCGGAATCCAAGTCATTCCTGGTCAACGTGGAGAAGCTCTGATGGAGAATCTTTAAATGGCCAGCCAAGACATCATTGCCCGCTCGGCCACCACCACGGTGCCGCCATCGGTGAGGAATCAGGAGGCCGTCGCCAAGCTGATCGACACCACCAAATGCATCGGCTGCAAGGCCTGCCAGGTCGCCTGCTCGGAATGGAACGAGTTGCGCGACGAGGTCGGCCACAACCACGGCACCTACGACAACCCGCAAGACTTGAGCGCAGAAACCTGGACATTGATGCGCTTCACCGAGCACGAAACCGACGCCGGCAACCTCGAATGGCTGATCCGCAAGGACGGCTGCATGCACTGCGCCGAGCCCGGCTGTCTGGCGGCGTGCCCGAGCCCCGGCGCGATCATCAAGCACGCCAATGGCATCGTCGATTTCGATCAGGATCACTGCATCGGCTGCGGCTATTGCATCACCGGTTGCCCGTTCAACATTCCGCGCATTTCGCAGAAAGATCACAAGGCCTACAAATGCACCTTGTGTTCGGATCGGGTCGCGGTAGGGCTGGAACCGGCCTGTGTGAAAACCTGTCCGACGGGCGCTATCGTCTTCGGCACCAAGGAAGACATGAAGGAACACGCCGCCGAACGCATCGTCGACCTGAAAAGCCGTGGCTTCGAAAACGCCGGTCTGTATGACCCGGCAGGCGTTGGCGGCACCCATGTGATGTACGTGTTGCACCATGCCGACACGCCAACCATCTACGCCAACCTGCCGCAGGATCCGGCGATCAGTCCGTTGGTGGGTTTGTGGAAAGGCATCAGCAAACCCTTAGGCCTGCTGGCCATGGGCGCGGCGGTACTGGCCGGGTTCTTCCATTACGTGCGCATCGGCCCGAACCGGGTGGAAGAGGACGAACACCCAACACCACCCGACACCTCGGTGCACGTTGTCGATCCGGCGGTGCACACCTTCGATCCACGCGGGGAGGACCGGCCATGAGCAACAAGACGATCCTGCGTTACACCGCCAACCAGCGCACCAATCACTGGCTGGTAGCGATCCTGTTTTTCATGGCCGGGCTGTCCGGGCTGGCGTTGTTTCATCCGTCGCTGTTCTGGTTGAGCAACCTGTTCGGCGGCGGGCCGTGGACGCGGATTCTGCATCCGTTCATGGGTGTGGCGATGTTTGTGTTGTTCCTCGGCCTGGTGTTCCGCTTCTGGCGTGCGAACTTCTTTATCGACAACGACTGGAAATGGATGCGCCGCATCGACCGGGTGCTGGTCAACGATGAAGAAAGCGTGCCGCCAGTCGGCAAATATAACGCCGGGCAGAAGCTGCTGTTCTGGACTTTACTGGTGTGCATGCTCGGTTTGCTGTTCACCGGGCTGGTGATCTGGCGTGCGTATTTCAGTGCGTATTTCGGCATCACCGTGATTCGCTGGGCGATGCTGTTGCATGCGTTGGCCGGGTTTATTCTGGTGCTGAGCATCATCGTTCACATCTACGCCGGGCTGTGGATCAAGGGTTCGGTCGACGCGATGATGCACGGCTGGGTGAGTCGCGCCTGGGCGAAGAAACACCATGAACTCTGGTATCGCGAGATCACCCGCGATGAGCGTCAAGCGGACGTGCCGGAGCGACCGATTACCAAAAAGGGCTGACGTTTGCCAACCATTCTGGAACCTGGGGAAATCGAAGCGGCGGCCAGTTCGCCGCCGTTTCTGCATCTGCCGCCTTCGAATCTGTTTGCGCTGCGGGCTGATCGTCTAGAGTTTTTGGCGCAAGGGCACCCGTTGGCCGAATACTTGCGACTGATCGCCGGGTTGTGCCGGGTTCAGCAACAGGTATTCGACGATCCGCCGTTGACGGCTCCGTTTGACCAGCAACGGATCGAGGCTTGCCAGCAGCATGGTTTGCCGCCATTTGCTGCCGACACGTTGGTGCGTGAAGAGGGCTGGCACGCTTATCTCGAGGCTTTATTGAAACGCTATGCGCCGGTTGAACAACCCGCCGTTATTGATGCGGTGGACACCTTGCGCTCAGCCAGTGCCGGCCAGTTGCGCGCGTGGGCCGTGGCGTTGGTCAGTGGTCAATATTCAATGGTGCCGGCGCAACTGGTGCCGTTTCTCGGCGCGGCGCTGCAAGTGGCCTGGAGTCATTGGTTGCTGAGCGCGCCGAATCTGCACCTCAAACCCGGCGACAGCCTCAGCCAATGCCCAGCGTGCGGTTCACCGGCCATGGCCGGGGTGATCCGCCATCGCGGCAAGCACAACGGCTTGCGTTATCTGGTGTGTTCGCTGTGCGCCTGCGAATGGCATGTGGTGCGGGTCAAGTGCGTGTATTGCGAATCGAGCAAAGGTCTGGATTATTTCAGCCTTGAGGATGATCGCCATGCTGCCAATCAGGCGCCGATCAGGGCGGAGGTCTGTCCGGGCTGTAACAGTTATCTGAAACTGGTGTATCTGGAAAACGATGCCGATGCGGAGGCATTGTCGGCGGATTTGAGCAGTCTGCTGTTGGACATGCGTCTGGCGCAGGACGGCTATCAGCGTCTGGCACCGAATCTGTTGCTGGCTCCGGGAGACGAGTGACAGCAGGGTCTACACTCTTGCGCAGTGATCTGTCTCCAGGAGTGGCTGATGTCCCTGCGGTTACCTTCCATTGATGGTTTGTTGCGTCACCCGGCGTGTGTGCCTTTGCTTGAGCGTCACGGGCGTGAGTCGCTGCTGGCGAATTTGCGGCAGTTGCTCGATGAATTGCGGCCCGGCGTCTTAAACGGGCAATTATCCGCCGTCGAAGTCAGCCCCGAAGTGCTCGCCGGCCGCGTCGGTGAACGTCTGGCCCAGCAACAGAGAAGCAACGTACGCCGAGTGTTCAACCTCACCGGCACCGTCCTGCACACCAATCTGGGCCGTGCCTTGTTGCCCGACGAAGCCATCGACGCGGTGCAAATGGCCGCGCGTTATCCGCTCAATCTGGAGTTCGATCTGGCCAGCGGCAAACGCGGTGATCGCGATGATCTGATTGAAGGTCTGATCCGCGAACTGACCGGCGCCGAAGCCGTCACCGTGGTCAACAATAATGCCGCCGCTGTGCTGCTGACGCTCAACAGTCTCGGCGCGCGCAAGGAAGGCATCATTTCCCGTGGCGAGCTGATCGAGATCGGCGGCGCCTTCCGCATCCCCGACATCATGGCCCGCGCCGGTGTGCGCCTGCACGAAGTCGGCACGACCAATCGTACCCATGCCCGTGACTATGAAGCGGCGATCAGCCCACGCAGCGGTTTGATCATGCGTGTGCACGCGAGCAACTACAGCATCGAAGGTTTTACCGCCCGCGTGCCGACCGCGGAATTGGCCGAGTTGGCTCATCGACATGGCTTGCCGTTGCTGGAGGATCTGGGCAGCGGCAGTCTGTTGGATCTGACGCGCTGGGGGTTGCCGGCGGAACCGACGGTGCGTCAGGCGCTGCTGGATGGCGCGGATATCGTCACGTTCAGCGGCGATAAATTGCTCGGCGGCCCGCAGGCCGGGTTGATCGTCGGGCGCAAAGAGCTGATCGCGAAGATCAAGAAGAACCCGTTGAAACGCGCTTTGCGCGTGGACAAGTTGACCTTGGCGGCGCTGGAGGCGGTGCTGGGTTTGTATCGCGATCCTGATCGCCTCGCTGAACGTCTGCCGAGTCTGCGCCTGCTGACCCGCCCGCAAGCCGACATCTTCGCCCAGGCCTTACGTTTGCAGCCGTTGATGGCTGAGTTGTTGGGTGAGCGCTGGCAGGTCAGTGCAGTTGAGGCCTTGGGCATGATCGGCAGCGGCAGCCAACCGGTCGCGCGTTTGCCGAGTGCGGCATTGTGTATGCGCCCGCAAGTCTCCAAGCGTTTGCGCGGGCATTGCCTGCTGAATTTGGAAGCGGCGTTGCGCGCCTTGCCGATCCCGGTGCTCGGGCGCATTGATGACGATGCCCTGTGGCTGGATCTGCGTCAGCTCGACGATGAGCCGGCGTGGCTCGCGCAGTTATCGCACTTGCAGGTCGCCCCGTGATCGTCGGCACGGCGGGGCACATCGACCACGGCAAGACATCACTGCTGCAAACCCTGACCGGACAAACCGGCGACCGCCGCCCGCAGGAACGCGAACGCGGGATGACCATCGACCTTGGCTATCTCTATGCCGAACTCGAGCCCGGCGCGGGGTTGACCGGGTTTATCGACGTCCCCGGCCACGAGAAATTCACCCACAACATGCTCGCTGGCGCCCAAGGCATCGATCTGGTGTTGCTGGTGGTCGCCGCCGATGACGGCGTGATGCCGCAAACCCGCGAGCATCTGGCGATTGTCCAATTGCTCGGCATCCCCCGCGCGTTGGTGGCGATCACCAAGTGCGACCGGGTCGAAGCGGGCAGGGTGGAAGAAGTGCAGCGTCAGGTGCTGGATCTTCTTGCACCGGGGCCGTTTGCCGAGGCGCCGATCCTGACCGTATCGAGCCTGAGCGGGCAGGGCATTGAGGCACTGCGCGAGGTGTTGCTGCAGACGCAAAGTGAAGTGCAAGAACGCAGCCGTGAAGGTGGTTTTCGCTTGGCCATCGACCGCGCGTTCAGCGTGGCCGGTGCGGGCATTGTGGTCACCGGGACTGCGTTGTCGGGCATGGTGGCTGTCGGCGACAAACTCATCCTCGGGCCATCCGGCAAAACCGTGCGAGTGCGCGGCTTGCATGCGCAGAATCAACCTGCCGAGCAAGCCTTCGCCGGCCAGCGAGTGGCGTTGAACCTGACCGGCGAACGCCTCGAACTGGCGCAGATCCATCGTGGCCAGTGGTTGCTTAGCGAGTGGCTGCACGCGCCGACGCAACGGGTCGACATCGACTTTCAACTGCTGCCCGGTGAGCGCACCTTCGAACACTTTCACCCGGTGCACGTGCACCTCGGCACTCAGGATGTGATTGCCCGGGTGGCCTTGCTCGAAGGTCCGCGCCTGAGTCCCGGCGAGCGCATGTTCGCGCAACTGCTGATCAATGCGCCGGTGCACGCGGTGAAAGGTGATCGACTGATCCTGCGTGATCAGAGTGCGCAACGCACCTTGGGCGGCGGTCAGGTCCTCGACCCGTTCGCCCCGGCGCGACAACGTCGTAGCCCGGAACGTCTGGAGCAACTGCGCACCTTGGTCTCGGGCGACGAGTTCGAACAGGTTTTGCCCGTGTTGCTCAACTACAGCGCGGGCGGCCTCGGCCCGCTGCGCCTTGAACGTCAGTTCAATCGTCCGCGCTCAACCTGGGCGTTAGCCGAAAACGTGCGCCTGATCGACACCCGCCAAGGCCCGGTGCTGTTTAACGTGCAGCGTTGGGCTCAACTGAAATTCACTCTGTTGGAACAACTCGCGCAGTTCCATGAACTGGAACCCGACCAGATGGGCCCCGATCGCGATCGCTTGCGGCGCTTCAGTGGGTTGGCGCTGGAACGTTCGACGTTTGTCAGTTTGCTGGACGAGTTGATCGCGGCCGGATCGGTGCAGGCGAGCGGGCCTTGGCTGCACCTGCCGGATCATCAGGTGCGCCTGAATGCCGAGGACGAAAGCCTCTGGCTGGCATTACAACCGCTGTTCGAAAACGCCGGATTCGACCCGCCGTGGGTACGCGACATCGCGAAAATGCTTGGCCAAGACGATGCGGTCGTGCGCCTGCTGCTGCGCAAACTGGCGCGGCTCGGGCTGATGCATCAAGTGGTACGCGATTTGTTTTTGAGCGACGTGCGACTGCGCCAAATGGCAGACGTGCTCCTGAAGCTCGCCAAGGAAAATCCTCAGATCCAGGTGACAACCTTCCGCGATGCGCTAGGCTTGGGACGCAAACGCTGCATTCAGTACCTGGAATATTTCGACCGCATCGGCCTGACCCGACGCCTCGGCGAATCCCGCCAGATCCGCCCCGACAACGCGCTGGCCCACGCCGACGCCCAATGAGTTCAAGGAAGGTAATCGCGCCCGGTGGCGCGGCCGGGCTTCAAACCCGGTTGGGGACGGCATCCGTTCCCGGGCAGGTTCGACTCCGGCTGCCTTCCGCCAGTTTTCAAAAAGCAAAAGATCGTGCCGATGTTGATCGTTTGATCGTTCCCACGCTCCGCGTGGGAATGCCTCAACGGACGCTCCGCGTTCGGCTTCGGAAGGGACGCGGAGCGTCCCGGGCTGCATTCCCACGCAGAGCGTGGGAACGATCATCGAGGCCCGCTACTGCGGCACCTCCAGATTATCCAACACCCGATTCACCGCCAGCTCGCCGAGCATGATCAATTGCGCAATCCCCAAAAGCGTCCTGCGCTGCGACGCGGGTATGAGGTGAGCGAAGTCATGGGCAATGGTTCTGGTTGAAGCGAGGGTTTCGCTGGCATCGGCCAGCAGTTCCTCGTTTTTGAAGTCGGCGGTGACGGCGTACATCCGGCGGGTTTTACGCGGCGGTGGCGTGGAGCCGGGTGGGCAGAGGTAGTGATCGAGCGCGCGTTCGGCGGCGTCGTTTAGCTTTTTCGAATCGAGGGATTCGTAGGGGGAAGCGAGATCGGTTTCGGGTGGGTTGGGGGTTGGTTTGATCATGGTGTAGCTCCTTGAGATGTGGAGCCGTCATCCATCGCTGCTAAACGGATAGGGTGGCGGCTGTACGCGGGTTAGCAGACCAGGCTCAAGGATCCCGGCGCACCGAAGTGCCCCACGCAAAGCCGCCATAACGTAATGGCAGTACTCGCGTGCCTTGAAAATTGCCGAGCTGCTAAACCCGATCGCTGATTCGTCAGCGACCGCACCACAATAGAACCCGACCCCAAAGCGCACAAGCCGGCGGATTCTGGCGTAGCTGTAGGCAAAGGCGCAAGGATTTGTAGCCTGAAAGGCGTGTCTGGAGGTGTCTTTTAAACACCTGAGTTTAAAAGGCGATTTGTACTGACTTCACTGGCCCCTTTGTGAGCAAGCTCACTCCCACATTTGGAATGCGTTTCCCTGTGGGAGCGAGCTTGCTCGCGAAAGGGCCATCCCGGTCAGCAGAAAAATCTCGGTCAAGCCTCGCTGTTTAAATCACGGGTTAAATAAATCTGTCTCCTTTTCGCTCTCTACTTTTCTCTGGGGCTTCAAACCCGGTTGGGGACGGCATCCGTTCCCGGGCAGGTCCGACTCCGGCTAATTTTCGCCAGTTTGTCAAAAGCAGAAGATCGCAGCTTTAGACAGCTTTAAGGAGGTGTTTGAGTGCTCATCAATGGTTGGGCGTTAAGAAAAATTAAGGATTTTTATTTCCAATTCTGGGGCGATACCCCAATGTGGGAAACATCCAGGTATTCGCATATTGCCCTATAGAGTTAATCCCGGCGACATAAGGGGGTTCATGCCAATATGCTCTTTGTCTAGTGGGCCCGCATACAGGGATCCAATCCGTGGCTGACTGTGATCTGTACCAGTATAAGAGAGTATTAGGGCCTAAATATTCAAAGCTATAGCAAGTAACCAAGGCGAATGGTTCTGTTGAGGTCGTTGCAAAATGAAACGGGAATAGTTGTGCACCGACAGATGCCACCCACGGACCGGCCTGGTAATGGTAAGAGGTATGTGGGCTACACACCAGTTCATATACATTTTTGCAGATAACCTCGTAACTAGCCGTCGTGCCCAACAGATCCCTGACAATAATACGTGCATCTCCTACTCCATTCGAAACTACATGGCCGGTATCAGGATCAACGGAAGCAACGCTAAGGTTTGACGAACTGTATTGATAAGGTAGAACCCCGCCTGCCGCTTCTCGAGTCCGCTGAGCATCAGGATGCACATAAGCTGTTTTCTCGAAGGGTGGGCTGTTTGGGGCTGCTGCCGGGTATAACTGGTAACCATCAAGCACCATTGGGGTCGTATCTATTTCAAGCGTCGGCGTCGCCTTAATCGCATAAGTACGCACCATGAACCGCTTCGCCAACCCCAGATCCTGACTCTTCCCAAACGCCACCCACATCTCCATGGTCAGTGGCATCCCATGCTTCAACCCTTTCAAATCCGCATAAGGTGCGGTTGCTTCAAAGTAACCATTCCTCACCCAGTCATCATTGACGAAGGCAAACGGTGCCGCCCAGATGTATTTCTCATAAGACGAGCCGTCGGCATTAGTGCCCTTGAACAGCAACCAGACATATTGCCCCACCGCATTGAAGGGGAAGCCTGAAAACCACATTTTGCCTTCAGGCGTCAGCTCGGACAGGTTCAGTTCCGTGCCTTCACCCGCGTCGCTCGCTTCCTTCAAACGAGGGGCGAGGAGTTCTGCCTGCGGCAGTTCCTGCACATTGAGGACGAACGGATCTGACGGTTGTGGCTGGCCGTTGCCACGGGTAATGGTGTAACTGACGGTCACTTTGCCGCCCAGACAAAAGGCCAATACAGCCGGCGGAATATCGATGCTGAGACCAATCTCGCTGAGCGGCCGTGGATCGCTGGTGAATGAGCCTTCAGCGTGGGTGCCGGGTTTGGGGATCCAGCTAACGCTAAGCCGGTCGGTGGGGAGGGTGGCGCCTTGCGGCACGACGATGGTGAGTCTGGAAACCGCGGCCATGGGCGCCAATGTGTTGCCGTTGGCTTGCTGCACGCCGGCGGGTTTCAGTTCCATGTACGCGCCGGTTACTGTTGCCCTGGCGATGTTGGATTTGCCCACCGGATCGGTTGACCTGAATAGCTCGTAAATCACCGTCACGATGCTGTCCGCAACGACTTTGGCGTTGGTCACCTTCAGAATGCAGGGGGCCTTCGGTTCGAAAACGCCTTTCTCCACGGTGCCGCTGAGCCGCTCGGTGATGTCTGAAAGCCCGACTCGGCTTGCGGTGTAGAGGGCTTCAATCTTGTCGCCGACTTGAAAGCGAGCGTCCGACGTCAGGATCGCCACGGTCAGGTTGTTATTTCCGAGTTTTTCCAAGTCGATGATTTCCGGATCATCCGACGTATCGTTTTCAATCTCCCGCAGGATTGCCTTGGGCAATAACTTGCCGTCGAGATCCTCAGCCACGGTTTGCGGTGGCGACCACGGAGCATCGGTGTCCGGGCCGTTGCCGAGCTGATCGGTAACGGTGAAGGAGAAAATCAGGTTCTGATCTTCCCGTTTTGCCAGCTCTAGATAGGCACGGGTGACGGTGAAACAAATCGTGATCGGCGTTTCCGAGCCCGGGTTCGGTGGCTGCGGTGCCTGATTCGCGGCCACGTTGACGTGCATTAACTCGCCATTGCACTTGAGGGTAATGCGGTCGTAGGCCCGACAATAGGGATAACTCACGCAGACCTGCGCGCTGACGAAACCCGGGCCAACGCCGTTGCGAATCAGCTCGGACAAGTCCAGTTTGAGTTCGGAATGACCACCAGGACTGTCATAGCGATCCTTGAGGCCGGGGCGGATGCGGTTGTAGAGCACGCGCAGACTCAAGGACGTACCCACGTTCCCGCTGTTGCGTTCAATTGTGTAAAACAGCTCGTTGACCTTATCCGGATGCAGTCGCCCTTTGGGAATGCGCAAGGCCGTCGACGCATCGGGATCCACAATGATTTTGCTGTCCAGCACTGCGGTTTCACCCTTGAGCCATAGCTTCATCTCATCGCGAGCCTGCATTTGACCGCTGGGCGGTGGGTCGACCTCGACATGCGCACCGTCGCCATCGGTGACCAGATCATAGGCCACCAACGGCACACCGACATCCGCAAGAATCTTCGGCTCGACCGGAGAGGTCTGGCCCTTGATTTTGGGCGGGTAAAGTTCGAGAACGGTGTTGTCGAGGGTGGTTGTGGTTGTGCTCATTCAATGCGCTCCTGCATGGGGGAAACCGCAGGAATGATGAAAGCGCGATTACTCAAGAAGCGCACCTGTCAGATCTGACAGGTGCCGACGAGTGGTAGGTGGAGCGGTGTTGAAAAGCAAAAGATCGCAGCCTTCGGCAGCTCCTACACCGATCTATGTAGAAACTGTCGAAGGCTGCGATCTTTTGATCCAAAAAGTGGAGAACCGTCTGGCCCTAATCAAGCCCACTGTGTCGAGGAGCAACCCCCTCGCCACAGGTGCTTGCCTGACCTCTCAGCCCGGCACCTCCAGATTATCCATCACCCGATTCACCGCCAGTTCGCCCAGCATGATCAGTTGCGCAATCCCCAACAGCGTCCTGCGCTGTGACGCGGGGATGAGGTGGGCGAAGTCATGGGCGATGGTTCTGGCTGAAGCGAGGGTTTCACTGGCATCGGCCAGCAGCTCTTCGTTTTTGAAGTCTGCGGTAACGGCGTACATCCGGCGAGTTTTACGGGGTGGTGGCGTGGAGCCGGGTGGGCAGAGGTAGTGATCGAGGGCGCGTTCGGCGGCGTCGTTGAGCTTTTTTGAATCGAGGGATTCGTAGGGGGAGGTGGGGTCGGTTTCGGGTGGGTTTGGCGTTGGTTTGATCATCGGTAAAGCCTCTAGAGTAGTGAAGCTGCCACCGTTCGCTGCTAACGAAGAAGGTGGCGGCTGTACGCGGGTTAGCAGACCAGGACTCTAGAACCCGGCGCACCGAAGTGCCCCACGCAAAGCCGCCATAACGGCAACGGACCTTGTGCGTCTAGAGATAACCCGGGCTGCTAAACCCGATCACTGAACAATCAGCGACCGAGCCACAATAGAACCCGACCCCAAGGCGCACAAGCCGGCGGATTCTGGCGTAGCTGTAGGCAAAGGCGCAAGAATTTGTAGCCTGGAAGGCGTGTCTGGAGGTGTCTTTTAAACACTCCAGTTTAAAAGGGCGAAAAGCCTCGCGAAGACCTGAAGGGAAAGGTGGTCTGTCCCTGATAACACCTCAAAAAGCAAAAGATCCAGCGAATTCCGAAAAATTCGCCATGGCAATGCACTGCTCACCCTGAGTATGGCGATCAGTCCTTCGCGAGCGGCGGCCATGAAAAAGGGGCCGGTTTCGGCCCCTTCTGGTGTTACTGCTGCGCGACGCCCGCTGGTGCTGTATCGGGCTTTTTCGGCTTCATCAGGCTGAAGTCGATCAGCGCGCGCTGATCGGTCTGGTACGGGTCGCCGATCAGCAATGGCCGCGCCTTGAAGCTGTCGCTGACCAGGCTCTTGCTGCGGTCGAGTTCATCGAAACTCAAACCGGCCAGATCCGCCCAGGTGTGGATCAGGTGCGAACTGCTGTATGGGCGATCGAGGTCGCCGGCGAAGTTCCAGTCGTGGTTGGCTTTCCACTTCGGCGATGCCCAGGCCATGAACGGGATGGTGTACATCGGCGCGGTCGGTTTGTTTTCGTTGCGGCCCAAGGTCTTGTGGCCCACCGAGTCGAACACGTCTTCACCGTGGTCGGAGAGGTACAACAGGAAACCGTTCGGATCGGATTTGGCGTAGTCCTTGATCAGGCTCGAAACGACAAAGTCGTTGTACAGCACGGCGTTGTCGTAGCTGTTGTAGGTCGGTACCTGGTCATCACGTACACCCGGTGGCACGCCGTTGCGATCCTGGAACTTGTCGAACGTCGGCGGATAGCGGTATTGGTAGCTCATGTGCGTGCCGAGCAAATGCACGACGATCAGCTTGCGCGGAGCAGCGTCAGCCAACGCCTTGTTGAACGGCTCGATCACGTCGCCATCGTATTGCGCGGCGTTCTGGTTGCGGTTGTTGTTCAGGTACACCTGCTCGTCGGCCTGTTCGGAGAAGGTCGTGAGCATGGTGTTGCGCTTGGTCATGGTCTGCTGGTTGGTGATCCAGAAGGTCTTGTAACCGGCCTGTTTCATCATGCTGACCAGCGACGGCGTCGACAGGTACAGATCCGGGCTTTCCTCATCAGCAAAGGTCAGAACCTGCTGCAGGGCCTCGATGGTGTACGGGCGAGGGGTGACGACGTTATCGAACACCGCCAGTTGATCCTTGAGCTTGTCCAGTTCCGGCGTGGTATTGCGCTGATAGCCGTAGAGGCTCATGCGCTGACGGTTGGTCGACTCACCGATCACCAGCACCAGAGTCTTCGGCTGATCGGCCGAGGCGTCCTGAAGGTTCTTCAGCGGCGGGATCTTGCTCACGTTGTGCAGCATGCCCTGCATGTCAGCGAGGGTGTCCAGATAACGGTGATAAGCCACAGCCATCTGCCATGGCACTGCAGGCTCGATGCGGGTTTCGAATTTTTCGAAGCCTTGCGCGAAGGTGCCCATGCGCAGCGTCTGTTTGACCAGCGGGTAACCGACTACAGCGATCACGATCGCGGTTGCGGCCACCAGCGCACGCCCTCGGGGCATGTACACCGGGCGCAGGCGTGTCCACAGGAAATAGGCGAACACGGTATGGGCGAGGAACGCCGGCACCATCCACCAGGCAAAGTACTGGGTCATGTACTCGCCAGCTTCAGAGATGTTCGACTCGAACATGATGAAGATGACGCTTTGCGAGAATTCCTGCTGATAGATGAAGAAATAACCCAGACTGGCCATCGAGCAGGCCCACAGCACCACGCCGATCACGGCGGCAAGAACTTTGGTGCGTTTGGGAAAGAGCAGCATGGGCGCCAGCCACAGCGCGCTCATGAAGAATGCTTGACGGAAGCCGCTGAAACCGGAGGTGCCGGTCAGCTGGATCAGCAGTTGGGTGATACCCGAGAAGTACCAGAAGAATACAAACAGCCAGATTAAACCGGCCCAGTCGAAACCTGTCGCAGTCGTTTTGCTGCGTTTGAACAATGCCATTCGGCGCTCCAGCTCATTCGTTACAACCACCGCCGGAACATCCATGAAACCGACGAACGGAGGCCGTACGCGAAGGTACGGCCAGAATGGGGCGGAGTATTACGAAGAGAATGTGAAAAGTTTGTTAGTCGACTAAAGCAGCCAAGGCTGAACGTGTCGGGAACAGCGGCGGCCGTTCCCGAATCAGGCGGGGGATCAGGCGTGGGGATGACGTTGAACGACCGGCAAAGGTTGCGGTTGCACACCTTGGGTCAACAGGCGCAGCTGCGCCAGCTCCTGCTTCAACTGGTCGCGTTCGTCTTTCAACTGACGCAATTCATCGCGACGGATTGTCACGTACAGGGTTTGTGGCGGCATTGCTGTGTGTACTGTGCCCATTGCTCACCTCGCAAATGGCGTGCATCAACTGTAAGGCGCCCCGGCTCTGGGGTGCTGACTTACTATCGGCGCCGATTTTGATTTCTTTTGCCTGTGAATGGAACTTTTTTATTTTTCAGGGTCGGTGTGTCTTCGCCACGTTTCGGGGCGTTATCAGTCTGATTCGGGCACAATGCCCGGAAACTTCATCGCAGCGCTCTGGACTAACCTCCATCAGTCGCGTTGGGCTATAACCAATGACACACATTTATTTGTAGTAAGGAGCATCAGCACATGCAACTCGGGATTATTGGACTGGGCCGCATGGGCGGCAATATTGCGCGACGTCTGATGCTCAACGGTCACACCACCGTTGTTTACGACCGCAATACCGCTTTCATCGATAACCTGGTCGCCGAGGGCTCCACCGGCGTCGCCGACTTGCCGGCACTGGTTGCCGGCCTGGCCAAGCCGCGCGCGGTCTGGGTCATGCTGCCGGCCGGCGCACCGACCGAAGACACCATTAACACCCTGAGCACGCTGCTCGAAGCTGGCGATACCATCATCGACGGCGGCAACACCAACTATAAGGATGACATTCGCCGGGCCAAGACTCTGGCCGAGAAAGGCCTGCACTACATCGACGTCGGCACCTCCGGCGGCGTCTGGGGCCTGGAGCGCGGCTATTGCATGATGATCGGCGGCGACGCTGAAACCGTGCAGCGCCTCGATCCACTGTTCGCCGCACTGGCGCCGGGCATGGGTGACATCCCGCGCACCAAGGATCGCAAGTCCGATGACCACCGTGCCGAGCACGGCTACATCCACGCCGGTCCTGCCGGCGCCGGGCACTTTGTGAAGATGATTCACAACGGTATCGAGTACGGCATGATGGCCGCGTTCGCCGAGGGCTTCGACATCCTCAAGACCAAATCCAGCGAGCGTCTGCCGGAAGATCAGCGGTTTGATCTGAACGTGGCCGACATCGCTGAAGTCTGGCGTCGTGGCAGCGTCGTTTCCTCGTGGTTGCTCGATCTGACGGCTGATGCACTGGCCAGCGATCCGAAGCTCGACGGCTTCTCCGGCTCTGTTGCGGACAGCGGCGAAGGTCAATGGACCATCGAAGCGGCCATGGAGCAAGCGGTGCCGGTGCCGGTGCTGTCGAACTCGCTGTTCTCGCGCTACCGCTCGCGCGGCCAGGGCACCTTTGGCGACAAGATTCTTTCGGCCCAGCGCTTCGGCTTCGGCGGCCACGTGGAGACACCGAAGAAATGACGCATACGATCCGCAGGAAATCCAAGGCAGAACCCGCACCACCGACCACGCTGTTTCTGTTCGGTGCCCACGGCGACCTGGTCAAGCGCTTGCTGATGCCGGCGCTGTACAACCTCAGTCGCGACGGCTTGCTAGACGAAAACCTGCGGATCGTTGGCGTTGACCACAACGCCATTACCGATGAGGCCTTCGCGCAGAAGCTCGAAGATTTCATCCGTACCGAAGTGGCGGCAAAAGTCGGCAAGGGCGATCACATGCTTGATCCGGCCTTGTGGGCCAAGCTCGCCAAAGGTATCAGCTACGTCCAGGGCGACTTCCTGGACGACAGCACTTATTCTGCGCTGGCGGCGAAAATCGCCGACAGCGGCACCGGCAATGCGGTGTTCTACCTGGCCACCGCGCCGCGTTTCTTCAGTGAAGTGGTGCGCCGACTCGGCAGCGCCGGTTTGCTTGAAGAAACCCCGGAAGCGTTCAGAAGGGTGGTGATCGAGAAGCCGTTCGGCTCCGACCTGCAAACCGCCGAAGCGTTGAACGCCTGTTTGCTCAAGGTGATGTCCGAGAAGCAGATCTATCGGATCGACCATTACCTGGGCAAGGAAACGGTGCAGAACATTCTGGTCAGCCGATTCTCCAACAGCCTGTTCGAAGCCTTCTGGAACAACCATTACATCGACCACGTGCAAATCACCGCCGCTGAAACCGTCGGCGTTGAAACCCGTGGCAGCTTTTACGAACACACCGGCGCACTGCGCGACATGGTGCCCAATCACCTGTTCCAGTTGCTGGCCATGGTGGCGATGGAACCGCCGGCGGCGTTCGGCGCCGACGCAGTTCGCGGTGAGAAGGCCAAAGTGGTTGGCGCGATTCGTCCCTGGACAACTGAGGAGGCACGAGCCAATTCGGTTCGCGGCCAGTACAGCGCCGGCGAAGTCGACGGTAAATCTCTGAACGGCTACCGCCAGGAGCCCAACGTCGCGCCGGACAGCAGCACCGAAACCTAC
Organism: Pseudomonas sp. NPDC085632; assembly: GCF_044541255.1. Lineage (NCBI taxonomy): Bacteria > Pseudomonadati > Pseudomonadota > Gammaproteobacteria > Pseudomonadales > Pseudomonadaceae > Pseudomonas > Pseudomonas sp. NPDC085632. The sequence goes on along the minus strand of NZ_JBITSX010000001.1, from coordinate 346,266 downwards.
GTCGCGCTGAAAGTGATGATCGACAACTGGCGTTGGGTCGGCGTGCCGTTTTACCTGCGCACCGGCAAGCGCATGAGCGTGCGTGATACCGAGATCGTCATCTGCTTCAAACCGGCGCCGTACGCGCAATTCCGCGACACCGAAGTCGACGAATTACAGCCGACGTATCTGCGTATTCAGATCCAGCCAAACGAAGGCATGTGGTTCGACCTGTTGGCCAAGCGGCCGGGGCCGGCGTTGAACATGGCCAACATCGAACTGGGTTTTGCCTACAAAGACTTTTTCGAGATGCAGCCGTCGACCGGTTACGAAACCCTGATCTATGACTGCCTGACCGGCGATCAGACGCTGTTCCAGCGCGCCGACAACATTGAGAATGGCTGGCGTGCGGTGCAACCGTTCCTTGACGCCTGGCAGCAGGATGCAACTGTACAGACCTACGCCGCCGGTGAAGACGGCCCGCAGGCTGCCGAAGATCTGCTGACTCGCGATGGTCGCGTCTGGCATGGCCTGGGATGAGTGACTTGCCGAAACAACCTGTCCGTTTTCTGCTCAGCGACATGGACGGCACACTGTTGCTGCCTGATCACACGTTGAGCCAGCGCACCATCGACGCGGTGCGTTCGCTGCGCGAGGCCGGCGTGCTGTTCAGTCTCGCCACGGGGCGACCGCCGAAAGCCATGTTGCAGCAGATCGAAGCCCTGGGCGTTGATCTGCCGACGGCGGCGTTTAACGGTGGAACCCTCGTCAATCCGGATGGCAGTTTGCTGGTTGCGCATTACCTGCCGGCCACCACCGCGCTGATTGCGCTGGCGACGTTTGCCGATCAGCCTGATGTCGAAATCTGGGTGTTCAGCGGTGGCGACTGGCTGCTCAAGGATCCGCACGGGCCGATGGTGCCACGCGAACAGCATGGCCTCGGTTATCCGCCGGTGGTGGTCGAGAGTTTCGAGCCGTATCTGGAGCGCATCGACAAGATTGTCGCGACCAGCAACAACACTGAACTGCTGATCGAACTGGAAGCGCGCCTGCTGCCCAAGGTCAATGGCATGGCGCAGGTCTCGCGTTCGCAACCCGTGTATCTGGACGTGACGGCGCTAGAGGCCAACAAAGGCACCGCGCTGGCGACACTGGCCGAACACCTGGGCATACCGCTGGAACAGACCGCTGCCATTGGTGACGGTGGCAACGACCCGGCGATGTTCCACTGTGCAGGATTATCGATTGCCATGGGCCAGGCAGAGGAGGCAGTGAAGCGTCAGGCCGACGTCATCACCGCCCCCAACACCGAAGACGGCGTGGCCCAAGCGATCGAGAAATACATCCTCCCTCACTGAACCAACGCAAAAAAATATGGGAGCGAGCCTGCTCGCGAAAGCGGTGTGTCCTTCAACGAATCTGTTGTCTGACACACCCTCTTCGCGAGCAGGCTCGCTCCCACAGTTTTGTTCAGTGTTGATTAGAGCCAGTAGCTCACGGCATACCAGCCCAACAGACCCATCACAAAGGTGTACGGCAACGCCATCCACACCATCCGCCCGTACGACAGACGCACCAGCGGCGCAATCGCCGAGGTCAGCAGAAACAGGAATGCGGCCTGACCATTGGGCGTCGCCACGCTCGGCAGATTGGTACCGGTGTTGATCGCGATCGCCAGTGTCTCGAAATGCTCGCGGCTCATGTGCCCGGCAAGGAACGCCTGCTTCACTTCGGTGATGTAGATCGTGGCAACAAACACGTTGTCACTGATCGCCGACAACAGGCCGTTGGCGATAAACAACATCCCCGGTTGTTGCTCGACCGGCAAGGCCAGCACCCACTGGATCAACGGCGCAAACAGCTGTTGATCGTGAATGACCGCCACCACCGCAAAAAATACCACCAGCAACGCCGTGAATGGCATGGCGTCCTTGAACGCGCTGCCCAGACGATGCTCGTCGGTGATGCCGGTAAACGCGGTGATTAACACAATCACCATCAGGCCGATCAGGCCGACTTCAGCGATGTGAAAAGCCAGGCAACCGATCAGGATCAGTGCCGCTGCACCTTGCACCAGCAGCGCAGCGCGTTGGCGCGCTGTGCGTTCGGCATTGTCTTCGGCGGCGTAGTTGGCCAGCACCGTGCGAACGTTGTCCGGCAGCAGTGTGCCGTAACCGAACCAGCGCAGTTTCTCCAGCAGCACGCAGGTGACCAGACCCGCCGCCAGCACTGGCAGCGAAACCGGTGCGACCTTCTGAAAGAACTCACCGAAGTGCCAACCCATTTCGTGGCCGATCAACAGGTTCTGCGGTTCGCCCACCAGTGTGCAGACGCCGCCCAATGCCGTACCGACCGCACCGTGCATCAGCAGGCTGCGCAGGAAGGCGCGGAATTGTTCCAGATCGTCGTGGTGCAGTTTCGGCAGGTTGTGGTCGTCAGCAAATTCGCTGTCCTGGCGCGGATCGTTGCCGGACGCGACACGGTGATAAACGGAATAGAAACCGACCGCCGCACTGATGATCACAGCGGTCACCGTCAACGCATCGAGAAAGGCCGACAGGAATGCGGAAAGAAAGCAGAACATCAACGCCAGGACTGCTTTTGACCGCACGCCCAACAGCAGACGCGAGAACAGAAACAGCAACAGATCTTTCATGAAGTAGATGCCGGCGACCATAAACATCAGCAGCAGGATCACCGGGAAGTTGTGCACCAACTCGTCGTAAAGTGCCTGCGGGGTGGTCATCTTTAGCAGCAGTGCTTCCACCAGCAACAAACCGCCGGGCATCAGCGGATAGCACTTGAGCGCCATCGCCAGCGTGAAGATGAATTCAATCACCAGCAACCAGCCGGCCGCTACCGGGCCAACCGTGAACAGCACCAGCGCATTAAGGATCAGAAAACCGACGATGGTCGCCTTGTACCAGCGTGGCGATTGCCCGAGAAAATTGTGCGCGAACGCCTGGGCCATTGAACCGGACATCGGTTGCTCCTTATTTTATCGAAGCGCGCAAGTTGCCGGATGCGTTACGGAAGATCAAGTACAGTCCGTGTTTTTCAATGGTTCAGGTACCGCGCCACCATCGCCCGGTAGTTGCCATCCAATGAATAACCGCCCACGAGGATGGCGTTATCGGCTTGCACGGCCAGTGAATTAGCCGTATCGAGGCTGCGCCCCAGGCGCGTGCGCAACCAGCCTTTGCCGTCGCCAAAACTGTGATCCAGGCCGCCATCACTGAAGTAGCGGGCGACGATAAAATCCGCTTCGATTCCACCAATGGTTGCGCCGACCGCGATGATGCGGCCGTCCGCCATGCGCTGGGCGGCGCTCCATTGGCAGCCGCTGGGGCCGATTTCCAATAATTGTGGCTGGCCGCCATGGTTGTGCAGGTTGGGGCGACCGTTTGTATGCGGGCTGAATGCCAGGCAGCGAATCGGGTCGCGACTGCTGCCGAAACAGTGCAGGGCATCTGAGGATTCAATCACCTGACTGACCTGAGCACTTTTACCGTGCGCCTTGAAGGCCATGAAACCGTCCACGGCAAAACGCTCGTCGAGGCGGCCGTCGGGCAGGTAGCGCGCCAGCAAACCCTCCTGCGGAAAGTCGATGGATCCTGCCACCACGATGCGCCCGTCCTTCTGCAACAGCAGGCTGCTGAGCCAGGTGTTTAGCAGCAAGTGGCGAATCATAACGAAGCCGCGGCCGTTGAAGGTTTCATCCAGACGGCCGTCGGGCTTGAGGCGAATCAGCATGCCGGCATGGTCGGCGAGTTCGAAGTGGTGATTGGCGATGAGCAGGATGTGGCCGTCATCCTGAACTACAAAGTCGCAGGCTTCGGCGCCCGGTACGCCCGGCGGCAGCCACGCATCCCGGCTGCCCATCGACAAGTCACCGGGCAGGCGCACCACCTGCCGACCGTTGTCACCGAAACCTTTATCCGGCTTGCCCTGTGCGTTGAACATGGCCAGTGCCGGCAGGGTGCGATGAGCGTTTTCATAATGCAGGCCGGCGAGCAGGATGCGCCCGTCGGGAAGTGTCTGGACTTTGCCGGCCGTGGCTTCAAAACCCGGGGCAAAGGTGTCGATGACGCTGCCTTGATCACCGAAGGTCAGATCGGCCGAGCCATCGGCCAGCATCCGCGCCAGGCCGAATCGGCTGCCGGTGGCGACGCCAACCTTAGCTGCGACCAGAACCCGCCCCAGCACATCGAGGGCGATGTCCTCGGTCAGGCTGGACACACTGCCAGCGAAATACACTTGAGCGACGCCGGTGGCGGCAAATGTTCTGTCGAGTTGACCGGCTTGGCTCAATAAAGACGTCGAAACCGCCGGCAGCGCAAAAGTGTTCAGAGTGGACATGCACGCATCTCCTTGCGAGTTGACCTGTCCCGGGAACCGGGTGGGTAACTGCATGAGCGAAACATTCAATCCCTGAACCGGGAGAAGTACAACTGTAAGAACTAACAGGTGGAGGGTCGCACTGTGCCAGAACAGTGTCTTTTTGAACCAATAGCAAGCCGGCCAAGCAGTTAAGCCTGAATAACTTGCAAATAGTTGTACAAAATTACGAGGCGTTAAAAAGATTGCAACTAACAGAGTAGGGCGGATGACCTGAACGTCATCCGCATCGTCCGGCTGTTAGTGTGGCATCGACCAGGATTGCAGGCTGTAACCTTCTTCGCTGAGTTCAGCGCGCGCCTGCTGCAGCAGTTGCTCGAGTTGCGCCGGATCAGAGTAGGCGCTGCTTGGGATCTGTTTGCGACCGATATGGGAATTGGTCCGATCGACGACGGTCAGGCTCAGTTCGCCATTGCCGTCTTGTGGCGCCCAGGCCACGCACTGGAACGGTTTGAACGCGTGGTTGGCAATCAAAAGAGCTTCGTTGATACGGAGCGGGGCGGTCATGGATTTCTCTCTCTGTCGTGCCCAATCAAGTGATGTGCCGTCGGTTGGGCTTACCGTTCGGCTGGTACTTGTACTGATGCACCGAACCCGCAGGCGGGTCACACATGAAACAAAGAAATTTCAACTTTCTTTCATCGCATTGCTTTACAGACAGGTTTTTGAAAGCTCACTGAAAGGTCTGGGGCTGAAATGAGTAGATAGCTGACTAACAACTTCTGTTCTTATAACGTGTTTGCTTGTACACCTATAAGCAATCGATACAAGGCCCTGTCAAAATCTTGCTAATGTTACAGTCGGGTCTGCCAAATGACTGTTTTTACGATCATTTCTAATAATTTGGCGCCAAGGAACAGTCATGAGCGAAGCGCCAGCGTTACGACGTTTATTGGTGGTCGATCCGTGCGACGACTGCCACCGCTTATTGCCCGGATTACGCGCCGTAGGTTGGGATGTCGACAGTTGCACCCTGGAAAATGCCGCCGACCGCAGTTGTGATGTCGGCTTGTTGCGATTGCAGCCATTTCACCTCGAACGTCCCGAAGCCGTAAAGGAACTGATCAGTCGCAGCGGCACTGAATGGATCGCCGTGCTCAATCAGGAAGTCCTGCGTTTACAAAACGTCGGTGACTTCGTTTGTGAATGGTTTTTCGATTTTCACACCTTGCCGTTCGACGTGTCGCGGGTACAGGTTACCCTCGGCCGGGCATTTGGCATGGCGCGTCTGCGCGGGCAAGGCACGATTCATGTGGATCAGCCCGAACACGAACTGCTTGGCGACAGCAAACCGATCCGGGAACTGCGCAAATTGCTCAGCAAACTGGCGCCGACCGAATCGCCGGTATTGATCCGCGGTGAAAGCGGCACCGGTAAAGAACTGGTTGCACGCACGCTGCACCGGCAATCCCAGCGTCACAGCAAACCATTTGTGGCCATCAATTGCGGGGCGATTCCCGAGCACTTGATTCAGTCCGAACTGTTCGGGCACGAGAAAGGCGCGTTTACCGGCGCCCATCAGCGCAAGGTCGGGCGCATTGAAGCGGCCAATGGCGGCACGCTGTTTTTGGATGAGATCGGTGATCTGCCGCTGGAATTGCAAGCCAATCTGTTGCGCTTCCTGCAGGAAAGGCACATCGAACGTGTCGGCGGCAGTCAGCCGATCCCGGTGGATGTGCGCGTTCTGGCGGCGACCCACGTCGACCTTGAAGCCGCCATCGAGAAAAAGCGATTTCGCGAAGATTTGTATTACCGGCTAAACGTCCTGCAAGTGGTCACTGCGCCTTTGCGTGAACGACACGGTGATCTATCGATGTTGGCCAACCACTTTTCCCATTTCTACAGCCATGAAACCGGCCGCCGCCCACGCAGTTTCAGCGAAGATGCGCTGATTGCCATGGGCAAGCATGACTGGCCGGGCAATGTCCGTGAATTGGCCAACCGTGTGCGGCGTGGACTGGTGTTGGCCGAAGGCCGGCAGATAGAGGCCCGTGATCTGGGTTTGATCAGCCAGCATTCGATCGCTACGCCCATGGGTACGCTGGAGGATTACAAGACCCGCGCCGAGCGCCAGGCACTGTGCGATGTGTTGAACCGGCACAGCGACAACCTCAGTGTGGCGGCGAAAGTGCTGGGCGTGTCGCGGCCGACGTTTTATCGCCTGCTGCATAAACACCAGATTCGCTAGATACCTGAAGATCAAAAGATCGCAGCCTGCGGCAGTTCCTACAGGGATTTACACAAACCCGATGTAGGAGCTGCCGAAGGTTGCGATCTTTTGCTTTTACCTAGAAGTAGTACGGGAATTTCAGGCTGAAGGAGAAGTCCGGTGCGTCGTCGGTCAGACCGATCGACAGGTTCGGAACAATGGTCAGGTTGTCGGTGGCGGCAATGGTCATGCCGACGTTGAAGTAACCGGCGTTGGCGTCACTGGACACCACCGACTCCCAATCCCCGCCATCCTGTTTCAGCTTGCTTTTACGCTGCACCAGGTCAGACATCGAGAACGACATACTCATCTTCTCGTTCAGCGCGAACGCAATACCGGCGCCGATCTGGAAGCTGTCGCCAATGCGCACTTTGCCCGGGGTTTTCTGGTTGACGGTGGAACTGATGTCGTCGAACGACTCCTCCAGGTTGTGGGTGTAGGACAAACTGCCGAACAGTACGGCCGGATCAAACGTCTTGACCAGCGAGATACCGGGGGTGACCGACCAGACGCCGTTGCCGGTAGGCAGGGTGTCAGGCACGAACAGGTTGGTATTCGCGTCGGTCTGGCGCAGCTTGATGCCGAACGGATCCTTGCCGGTTGGCGCCTTGACCCGCAAGGTGACGACCGCATCCGGGGTGTTGACCGATTCGTCGAGGAACTTGTAGGCGATGCCGAAGTTGACGTCGCCGATAGTCGGATCGCGTGTGACATCCTGTTCGGTGGTGACGTTGGCTGCGCCCTGGTTGCCGCCACCCGACTGATAAGTCGAATCGCGGTAGACCACCGGTACGTTCAGGTCGAACTGCCAGCGGTTGTCGAAGTTGTAACGCCCCGTGAGGTCGAGGGTCCAGGTATCGGCCTTGATCCGGTCAAGGTTGATGTTGCCGAGAAAGATCGAGTCGAGTGCCAGAAAGCCGTTGAGGATCAACTGACGGGTGTCGTAACGCGAGTAGGTGATACCGGTTTCGAAGCTGAATTTGCCACCGCCGAAGAAGCCACTGGCTTCGTCGTACAGGTTGGACACACTTTGTGCCGGTTGCGAATCATCTGCCAGCGATTGCCCGTAAGAAGCCCCACTGCCTCCGGCTGCGCCCCCCGACGCTGCTGCGGCCCCGGTACCGGTGGCCACTTTGGGATTGCCTTTCATATCCGACGGCGACTTGGCCAGCCTTTTGGGTTGTGGCGCCGCCGGTTGATCTTCGACCTGGCGGACCCGTTGTTCGAGTACCGCCAAGGCTTTTTGTTGTACTTCGTATCGTTGCTTCAGCTCCAGAAGCTCTTGTTTCAGGACTTCTACGTCGGCGTCCGGTGCCGCTTGCAGCATCGCTGCAGGTAGAAGCGTGCTCAAACAAACAGCGGCGCGCAGTGATACTGATCGATACATGAATAAGCCGTCCCTTTAAGCCCAATGATCGAGACTCAGCGTAGTTCAATATCCAATAGTGCGTAGTGCCCTGAGTTGAGTCAGGTTGCAATCCAGTGCGCCGGCGCTCATGCCGTTATTGTTCAGGACGACGTTGAGTTGAGTCATGTTGTTGACCACGTTGGCGCTGCCCAGCAAACGGGTGTTCTGCAGCAAGCCACCCTGAGCGACCTGTTGCAGGGCGGTGCCCTGATTGCCGGCGGCCTGAATAGACATCTGGACGCCGCCACCGGTCGCCGAAACGGCCACGCTGCCCGCGGCATTGCTGCCGCCGATGGTTTGCCCGGCCATCAGCGCCTGCCCTTGAACGGGTACCAGTGCCGGTGCCTGATTGGCTTCTTTGACGTTGATGGCAACGTTGTTACTGGCGGTATTGCTGTCGCCAGCGGCACGCACGCTTTGTGTCACGCCCTGGCTGCTGTCGAGGCCGGCGCCACCCGTGATCGTGCCGGTGCCCGTTGGGAGGACGCTGCCGTTGCCGTGTTCCTTGATGGTTTGCACGTAGAATTCGGGTTTAATCGTTGCTGCCTGAAGTTGCATCGAGGTTGCCGCCCCGATCAGATCGCCACTGGCGTTGCGCCAGGTACTGCTCATGACAATGCCGAAGCTGATAATCCGCCCCGGCATGACATAACGACCCCGTAGTTCGGACAACTCCTTGTCTTGTATTTCGATAGGTTTGAATCCTGCATTGGCATAGCCTGACGCACTCGCTGCCAGGCAGGCGGCGGCCAGCCAGTATGAGGTTTTCATTTGCTGCTCCCGGGACATCCAGCCCCATTCTTTATAATCGGCGATTAAAAGAAGTCGCTCTGTATGAACCCGAAGTCCATCAATTCAGCATCTCTGACAGGGTTGAAGTTATCCAGCTTGTTCTTGGCCGTCAGCGGTGTCGGCGGGCTGCGCAATGCATTGGTTTTGTCATAACCGGGGCCGACGATGGCGAAGACTATGCCGTTCCAACCTTTGACAAAGTCATCGTGCTTGTAGCGTTTGTGGCCTAAAACCGGGTCTCCGATGTAAACCCAATCCTTGTCCGAACGCTGCAGAACCACGAAATGCTTGTAGCCGCGAATTTCCATCAGTACCACCACCGGGATCGTTACAGCGTCGAGTTTTTCCGGTGGAATCTTGTAACCCCTGGCGCGCATGCCGATGCTTTCTATGTAGCGCTTCATGTCCAGCATGGAAAACCCTTGAGTACGAACAAGGTCCTGGTCTGCATTGACCAGCATGCCTTTGATGATGTGCTCCTCATCGACGTCGAGCCAATAGGCCTGGCGTAACACCGTGGCCAGTGCAGCAGCGCCGCAGCTGAAATCGGTTTTCTGTTCGACGATGTCGGAAAACTTGCGCTCACGGATGCTTTGCACGTTTTTGTAGATGAGTGTGCCGCCGGGGAGGGCAGCCACGGGCATCTGGGCAGCCTGGGTCAGGCCAGACAGACAAAGCAGAGCGATAAGGGCAGTCTTACGCATGATCGATACGCCTTTGCGGACTGAGGAAAAGCCCCGTTTCCGGGGCTTTCGTTTCGATCGCGATTACATGCAGGCTTTGCAACCTGCAGCGATGGACAGCGAGTTGCTTTGTTGGTTGCCAACACCTGCGGCGTTGTTGAAGCCACCGTTGCCAGACCAGTTGTTGCCTACGTTGGTCATGTTGGCGTTGTTGGTGACAGGGTTTTTCCAGCCGTCTGGAGTCATCACTTGTTGAGTGGTCACGCCAGCCAGACCGAAGACACCCACAGCGACGAAGTCAGAGCTGGATGGTTTGTTGCCACCATTGCCGCCGTGCCCTTTGTCGTTGTTGCCATAGCCGCCACCGCCGTGACCATGATCGTCATCTTTGGTGGTTGCAGTACCAGCGGCGACGAACGCGCCGACGGCGGCAACAGTGCCAGTGACGGTATCCTTTTTGTAGGTTTGAGTGCCGTTGTTGGCGACGGTCAAACCGCTGGAGCTTTGGTTGGCGGCGGCAGCAGCCTGCGCTACACGACCACCGGACACAGCGATTGCCAGATTGTTTTTCTGTTGGTTGAAGTTGCCGGCACTGTTGTTCACGCCGATGTTACCCGAGCCGCTGTTGCCGACGTTGTTGAGGCTGGCGTTGGCGGTGCTGGAATAGTTGGCTACCCCGTTGTTGGCGTTGACTTGAGTGGCGCTGGAAGCAGCCACTGCGGTGCCGAAGATGAAGCTTTCGTCAGCAGTCGCCAGAGCCGCGGCGTTGTCTTGTTGGTTGCCGTCGCCTGCGGTGTTGTTCGCACCAATGTTGCCGTTGGCGCCGTTGAGCGAGCCACTGACGTTGGCGTTGTTTTGGGTGCCTTGGTTAAGCACTGCGTTGCCGCCGCTGCTTTGCGTATCGAGCACTGCGGCACCGGCGCCAGCGCCGATTTGCAGCAGTTCTTCGAGGGTAGGGCCTTTTGGATCATGGCCATTGCCATGACCGTTGCCGTGCCCGTTACCATGACCGTGATCATTGTCATCACGACCGCCTGCCTGTGCTGCGATTGCCATCACTGCTGCAAGTGCGAAAACCAGTGGTTTGAGAGCCATTGTAGGTTTCATGGTGTTTCTCCATCGTGCTTATTAGTTGGTTAAGTGTTGGTACTTTCTAATTGCACTGCTTTTGTTGTTTGGGTCAGTCAGCGACCCGGATGCTCAGGGTGTTAGCCATTCGGTTCCCCACCCCGGCACTCTGGTTCACCTGGATTACCCCGCGGCTGCCGGTGAAGGCCTGATCACTTGTCGTGACCTGGCGACTGCCGGGTGAGGTACCAGTTGCTCCTGAGCTCGGTAAAAGCGCCACGTTCTGTTGCGAAAGGGCACTGTCGTCAACGCTCAGCGGGGCAGCACTGATGCTGACGCGCGTCACGTTGGCCATCTGGTTGTTGGCGCCGGCACCCTGGTTCACGCCCAGAATCCCGTTGCCATTGCTGAAAGAGTTGCCGCCGATGGTGGCGCTGGCGTTCGTTGACGGATTGCCCGGGGTGTCGATGTGTTGGCGGACAATCGTGGTGGCGCTGGCCGAGGTACCGATGGCGATCGCCTTGGTGTTGGTCTGTTGCATCTGGTCGCCAGCGGCCTGGTTGACGTTGTAGTTGCCGCGGTACTGGGCACCAGTGTCCTGAATGTTCGCGTTGTTCACTGAGCTGGGGTCGGCGGCCATGGCACTGGCGCAGCCGAAGAGGGCAAGCAGGAGCAGGGTGCGATTCATCTTATTGGCCTCCAGCCATGCGGGTCAGCGGCGCCAGACCGGTGCTCAGCGAACGATTGATGGTGTTGGAGATCGTACCGCCGCCACCGCCGCCGTGGCCGGCACTCATGCCAGGCAGGCCATTGGGGTTGGTCAGAACGTTCATGCCGGGCAGGCTGGAACCGGGCGTCGCGATGTTGCCTCTGATGGTCGCGCCGCTGGCTACACTGGCGAAGTCACCGTCATTGAGTTCGGTGCTGTTCATCGCCTGATTGATGCGACCCGAAGGGTTGGCGTTGACAGTGGTGGGATAGGGGTCTTTGCCGGGTGCGCTGCGACCGATAGGAATCGGCTGAACATCGCGATTGAGGACAATCACGCCGTTACCTTCTGCCTGCACGTTGAAGCTGATCAACGTACTGGCTGCTGATCCGATCAGCAGAAGGCAGGTCAAACCTTTTTGGATATTCCCCACGGCTGCAATTCCTTCTTCAGTGGGCTGGCCCGAGTCAGCGTTGTGAAGGAGAGAGCGAAAGCTGTGCCGCTTTTTAAAAGTGCTTTAATTACAAAGAGTTGGGAAATAAATGCGCATGTCTGATACACAACCTGTTTCAGGCTTGATACACGCACCGGCGCGCCGACCTGTCCATTGGCTGAACAAAGCTCTGGAACAAGGGTTTGCAGCGGTGTGTATCAGCCGCGTAACAACTCGTATGACAAAGCAGTGAACAGTGCTGAAACGGGCACTTTGCAACGCACGGAGTGTTTCAGGAATGGACACTTTGCCCCCAAAACAGGGGGCGCGGCGGGGAAGATGACCCGCTGACCGGGTTATTGCGCCAGCAATTGGTCGACGGCGGCAAATGCCTGAGTCTGGCGTTCGCCCCAATTGCCCTGAATGATCTGAAAACGCTGGTGATGGTTTTCCAGCCAGTTTCGCGTGGACTGGTAAAACGCCATTCGCTCGTGCAGATCCGGTTGGCAGCGCTGACCGTCATCGGTCCAGTCGATCTGCTCAGGCGAGAGTAAAAGATGCAGGTCGTAATGCCGCCCCAACAACTCCGATTCAAGCCATTCCGGACATTCGCCGAACAGCGTCTGGCTCCACAACATATTGCTCAACAAATGGGTGTCGAGAATCAGCAGCGACGGCTGTTGTGCCCGAGCCAGGTCTTCCCGATGCAGTTGGCCGCGAGCGATTTCAGGGATGTCAGCCAGACAGGTATCCCGGGGGTTGAGCTCGATAAACCGGCGCACGTACTCATCCACGCGCAAGCCGCCAAAGCGTTGTTGCAGTCCCGCCGCCAGCCAGCTCTTGCCGGTGGATTCGGGCCCGGTCAGCACCACGACCTTCATGTGCGCAACGCCGGGTCAGCGCGCCACTCGCGAAAGCCTTGAATCGCCAGCAAGGTGAACAGACCGTACAGCGCAGCGGTGAGGTACAACCCCTTATAGATGAACAAGCCGACAAAGATCACGTCGAGCACGAACCACAGCGCCCAGCATTGCAGGCGTTTCTGCGCCATCCACAGTTGCGCGACCAGACTGAAACCGGTCAGCGCGGCATCCAGCCACGGTTGCGCGGCGTCGGTCCAGTGGGCCATGGCTGCACCGAGCAGCAAGCTGCCGATAGCGCCGATGCCCAGGCCGATCAGGATCGAGCGTTGATCGAGGCGGGTGACCTCGCGGCCATCATGCATCGTCCCGGCACGGGTCCATTGCCACCAGCCATAGATTTGCAGCGCGGCGTAGATCACTTGCAGCAACATGTCCGAGTACAGCTTCACTTCAAAGAAGATCCAGCTGTACAGCAACACCATGACCAGCCCGATCGGCCAGCACCACGGATTCTGTTTGACCGTCAGCCAGACGGCGATCACACCGAGGGCGGCGGCAAACAGTTCAAGCCCGGACATGTAGATTCCTTGGGGGAAATTGAGGAGGGGGCGGATTGTACTGCATTGGGCTAGGTACTGATGACCGCTGTAGATCAAAAGCCCCTCACCCTAACCCTCTCCCAGAGGGAGAGGGGACTGATTGGGGGATGCTTTGGAGCTTGAATCCATAATCGACTCGATTTTTCAGGTCGACGTATAGCTTGAGACACCTCGGTCGGCCCCCTCTCCCTCCGGGAGAGGGCTGGGGTGAGGGGTGGGCTCACCAGAGTTACATGGTCAGACGCGGAACTGGCGCAGGAGGCTGTTGAGTTGTTCGCTCAATTGGCCGAGCCGTACGCTGGCTGCGCTGGATTGCTCGGCCGCGATCGCCGTGCTGTGCGAGAGCCCCGCCGCCTGGGTGACGTTCTGATTGATGTCTTCGACGACATGCGCCTGTTGCAGCGTGGCGCTGGCAATCGACGCGTTGAGACCATTGAGATTGCGCAGCGCCTGGCCGATGGCGTTCAGGCTGGCACCGGCCAGCCCGGCTTGCTCGATGGTCAGTTGCGATGCCTTGCTGCTGTCGCCGATCACCTTCACGGCGGCTTCGGAATGGTTCTGCAGGCGTTCGATCATCGACTGGATTTCCGCCGTCGACTTCTGCGTGCGCTGCGCCAGCAGGCGTACTTCATCCGCCACCACGGCAAACCCGCGACCTTGCTCACCGGCCCGCGCCGCTTCGATCGCGGCGTTGAGCGCGAGCAGGTTGGTTTGCTCGGCAATCGAGCGAATCACCTCCAGCACACTGCCGATCTGTGTGCTTTCGGCGGCGAGCGTGCGAATCACTTCAACCGCTTGATCGATGGTGCCGGACAGCTTGTCGATCTGCTGCAGGCTGCCGTCAATGTTGATCTGGCCCTGTTGCGCCTGCGCTTCGGCATCGCGCATTTCGGCGGCGGCGTGCTCCGCGTTCTTCGCCACATCCTGCACGCCGTAAGTCACTTCGTTGATCGCCGTGGCCACCAGTTCCATCTGCTGCGACTGCTGCTGGCTGCGCTGCTGGGCCTGCGAAGCGTCGTTACCCAGTTCGCTGGACGACTGGCCCAAGGCGCTCGCCGATACCTGGAGGTCACCGATCACCCGACGCAGCTTGGCGGTAAAGGCATTGAAGTGATGCGCCAGTTCAGTCACTTCATCTTTGCCGTGGGTATCGAGGCTGCGGGTCAGGTCGCTTTCACCGCTGGCGATGTTGGCCATCGCGTTCACGGTTTCCTGCAATGGACGGACGATGCTGCGCGCGATCAGGATCACCAGCAGCGCCATGATCACGGCAATCGCCAGACCGATGACCGTAGCCTTGATCACTTGGCCCTGGAATTCCGCCTGCACATCGTCGACGTAAACCCCGGAGCCGAGCACCCAGCCCCACGGTTCGAACAGTTTGACGTAGGAGGTCTTGGCCACCGGCTCGCTGGCGCCCGGTTTCGGCCACCGGTAGTCGACCATGCCGGCACCTTTGGCCTTGGCGATGGCGACCATTTCGTTGAACACCGCAAAACCGTCCGGATCGCGGATCGCCGAGAGGTTCTGGCCTTCGAGTTTCGGGTTGGTCGGGTGCATGACCATCACGGGGGTGAGGTCGTTGATCCAGAAGTAATCGCTCTGGTCGTAACGCAAGCCGCGAATCGCCGTCAACGCCTGTTTCTGCGCGGCGTCCTTGCTCAGGGTGCCGGCGGTTTCGAGGTCGTGGTAATAGGTCAGCAAGCCGCTGGCTGTCTGTACCACGTGCTGGGTTTTCTGGGCTTTGGCGTGATAGAGATCGTCGTGGATCTGCTTGAGCATCAACATGCCCAAGGTCAGCAACATGACCACCGCCACAATCAAGATGAGCCACAAGCGTCGGCTGATCGACACACTGCGCAAGCTGTTCATAACGCTGTCACTCCGGATTCTTTTTCTTGTAATAAACGACCGCCAGCATCCAACCACGATTTTGTGAGCGGGCATACGCGACCCAAGTCGTATAACGCGGCAGCGCTATTAAGGCTTGTCTGTTAGGATTTCGGCCCCGCGCGTGAAAACCTGAATCCAAATTGATATTTCACGGAATTTTGACCGTTTCGTGTGGATCCTGTGCGTGCGGAATCGGTACAGCCATAAACAGCTACGCTGATCGCAGTGAACGCTAGAAAAATACTATCGGGGCATGCCGGCGCGCATCGCTCTTTGGGGGATTGATGGATCTTTGGACGGCCTTGCAGGCACTGATACTAGGAGTTGTAGAAGGGCTGACGGAGTTTTTGCCCATTTCCAGTACCGGACACCAGATCATTGTTGCCGACTTGCTGAATTTCGGCGGCGAACGGGCCATGGCGTTCAATATCATCATCCAGCTCGGCGCGATCCTCGCGGTGGTCTGGGAGTTTCGGCGCAAGATTCTCGACGTGGTCATCGGTTTGCCGACCCAGCCGAGCGCCCGGCGTTTTACCGCCAACCTGCTGATCGCTTTTTTGCCGGCGGTGGTGTTGGGGGTGATTTTTGCCGACCTGATTCACCAGTACCTGTTTAACCCGATTACCGTCGCGACCGCGCTGGTCGTGGGCGGCATCATCATGTTGTGGGCAGAAAAGCGTCAGCATGAAGTGCATGCGGAAACGGTCGATGAGATCACCTGGAGAGACGCCCTTAAGGTTGGCTTTGCGCAATGTCTGGCGATGATTCCCGGCACCTCGCGTTCCGGCTCGACGATCATTGGCGGTTTGCTGTTCGGCCTGTCGCGCAAGACCGCCACCGAGTTCTCGTTCTTCCTCGCGATGCCGACCATGGTCGGTGCGGCGGTCTACTCGGGCTACAAGTACCGTCACCTGTTTGTGCCGGCGGACTTCCCGGTGTTCGCCATCGGTTTTGTCACGGCGTTCATCTTCGCCATGATCGCCGTGCGCGGCTTGCTCAAGTTCATCGCCAGCCACAGCTATGCGGCGTTCGCCTGGTATCGGATCGTGTTTGGTCTGGTCATTCTGGCGACGTGGCAGTTTGGCTGGATCGATTGGGCGGCGGCCAAGCCATGAGTGATTCCCGCGCACGCCGCCCTGAAGGGCGACCTTCAGGTGGCAACAACCTCCAGCATCTGAAGCTGAAACTGCTGGTTCTGTTGGTCGTCTGTGCGCTGCCGTTGTTCGGCTCAGTGTCGATGTGGCTGCGCGGGATATCGTGGGTGCCGTTGGCGGCTTACGGGATCATCAGCGTGCTGGCGTTCTTCATGTACTGGGCTGACAAGCGCAAGGCCCGCGCTGATGCCTGGCGCACGCCAGAGAACATCCTGCATGCTGTGGAACTGGCCGGCGGCTGGCCGGGCGCGTTGATCGCTCAACAAGTGTTCCGGCACAAGACACGCAAGGTGTCGTTTCAGATTCTGTTCTGGGTGATTGTGCTGCTGCATCAGGTGTTCTGGATCGATCAGCTGTTTCTCGGTTCGAACCTGTTGACCCTGTTCTGACAGCTTACACAAAACCCTTGTAGGCGCTGCCGAAGGCTGCGATCTCTTGATCTTGCTTTTTAAAAGATCAAAGTCAAAAGATCGCAGCCTTCGGCAGCTCCTACACAGGGGGATCGGGGTTAGAGCAATAATCCGATTTGGGTCTTTTTCGGCAACTTGCTCACCACCAATTGATGCGAGCGCTGCAACAACCCGCGCAATTCCTCAGCACCCAACGGGTAGGGCGGGTGCATGATGATCCACTGCGCCCGCGCCAGATAAGGCGCCGGGTGAATGCCCGGGCGGTCGCAATGGCCGAGAAACAGATCCTTGTCGACCTTGAATGCCAGTGAGTCGCCACGCAGTCCCTGCAAGGCAAACATCTTGTTGCCGGCAATCGAAAACACCCGCACGCCGCCCCATTTGTAATCTTCCCGAGCGCCCGGCAATGCCAGGCAGAACGCCGCTACGTCGGCTTCGTTCATCTTTCCCTTGCTCATAACAACCGCTCCCCACAGGCATTGAACGACTCGACCAGATGATCGATCCAGGCACGCACCGCCGGCATCACCCCGCGTCGATGCGGATACACCGCTTGCAGCCAGCCGCCAGGCAGCGACCACTCTGGCAGCAATTGCACCAGGGTGCCGTTTCTCAGTTCTTCTTCGCAGTACATCATCGGCAGCAAGGTAAAACCCTGACCGGCCAGCACGCAGGCTTTGCGCACAATAAAGTCGTCGATGCCCAGGCGTGCCTCCATGTTCAACTCAAAGCTTTCACCCTGTTGATCAAACAAGCGCACATGCACCAGACGATCCGCCTCCAGCGCGCCGAGCACCGGCAGCGTTTTCAAGTCTTGTGGATGGTGAATCGTTTGACCCTGGATAAACGCAGGGCTGGCCACCACGACCATTTGCGCCTGGCGCAGACGCCGGGTGACCAGCAACGGGTCCTCATCTCCATGTTCACGCACGCGCAACGCCACATCAAAGCCTTCGCCGACCAGATCGACGCGGCGATTGAGCAGAACGACTTCAAGTTGCACCTGCGGGAATTTACCGAGAAATTCGCTGATCACCCACGGCAGCATCTCATGTGCCAAACCGGTCGGGCATGACACCCGCAAGCGTCCACGCGGCTCACTGGACATGCTCGCCACCGCTTCATCGGCCATCTCCGCCTCAAGCAACATCGCCTGACAGTGACGCAAATAACGCTCGCCCACCGCTGTGAGGTTGAGTTGTCGAGTGGTGCGTTGCAGTAAACGTGCACCAAGACGTTCTTCCAGTTCGGCAATGCGCCGTGACAAGCGTGACTTGGGAATGCCCAGCAAACGCCCGGCCGCCGCGAAACCGCCGGCCTCGACCACTTTGGCGAAATAATAGAGATCGTTGAGGTCCTGCATCGTTTAATTCCAACTGTTCTATCAGTGGGACAAACTATCGCATTTCAGGCGGCTAATCATCCATTGGTTTCTTGCGTAGGATTGTCTCCATTCCGTCGCCACCGGCGATTCCTTCCAGGAGATTCCACATGAAACTGCTGCATATCGATTCGAGCATTCTGGGCGACAACTCGGCTTCCCGTCAGTTGAGCAGCGAAGTCGTCAAAGCCTGGCAGGCCGCCGAGCCAAGCGCCGTGGTGACCTACCGCGACCTGGCAGCCGATGCCATCAGCCACTTCTCGTCGACCACCCTGGTCGCTGCCGGCACCACCGCTGAGCTGCGTAACGCCGCACAACAGCACGAAGCCGAGCTGAGCGCATCGACCCTGGCCGAGTTCATCGCTGCCGACGCCGTCGTCATCGCTGCACCGATGTACAACTTCACCGTACCGACCCAACTCAAGGCGTGGATCGATCGCGTAGCAGTCGCCGGTCAGACCTTCCGTTACACCGAAGCCGGCCCTGAAGGTCTGTGCGGTGGCAAGAAAGTGGTGATCGTCTCCACATCCGGCGGCATCCATGCCGGTCAGGCCAGCGGCATCGCTCACGAAGAATACCTGAAGCTGGTACTGGGCTTCCTCGGCATCACCGACATCGAAATCGTTCGTGCCGAAGGCCTGGCGTATGGCGAAGAAGTGCGCAACAACGCGATGACCGCTGCCCAGGCGAAGATCAGCGAGCAACTGTTCGCCGCCGCGTAAGGCTTGCGTAAAGAACAGCTGATGTTCAGGTAACGCTCAAAAAACTCTGTATTCTGGTTCTGCAAGGGCCAGTTACGGAGTTTTTTGTTTCTGACTGTTACATAATCTGGCCCGGGTTATGCAGTCACACAATCAGCGTCTGAGTGCATTGTCGTACCGGAGCACCGAATCCCCGGGGTTTCAGGCCCGCAACGCAACGGAACTTTCGATTGAGTAACAACAGGGTGGGGCATCCCATGATGCGTCTTTGTGCAGCGTTACTGATTTGCCTGCTCGGCAGCCTTAACACAGTGCATGCCGCGCCTGGGCGACACCCGGTGTGGAGCGTCGGCTACCACGAGATGACGTTTCTCGATCCGCTGGACCTGCAACCGATGCGCGCCATCGCCTTCTATCCTTCCAGCGACCGTGAACACATGAGCCTGCTCGAGGGCTACTCGGTCGAGGCCGGCGAAGACACCAAAGTCGCCATCGGCCGCTTTCCGATGCTGATGCTCTCCCATGGCAACACCGGCACGCCGCTGGCGCTGCATGACCTCGCGACCTCACTGGCGCGCAAAGGCTTTGTCGTGGTGGCGGTGATTCACCCCGGCGACAACTCCAAAGACCACAGCCGATTGGGCACCCTGAGCAATCTCTACGGGCGACCGATCCAGATTTCCGAAGCCATTACCGCAACCCTCGGCGACCGCATGCTTGCGCCGTACGTTAACGCCGATCAGGTCGGGGTGATCGGTTATTCGGCGGGCGGTGAGACCGCTTTGATCCTCTCCGGCGCGCAACCGGATCTGGATCGCCTGCGCCGGTATTGCCAGGAACGCCCGGACGATCGTGACGCCTGCAATACGCAGGGTGAGCTGATCGTCGATCGCGATGACCTGCAACCGGTGGCCGATCCGCGTGTTCACGCGTTGCTGTTGATGGCGCCGCTGAGCTTGAAGTTCGGTCGTCACACTCTGGCCGACGTGCATGTACCGGTGCTGCTTTACAGTGGCGATGGCGACAAACTGGTGGCCTTCGACAAGAACGCGGCGGCGCTGGCGCGCAAACTGCCGACGGCGCCGGATTTCAAATTACTGGCCGGGGCAGGGCACTTCGTGTTCATGGCGCCGTGCAATGAAGAACAGATTCGCGCGATGCCGGCGTTATGCACCGATGCTGATGGTGTGGATCGCGAGGATATCCATCGCAACCTCATATCCGAGGCCGGGCGATTCTTCTCCCATGCGTTGGGCAGACCGACGCGGGCGGGCATGCAAACCGCAGATCAATAGATCAAAAGATCGCAGCCTTCGGCAGCTCCTGCACGGGAATACCGTACAACCTGTAGGAGCTGCCGAAGGCTGCGATCTTTTGACTTTGTTTTTCAGCTTGTTGCGCGGCGCTTGAGCAGCAACGTCAGCCCCAGCCCGATCACCGACAACAGCGCCGCACTGAAGAAAATCCACGAATACCCCAGGTTCAACGCCACGGCACCCATCAGCGGTCCGGCAATCGCCAGCGCCAGATCGAAGAACACCGCATAAGCGCCCAGCCCTGATCCCCGGCTGGAACTGGGCACCTGTTTGATCGCTTCGACGCCCAGCGCCGGATACACCAGCGACAGGCCAAATCCCGCCAGCCCTGCGCCGATCAAGGCGAACGCGGTGGAGGGCGCCAGCCACAACATCACCAGGCCCACGGTTTCGATGGTCATGCAGGCGATGGCCGAAGTGAAGCCGCCGAAGCGACTGATCGCCGAGATAAACATCAGGCGCGACAGGATGAAGCACACACCAAACACCGTCAGACAGTACGCTGCGCCGGTCCAGCCACGGTTCAGGTAATACAAGGTGATGAACGTGGTCAGCGTGCCGTAGCCGATCGAGGCCAGAGTCAGGCTGGCGCCATACGGGGCGATCCGCCCGAATACCGCCCAGAACGGCAGCCGTTCGCCGCGTATCACCGGCACCGAGGGTTTGTTGCGGATCAGCAGCAGCGCGCCTGCCGCCAGTACCGCCAGCGCGATGCCGAGGCTGGTAAAGCCGTAATCGGCGACCATCACCACACCCAACGGCGCACCAATCGCAATCGCGCCATAGGAGGCAATGCCGTTCCAGCCAATGGATTTCGCGGTGTGTTCGACACCCACCTGGCCCATGCACCAACTGATCGTGCCGACACCGATCAAGCCCTGCGCGATACCGAGCAGCAAACGGCCGATGATCAAAATGATCAGACTGGTGAGCGGGAAGTCTTGCAGCAGTGTGGAGAGCAACGTCAGCAAGCCGCTGAGGACAATTCCCCACAAGCCATAAATGATCGCCCGCTTGGTCCCGACCGTATCGGACATGCGCCCGGCCATCGGCCGGCTGAGCAGGGTGGCCAGATACTGCGAGCCAATCACCAGCCCGGCAATGACTGCGCTGAAACCCAACTGCTCGTGCACGTAACCGGGCAACACCGCGATCGGCAGACCGATGCAGAGGAAGGCAATAAAGGTATAGAACACGATGGAGACGATCTGCAGGGTGATCGCCATGGAGCTTTGCGGTGGCTGTTGCTGCGCAGACATGAGGACTCGTTCGCGGGCGGCGGTGGGAGAGTTCGCATCATGGCTTGAGCGTCATATAAAAGAAAGCAGGCTAACTATTTTTCACCTCGCCGATCGTTCCCACGCAGAGCGCGGGAGCGATCAGCGCCCTGAAATGCAAAAAGCCCTGTCACATGGACAGGGCTTTCAACTTGCAGCTAGCGGCTCGAAACTTGAAGCTGCTGTTTAGAACACCACACCCTGACTACGCAGGTAGTCATCGTAGGTGCCGCTGAAGTCAGTCACGCCATCCGGGCTCAGCTCGATAATGCGCGTGGCCAGGGACGATACGAACTCACGGTCGTGGCTGACGAAGATCAGCGTGCCCGGGTAGTTTTCCAGCGCCAGGTTCAGCGCCTCGATCGATTCCATGTCCAAGTGGTTGGTTGGTTCGTCCATGATCAGCACGTTCGGCTTTTGCAGGATCAGCTTGCCGAACAGCATGCGACCTTGCTCACCACCGGAAATCACTTTGACCGACTTGAGGATCTCGTCGTTGGAGAACAGCATGCGGCCCAGAGTACCGCGAATCATCTGCTCGCCTTGAGTCCACTGACCCATCCAGTCGAACAGGGTGACGTCGTCTTCGAAGTCGTGCGCGTGGTCCTGGGCGTAGTAGCCCAGTTCGGCGGCGTCGGTCCACTTGATGCTGCCGGCGTCCGGGGTCAGTTCGTTGACCATGGTGCGCAGCAGGGTGGTTTTGCCGATACCGTTCGGGCCGATGATCGCCACGCGCTCGCCGGCTTCAACCTGGAAGCTGAAGTCTTTGAACAATGGCTTGCCGTCGAAGCCTTTGGCCATTTTTTCGACGATGACCGCCTGGCGGTGCAGCTTCTTGTTCTGATCGAAGCGGATGAACGGGCTCACGCGGCTCGATGGCTTGACCTCGGCCAGCTGGATCTTGTCGATCGCCTTGGCACGCGAAGTGGCCTGCTTGGCTTTCGAGGCGTTGGCCGAGAAGCGGCTGACGAACGATTGCAGTTCGGAAATCTGCGCTTTCTTCTTGGCGTTGTCCGACAGCAGTTGCTCGCGGGACTGGGTCGCCACGGTCATGTACTCGTCGTAGTTGCCCGGGAACAGGCGCAGCTCGCCGTAATCCAGGTCAGCCATGTGCGTGCACACACTGTTCAGGAAGTGACGGTCGTGAGAGATGATGATCATCAGGCTGTTGCGCTGGGTCAGCACGTTTTCCAGCCAGCGAATGGTGTTGATGTCCAGGTGGTTGGTCGGTTCGTCGAGCAACAGCACTTCCGGATCGGAGAACAGTGCCTGCGCCAGCAATACGCGCAGTTTCCAGCCTGGCGAGACTTCGCTCATCGGGCCGAAGTGCTGCTCGATGCCGATACCCAGGCCCAGCAACAGTTCACCGGCACGGGACTCGGCGGTGTAGCCGTCCATTTCGGCGAATTCGGTTTCCAGTTCAGCCACGGCCATGCCGTCTTCTTCGCTCATTTCCGGCAGCGAGTAGATACGGTCGCGCTCGGCCTTGACCTTCCACAGCTCTTCGTGACCCATGATCACGGTGTCGATCACGGTGAATTCTTCGTAGGCGAACTGATCCTGACGCAACTTGCCCAGGCGCACGTTCGGCTCGAGCATGACCTGACCGCCGGACGGGTCGAGGTCACCGCCGAGGATTTTCATGAAGGTCGACTTGCCGCAACCGTTGGCGCCGATCAGGCCGTAGCGATTGCCCGCACCGAATTTGACCGAAACGTTTTCGAAGAGCGGCTTGGCGCCGAACTGCATCGTGATGTTAGCTGTAGAGATCAAGAGTTTTTCCTGCGAAGCATTCTTAAAAAGCGAGGGTGCGGCTGCAGCGCGTGGCCCGAGTCAAAGTGCGCTGATGCGGGGAAGTCCCGTCATCAACCAAGGGGGGCGCGTAAAGTTTGGCGGCGATTGTACTGGTCTGGCTCTTTAAACGATAGGGCGATCACGCCACAATCGCCGATTGGCATGATCACGGGACAGTTTTTCACAGTTGAAGATTCACTATCGGTTACAAACTGTGGCTAAAATGCCACCTTTCACCGAGCGTCCGGTTACGGCGCGGGCCAAGGACGTGCCATGTGTATTCAGACCACTGCATAAGACGCTGGGCCTCAGGCCGCCAGGCGCGCAGTTTGTTCACTTCTGACGTGTGACGATTTCCGTGAAACTCATCATTGCTGCTATTTATGTCATTTCCATTGCATACGTTCATCTGCGTGGGCGTGTGCGACACAAACTCGGTCGACAACTGAGCGACCATTCGACGTTTCTTGCGCCGATCAACTGCTTTCTTTATCTGTTTTCGAAGAAGCCGAACAAGCCGTACCTGGACCCAAGCGAGTTTCCTGACTTGAGCCCGTTGCAGGCGCACTGGGAAGAAATCCGCGAAGAAGGGCAGAACTTGCTGCGTGCCGGCGAGATCAAGCGCTCTAACCAGTACGACGATGTTGGTTTCAACTCCTTTTTCAAGAGTGGCTGGAAGCGTTTCTATCTGAAGTGGTATGGCGAGAGCCATCCGTCGGCGATGAAGCTGTGCCCGCGCACCACTGAATTGGTGCAGAGCATCGGTTCGATCAAAGCGGCGATGTTTGCCGAGCTGCCACCGGGTTCGAAACTGGTGCGTCACCGTGACCCGTATGCAGGTTCCTACCGCTATCACCTGGGCCTGGACACGCCGAACGACGCTGGCTGCTATATCAACGTCGACGGTGAGAGCTACCACTGGCGTGACGGCGAAGCGGTGATGTTCGACGAGACGTTTATTCATTACGCCGAAAACACCACGGACAAGAATCGCATCATCCTGTTCTGCGATATTGAGCGTCCGATGAAGTACCGCTGGGCCGCCGCGTTCAATGCGTGGTTCAGCCGCACCGTGATGTCGGCGGCAGGCGCGCCGAACGATGCCGGTGACCGCACCGGTGGCATCAACCGGTTGTTTACCCGGATCTACAAGATTCGTCTGCGTGGCAAAGAGCTGAAAAAGCGCAATCGCAAGCGTTACTACATGGAAAAGTGGGCGATCTTTGGTGGTTTGCTCGCGGTGTTCATTCTGATCTGAATTTTTGCATTGCTTTGGCTGGCCCCTTCGCGAGCAGGCTCGCTCCCACCTTAGTCTCGAGTGAAAGCAATTTTTGCATTCGACTCAGAACCCTGTGGGAGCTAGCCGCTAGTGATAACTCTCTCAAATACAACCTGTCAGTTGCCTGACGATCTCTGGATTGTCATTCGCCGGAAGCCTTCTTTGTCCTCTTGGCTGGCGCTGCTTTGGTGGCGGCTTTCGCCTTCGGCTTGGCGGCTGCTTTGCCACCCAGACTGCGTTTAAGCAGCTCGGTCAGGTCGATTACATCGGCCGTCTTGCGCTCTTCCTCACCACCCACCGACTCAACATCCTCGATCTTGCCTTCATGGGCCTTTTTCTCCACCAGGGCCATGATCTTGTCTTCAAATTCATCCTTGTAGTCTTCGGGCTTCCAGTCCGCGCTCATGTCCTGCACCAGCCGCTTGGCCATGTCCAGTTCACCCTTGGCCAGCTGCGGCTTGGTCACTTCGCTGCCCAGTTCGAGATCATCGAGGCTGCGCACTTCCTGCGGCCAGCGCAACTTCACCAGCACCAGTGCTGATTCCAGCGGCATCAACGCCGCGAGGTACTGGCGCGTATGCAGCACCACGCGGGCGAGGGCGACCTTATTGGTTTTGCTCAGGGTTTCACGCAACAATGCGTAAACCTTGCCGCCGCGTTTGTCGGGCGCCAGGTAGTAGGGCGTGTCGATGTTCTGCAGGGGAATCTGTTCGGCGTCGACGAAAGAAAAGATGTCGATGGTCTGCGTCGATACGGGATGCGCCGAGCGAATCTCTTCCTCGCTCAGCACCACATAACGGCCCTTTTCATAGGCCACACCTTTGACGATGTGCTCTTTGGTGACTTCCTTGCCGGTGACCTTGTTGACCCGTTTATAACCCACTGGGTCCATGCTACGGCTGTCGAGCCAATCGAAATCGACGCCCTGCGACGAGGTCGCCGAGACCAGTGCGACAGGGATGTGCACCAGTCCGAAACTGATTGCGCCTTTCCAGATTGCCCGAGCCATGGTGAGTTCTCCGAGTGATGATCGGATGACCTGCGGTCGTGGCTGAAAGTTTCCCCGGAATGCGCGGGGTTCCAGGGACTCGGTCAAGCCGTGTTACATGTTGTTTAAAGCTTGTGGGTTAACAAATCCGAACCCTCGGCGTAGCGTGGACTCGAACGCTCTATCCCCGGCCCATCGAGAGGCAGCGTCATGAACCGAATTCTGCTTGGCATCGTCGTCCTGACCCTCAGTGGCGGTCTGGTTCATGCCGACGTCCTGTTGGCGCAAAGCCCCACCGGCAATAGCAATAACCCCTACAACAGTCCGATCCGCCGGGCCAATCCCAACAGCATGCAGGGCACCCAGCCCAGCGCTCCGCCCGTTCGGGGGCCGAACACTGTACCGACGCCGCGTCAGCCTACGGTCGAAAACCGTGGCATCGGCAACGGCCAGCCGATCCGCTCGGTGCCGAGCACGCCACCCACGTTCATTCCCAACCCACCTTCGCGCAGCGGAGGCAGCAACCGTTGAGCGGCAGGACCGAGGTTCTGTCGGCCCTTGAAACGAACAAAAGGAATCGTGCATGTTGCGTAAAACCCTTCTAGCCACTTTCTGTGCCGGCGCGCTGATCAGCGCTCCGGTATTCGCCGCCGCCCCTAAAGAGCTGCAAAGCGAACAGGGCACCCTCGAAGTCACGACCATCAGCGCAGGCCTTGAGCATCCATGGGCCTTGGCATTTCTGCCGGATCGCCAAGGCATGCTGGTCAGTGAACGTCCCGGCAATCTGCGCGTGGTGAGCGCCGACGGCAAACTGTCGGCGCCGATTTCCGGCGTGCCGCAGGTCTGGGCCAAAGGGCAGGGCGGGTTACTGGATGTTGTGCTGTCGCCGGACTTCAAAGAGGATCGCCTGGTCTATCTTTCTTTTGCCGAAGGTGGCGGTGCCGGCGACAAGGCCGGCACCGCTGTAGGGCGTGGACGGCTCTCGGATGACTTGAAGACGCTGAAGGATTTCAAAGTGATCTTCCGCCAGGAACCGAAGCTTTCGGTCGGCAATCACTTCGGCTCACGGCTGGTGTTTGATCGCGACGGTTATTTGTTCATTACCTTGGGCGAGAACAACGACCGGCCAACGGCGCAGGATCTCGACAAGCTGCAAGGCAAAGTCGTGCGCATTTACCCGGACGGCAAGGTGCCGGATGACAACCCCTTTGTTGGTCAGTCCGGCGTTCGGCCGGAGATCTGGGCTTACGGCGTGCGTAACCCACAGGGTGCGGCGCTCAACCCATGGACCGGTACGTTGTGGGAGAACGAGCACGGCCCGCGCGGTGGCGATGAGGTGAACATCATCGAGCGCGGCAAGAACTACGGTTGGCCGCTGGCGACCCATGGCATCAATTACTCAATGCAGCCGATTCCGGAAGCCCAGGGCAAAACGGCCGAAGGCACTGTCGCGCCGCACCATGTCTGGGAGAAATCGCCGGGCGTTACCGGCATGGCGTTTTACGACGCCGATCGTTTTAAACCGTGGCAACACAACGCGTTTATCGGCGCGCTGGTGACTCAGGAACTGATCCGCTTGCAGTTCGATGGTGACAAGGTGGTGCACGAGGAGCGCTTGCTGGGCGAACTCAAGCAGCGGATTCGCGATGTGCGGCAAGGGCCGGATGGTTATTTGTATGTGCTGACGGATGAAGAGAAGGGATCGCTGTACAAGATCGGCCTGAAGCCCGCGCTTTAAGGACGATCCTCCTGTAGGAGCTGTCGAGTGCAACGAGGCTGCGATCTTTTGATCTTGTTTTTCAAAATCAAAAGATCGCAGCCTTCGGCAGCTCCTACAGATGGCTTCTCACATTTCGCGGGAATACAACACCACCGCCGCACGCAATTTACCCCGGCCAAACCGGCACATTTTCTCGAACTCCCCGTGACTCACCGGCACATGCTGGCAATCCATGGGCTGTCGATGCTGGCTGTGGTCGACATCCGGGTCATGCAGATAAACAAAATCCTCGTCGCAATCGGTCACGACCACCCAGTGCGGGGATTTGGAGCGCGTCAGTCGATAGCTGCTGATCAACACCAGCGGCTGCCCACCGGCGTCCAGCAGTCGCGGCAGATCCAGTGACGAGCCGATCACACACTCGACATCGGTCTTCTGCAATTGCGCCGTGAACTCTTCGTGTACCAGGCACATGACGTCTTTTTTATGCGCGTCACGTACACCGTCGAGGAACAGCGGCCCACGCATGCTCAGCGCCATACGCACGCGAAACCCCCGACGCCACGCTGCCAATGCCAATCCCTGCGGGCTGCATCCGCCATGGCCGGAGGTCATGAACACCGTGGTCGCTTCCCGCCAGACCTGCAGTTCCTCTCGACGCTCCAATGAGCGTTCCGCTTGCAGCGCCCCCATGGCCATCAACAGACACGCGGGCCCACAGGTGAAATCGGTGGTTTGCCGGTAGTAGGGCACTTTGATGCTGCGCGAATCGCGGTGCTGGAGAATGCGTTTCTCCAGGCGTAGCGCGTCGGCGTGGTCTTCGTAGTAATCATGAATCAGCGCAAAACGCCGGTAGCCATTACGCTCGTACAACGCGATCGCCGCAGGGTTGTCGAGGCGCACCTCCAGGCGCAGGTACGCACAGTCATGCTCCAGGGCCATCGCTTCAATGCGTTGCAGCAGCTGTTTGCTCAGGCCCGTGCCGCGCGCCTCGACGGCCAGTGCAATGGAATACAGCCGCGCAAGCGATGTGCCGCGATGAAACAACACCAGCGCATAGCCCAACAATTGACCATCGCGCTCCGCCACCAGCAACTGCCCGTGAGCGCGGGTGATCATCCATTGAAAGCTGCGACTGGTGAGCCGGTCCGTGGTGAAACATTGCATTTCCAGTGCCAGCAACGCCGGCAAGTCTTCAACTACCGCCAAACGAAAAACAGCCTTCATATGACCACCGTAAAAGTTGCGTAACGAAACGAGACTTTCGAAAAACTTCGTGCTTAATAGAAAAGGTCTTGTTCTCCAACGGATCAATCTCTATGTCAGCGGTACAGGGTCATTGGCGCGAAGTATCCGAGCAAAGTTTGCCGGCGGCAACTTATTTAAAGTCAGCAATTAAAACATCCAGTCAGGTGTTGATTATTGTCGAGCGTAAGGAAGATTGGGCCTCATATTTCCCCAGCGAAGACATCCTGACGGCGCAGGAGTACCTCGAGCACAGCTGTGACAGCGAGCCGGGCAAGCGCATGCAGGTGATCAACCTGTGCCGCAGCTATAAGTACCTGGGCCACGGTTACTATTGCTCGCTGCTCGCCGAAGCTCGGGGACACAAGGTGATCCCGTCGGTGCGTACCATTAGTGAACTGACGAAGAAATCACTTTACGGCCTGGCGCTGGACGATCTCGATAAAACCCTGGAGAAAGCCCTCAGTCATCATCTCTACAGTGATACCGAAGGCTTTACTTTGACCTTGTATTTTGGGCGAACTCATATTGAGCCATTACAGGATCTGGCCCGGCAATTGTTTGAAGTGTTTCCCTGCCCGATTCTGTTAGTTGAGTTTCGTAGAACTAACGGCTGGCACATCGAAGGCATAAAGTCCGGTGCCTTGCACAAGTTGCGCGATGATCAGGAAGATCAGTTTGCCAATGCGCTGGACGGTTTCAGTCGTAAAGTCTGGCGTGTGCCGCGCTCGCCGCAAGTGGCGCGCTACGACCTGGCAATATTGCACGATCCGCAGGAGGCGTTGCCGCCGTCCAACGCCAGGGCACTGGCGAATTTCGTCCGGGTCGGTAAAACCATGGGGATCGACGTCGAACTGATTGAACGCAAGGATTACGCACGTCTCGCCGAGTACGACGGCTTGCTGATCCGCGAAACCACCAGCGTCGACAACCACACTTATCGCTTCGCCAAGAAGGCCGAAAGTGAAGGGCTGGTGGTGATGGATGACCCGACGTCGATCCTGCGCTGCACCAATAAGGTTTACCTGACCGATCTGCTCAACAGTCATCAACTGGGGATGCCCGCCACCGAAATTCTCTACAAGGAGCGACCCGAAGACTTCGAGCGAGTGGGCGAGCGCCTCGGTTTTCCGCTCGTGCTGAAGATTCCCGACGGTTGTTTTTCCCGTGGTGTGATCAAGGTAGAAAGCCAGCAGGCTTTGCTCGACGCCACTGCCGAACTGTTTGAGCACTCGGTGTTGCTGCTGGCTCAGGAGTTTTTCTACACCGAGTACGACTGGCGCATCGGCGTGCTCAATCGCAAACCGATCTTCGCCTGCCAATACTTCATGTCCAAGGGGCATTGGCAGATCTACAACCACAAGGCCAAAGGCCAGGACGTCAACGGCGAATGCCGGACGATGGCGATCCACGAGGCGCCGCGTGCGGTGGTTGAACTGGCGGTAAAGACCGCCAACCTGATCGGTGACGGCCTCTACGGTGTCGATCTGAAGCAGGCCGGCGACAAAGTGGTGGTGATCGAAGTCAACGACAACCCCAATCTCGACGCCGGTATTGAAGACGCTTATTTGCACGACGATCTTTACTCATTGGTGCTGGAGGAGTTCGTGCGGCGCCTGGAACTCAAGCGTCGCGGCCAGGCCTGGTGACGCGCCGATGATCAATAGCTTCGCACTGAGCCACGGCGCCTTGCAGAGGGTCGAGCGACTGGACGCCGAGGTGATGCTGTTCAGCAACCCCGATGTCGCCGAGCGCGACTTGCTGCACAGTCACTTCAAGGTCGATGAACATGCACTGGCGTCCGCGCTGGACCCGGACGAGGTGTCGCGCATCGAGTTCCATCCCGACCATTTGTTCCTGATCTGGAAGCGTCCGGAAAACTACTCCGGTGGCGGCAGTCTGGCATTTGAGGTGTCATCCTGCGGATTGTTGTTCGCGCCGGGACAATTGCTGGTGATCGCCACTGACGACACACCGCTGCACGGCCTCGGCACCCGCCAGCCGTTGAACACGCCGCTGGATGTGTTGCTCGACTTGCTGTTCAACAACATCCATCACTACCTCGGGCACCTGAAGGTGATCAAACTGGTCGCCCGCGAACTGCAGCAGAAATTCAACGCCTCGATGCAGAATCAGCACCTGGTGCAGATGTTCAACCTCAGCGAAAGCCTGATCTATTACATCAACGCGCTGCACAGCAACGGCGCGGTCCTCACGCGCCTGCGCAATCATGCCGAAAAACAGCATTTTGGCAGTGAAGCGCTCGGCCTGATCGACGACCTGATCATCGAAAACAACCAGTGCTACAAGCAAGCGGAAATCTACTCGACGGTGTTTTCCGGTTTGATCGATGCGCGGGGCAATCTGATGAACAACAGCATGAACAACCTGCTGCGCAAACTGACGCTGATCAACGTGGTGTTTCTGCCGTTGAACCTGATTGCCAGTATTGGCGGGATGTCGGAGTTCAGCATGATGACGGCGGGGACGCCGTGGTGGGTTTCCTATCCGTTGTTTCTGGCAGCGATGTTGTTGGGGGCAGGGGGGATGTTGTTTGGGCTGCGGCGTTTGGCCAAATAATCGGCTTGTGCAAACACTACAGAGAACGCGCGCTGCAGTCCCGCATTTGGCCGAACCGCCACTGTGATGCCTTGTTATAGTTCGGGCCTCATTTTCTGCCCGGTAAAGGATCACTGCCATGACTCAATACTCCGCCTTCAGCGTCGAACTGGCCGACAACATCGCCCATGTGCAGATCAATCGCCCGGAGAAGATCAACTCGATGAACGCGGCGTTCTGGAGCGAGATTGTCGAGATCTTCCAGTGGATCGACGACACTGACGAAGTGCGCGTGGTGGTGCTCAGCGGCAACGGTAAACATTTTTCTTCCGGCATCGATCTGATGATGCTCGCCGGCGTCGCCAATGAATTGGGCAAGGACGTCGGCCGCAACGCGCGCCTGCTGCGCCGCAAGATCCTCACCCTGCAAGCCTCGTTCAATGCCGTCGACAACTGCCGCAAACCGGTGCTTGCGGCCATTCAAGGTTATTGCCTGGGTGGCGCCATCGACCTGATCGCCGCGTGCGACATGCGTTACGCCGCCGAAGACGCGCAATTCTCGATCAAGGAAATCGACATCGGCATGGCCGCCGATGTTGGCACTTTGCAACGGTTGCCACGGATCATCGGTGACGGCATGCTGCGTGAACTGGCTTACACCGGTCGCACTTTCGGCGCTGAAGAGGCGCGCAACATCGGTCTGGTCAATCGCGTCTACAGCGACAAGGACGCGCTCCTCGAAGGCGTACTGGATATCGCCCGGGAGATCGCTTCGAAGTCGCCGATCGCGGTCACCGGTACCAAGGAGATGATCAGCTACATGCGCGACCATCGCATCGACGACGGTCTTGAATACGTTGCCACCTGGAACGCCGCCATGTTGCAATCCACCGACTTGCGCGTGGCCATGGCCGCCCATATGAGCAAACAGAAACCCGAATTCCTGGACTGAGAAACCATGACATCTCGCTGGACCACTGCAGTACTGGACACTGATCAACCGGGCGGCTGGGCCGTGGCGCGCAGCCCGGAAGGCTTTCTGTTCGACGACAACGGCGCGCTGTTCCCACGGGAATGGCTCAAGCGTCAGGACTTGTCGATCCTCGCCGAGCATGGCATCGGCCATCTCGATGGCGAGCCGGTGTATCTGCTTGAGCTGCGCAGCGCCAGCGAGGTGCCGGGTTGTAACTGGAAAGGCCTGCGGGCGTTCATGCTCGACGGCGATCATACGCTCTACAAAGTGCTCGGTTATGCCGCGCAGATTGGCACCTGGGCGCGTGAGCATCGCTTCTGCGGCAATTGCGGCCAGGCGATGACGCAGGTGCCGCGTGAGCGGGCGATGTATTGCCAGCCGTGCGACCTGCGCAGTTATCCGCGTATTTCGCCGAGCATGATCGTGCTGATCACCCGTGGCGACGAGATTCTGTTGGCGCGTTCACCGCGTTTCGTCACCGGGGTTTACAGCACGCTGGCCGGGTTCGCTGAACCTGGCGAGTCGGCCGAGGATTGCCTGATTCGGGAAGTGCGTGAAGAAGTGCAGATCGAGGTGAAGAACATTCAGTACATGGGCAGTCAGTGCTGGCCGTTCCCGCACTCGATGATGCTCGGCTTCCATGCCGAGTACGCCGGTGGCGAGATTGTCTGTCAGGAAGACGAGATCGAAGACGCCCAGTGGTTCAACGTGCACGACCTGCCGCCGTTGCCGGCATCCAAGTCGATTGCCCGTTACCTGATCGACGTCTACGTGGCGCGGCGCTTAGGCCACGCTGAACCAGTGCTGCCAGGCTAGGCGCACGGTCAAACCCAACACCACGGTGATGAACACCGGGCGTATGAACTTGGCGCCACCGCTGATCGCGGTGCGCGCGCCAAAGAACGCGCCGACCATCACCGACAGGCCCATGCTCAGGCCGATGATCCAGTCCACCTGCCCGGAAAACACGAATACCGACAGCGCCGCAATGTTGCTGACGAAGTTCATGCTACGCGCCACGCCACTGGCCTTGACCAGGTCGATCGGGTAGAGCAGCAGGCTGCTGACCGTCCAGAATGCGCCCGTGCCAGGGCCGGCAACGCCGTCGTAGAAACCGAGGCTGAAGCCTTGGCTCGATTGCCATTTCTTTTTGATCGGGGCGTCGCTGTCCAGTGGCGCTTTCGGTGTGCCGCCGAACAACAGGTACAGGCCGCAGGCGAACACGATCACCGGGAGCATTTTGTTCAGCCATTCCGCCGGTAGGTAATGAGCGACGACAGCACCGGTGAGTGCGCCGACCAGTGTGCCGACGATGGCGTGGGTCCATTGTCGCGGGTGGAACAGCTTGCGTTTGTAGAAAGTGAAACTGGCGGTCGCTGAACCGAAGGTCGAACTCAATTTGTTCGTGCCGAGCACCAGATGTGGTGGCAGACCGGCGGTCAGCAACGCTGGTGTGGTCAACAGGCCGCCACCACCGGCGATGGCATCGATGAAACCGGCAATGAAAGCGACAAAGGCCAGGATGGCGAGGGTGGTGAGGTCAACGCTGAGTTCGAAAGGCATGGAATCGGCTTATTCGGCAGGGCGCAGATTTGGCTGCGGGGAGGGCGGTCATCTTACTCATTTCCAAGTTTTGCGGCGACCCGTCTGACGCCATCGCTGGCAAGCCAGCTCCCACAGGTTTTTACGTTGTACTCAAGATCATTGTTCACCCTGATCCTTGTGGGAGCTGGCTTGCCAGCGATGAGGACAGTCGCGCCAACAAATAAACCAACTGTTGCCCACACAACAACCTGCCAACAAATCCCCCTTCCACAAAACATCAACGCCACTCCGAAACCCAACAAAATCGGGCATTTCCAGGCTGGCACGCTTGCTGCTCTACCACTTCCATCTCCACAAATGTCCCGAGGACACGCCAATGAGTCAGCAAGCCGTGAAATTTGCCTACTGGGTGCCGAACGTCAGCGGTGGGCTGGTGGTCAGCAAGATCGAACAACGCACCGACTGGGGCATCGATTACAACCGCAAACTGGCGCAGCTCGCCGAGGCGGCCGGGTTCGAATATGCACTGACGCAGATACGTTTCACCGCCGGTTATGGCGCCGAGTTCCAGCACGAGTCCGTCGCGTTCAGCCACGCGTTGCTCGCGGCCACCAGCACACTCAAGGTGATTGCAGCGATCCTGCCCGGCCCGTGGCAACCGGCCCTGGCGGCCAAGCAACTGGCGACGATTGATCAACTCACCAATGGCCGTATCGCGGTGAATATCGTCAGTGGCTGGTTCAAAGGCGAGTTCCAGGCCATCGGCGAGCATTGGCTGGAGCACGACGAGCGTTATCGTCGCTCCGAAGAATTCATTCGCTCGCTGCGCGGCGTGTGGAGCCAGGACAACTTCACCTTTCGCGGCGACTTCTACCGCTTCGACAATTACAGCCTGAAACCAAAACCACTGGGCCGTCCGGAGATTTTCCAGGGCGGCAGTTCCCGCGCGGCAAGGGACATGGCTGCGCGGGTTTCGGACTGGTATTTCACCAATGGCAACAGCGTTGAAGGGATCAAGGCGCAGGTTGACGATATTCGTGCCAAAGCAGCGGCGAATCATCATTCGGTGAAAGTTGGCGTCAACGCGTTTGTCATCGCCCGTGATACCGAAGAAGAGGCAAGGGCCGTGCTTGCGCAGATCATCGATCAGGCCGATCCAGAGGCAGTGAATGCATTTGGCGACGCGGCAAAACAGGCGGGCAGGGCATCGCCGGAAGGTGAGGGCAACTGGGCGAAATCGACGTTTGAGGATCTGGTGCAGTACAACGATGGCTTCAAGACCAATCTGATTGGTACGCCGCGGCAGATTGCCGAGCGGATCGTGGCGTTGAAAGCGGTGGGGGTGGATCTGGTGCTGGCGGGGTTTCTGCACTTTCAGGAAGAGGTGCAGTATTTCGGCGAGCGAGTGTTGCCGCTCGTTCGCGAACTGGAGGCCGAAAAGACTGCCGCTGCTGCCTGAACACCCACAAATCCCCTGTAGGAGCTGCCGAAGGCTGCGATCTTTTGATTTTGTTTTTTAGGATCAAGATTAAAAGATCGCAGCCTTCGGCAGCTCCTACAGGGTCGATTGTCAGAGACCCAGGTCGGACAGGCTTGGGTGATCATCCGGGCGACGGCCCAGCGGCCAGTGGAACTTGCGTTCGCTTTCCTTGATCGGCATGTCGTTGATGCACGCATAGCGCTGGAACATCAGGCCTTGCTCGTCGAACTCCCAATTTTCGTTGCCGTACGAGCGGAACCAGTTACCCGAATCATCGTGCCATTCATAGGCGTAACGCACGGCGATGCGGGTATCCGAGTAAGCCCACAGCTCCTTGATCAAACGATAATCCAGCTCTTTCGCCCATTTGCGGGTGAGGAAGGCCTTGGCTTCTTCGCGGTTGTTGGCGAATTCGGCGCGGTTACGCCATTGGGTGTCGAGGGTGTAAGCCAGCGATACCCGTTCCGGGTCGCGGGAGTTCCAGCCATCCTCGGCCAGTCGAACTTTCTCGATGGCCGATTCACGGCTGAAGGGCGGCAATGGCGGACGTACCTGGGCTGCAGTAGACATGTTCAGTCTCCCGATCTAATTAATAATTGAACAACAAGTCCGGCTTATTAAGGCGTTACAGGTCCAATAACTTTCGCGCCATGCATTGCGCATTATCGGCGGCACTGTGATCACCCATCACAAGCGCTACGGTAATGGCACCGTCAATCAGGATCAGCAGCTGTTTGGCCAGCAGTTGCGGGTCCTCGGTGCCATGTTCGGTACACAGCTCGCACACGTAGTCGAGCAGCTTCTGTTTGTGTTCTTTGGCCACTAGCCGCACCGGGTCCTGTGGATCGCCGGTCTCGCCGCTGGTATTGATGAACGCGCAGCCGCGAAAACCTTCCGAGGCGAACCAGCTCTTGAGCGCGGTAAACAGGTTGAGCAGGCGATCGGCCGGGGTTTCGGCCTGATCGACAGCGCTGCGGTACCAGTGCATCCAGCGGATGTCACGGCGTTGCAGGGCGGCGACGGTCAGTGCGTCTTTGTCGGCAAAGTAACGGTAAATACTTTTTCTGGAGACGCCGGCGGTTTTCACCAGAAGGTCCATGCTGGTGGCAGCGATGCCACTTTTGTAGATCAACTTTTCGGTGACATCCAGAATGATGTCGCGTGTGTTATTGCTAGTGATTTCGTTCATGTGGCAAACAGTAGAACGATTGTTCTCCTTGGTCAAGCGGGTATTTTTATTGCTGGTGAAATCGCTTTCGCGAGCAAGCTCGCTCCCACAGGAGAATGCATTTCAAATGTGGGAGCGAACTTGCTCGCGAAGGGGCCATTACAGACACTGACAAGACCCGAAGGATGCGATGGTGTAAGCTCTCGGGTTCTTCGGATTCGACCCATTGCGAGCCCTATGCCGTTGCTTTTCAAACGTTCCTTGCTGCCCAAATTGCGCAGCTTTCCGCTGACCGCCGAGGCCGTGACCATTCTGTCCAGCGCCGCCGAGTTCCGTCGTTGCCTGCTGGAGAAAATCGCCACGGCGACCCAGCGCATCTACATCGTCGCGCTCTATCTGCAGCAAGACGAAGCCGGTCAGGAAATTCTCGATGCCTTGCACGCCGCCAAGCTCAAGCGTCCCGAGTTGGAAATCGCCGTGGTGGTCGATTGGTTGCGCGCCCAGCGCGGGCTGATCGGCGCCGGCAAACAGCCGGGCAATTCAGCGTGGTATCAGGAAATGACCCGCACGCACCAGAGCGAAGTGCCTGTGTACGGCGTGCCGGTGCAGACCCGCGAGTTGTTTGGTGTGCTGCATTTGAAAGGCTTTGTGATCGACGACTGCGTGGTCTACAGCGGTGCCAGCCTGAACAACGTCTACCTGCACAAATTCGACAAGTACCGTTTCGACCGTTATCACGTCCTGCAAAGCCACGAACTGGCCGACTCGATGCATCACCTGGTCAAGCATGGCCTGATCGAATCGAAAGCCGTGCACCGTCTCGATCTGCCGAACCTGCCGACCACGCGCAGTTTGCGCAACGACATCGGCGATCTGCGCAGCCGCCTCAAATATGCAACGTACGACACGGCCACGGGCAGCACCGCCAGAGACGGTCTGTCGGTGACGCCGTTGCTCGGCGTCGGCAAGAACAATCCGTTGAACCGGGCGATTCTTGAGTTGATCGCCAGCGCACAAAAGCAGCTGACCATTTGCACGCCTTACTTCAATCTGCCGCTGGGGGTGATCCGCGAGATCAACCGCGCATTGGCCCGTGGCGTGAAGATCGATATCGTCGTCGGTGACAAGACTGCCAACGACTTCTACATTCCGCCGAGCGAGCCGTTCAAAGTGATCGCGGCGTTGCCGTACCTGTACGAGATCAGCCTGCGTCGCTTTGCCAAGCGCCATCAGCGCAACATCGACAGCGGTCAGTTGAACCTGCATTTGTGGCGTGACGGCGATAACACCTATCACCTCAAGGGTATGTGGATCGATCAGCGTTATACGCTGCTGACGGGCAACAACCTCAATCCACGGGCGTTCCGCCTGGATCTGGAAAACGCGCTGCTGATTGATGACCCGAAAGGTGAATGGCTGGAGCCGCGGGCGAAGGAACTGGAAGAGATTTTCCGCCATACCACGCGGATCGACAGCTTTCAGAGTCTGGAGACGCTGCCGGAGTACCCGGGCGCGGTGGCCAAGTTTCTCAAACGCGTGAGTCGGGTGCGGATTGAGCGGTTGCTGTACCGGATTCTTTAGCACCGCTGAAAATGCCATCGCTGGCAAGCCAGCTCCCACAGGTTCTTTGGTGTACACAATATTTGTGAATGACCGAGAACACTGTGGGAGCTGGCTTGCCAGCGATGGAGTCCGCTTGGACGCTAAATAAACTTAGTTCAGACCCAGCTTGCCACGCAACGTGGACAAGTCTTCCGCCAGTGTATTCACCGGCCCGACCAGCGCTTTACGGTCGTTATCCTTCACCTTGTCATAAGTCTCGAATCCACCGTCCTTGGTCTTGTACTTGGCCAGAATCTTGTCCACGGTGGCAAAGTTCTTGTCGACCTTCGCTACGAAAGCCTTGTCCTGCTTCTCGATCTGCGGACGGAACAGGTCAACGATTTTCTTCGCGCCGTCGATGTTGCCCTGGAAGTCATACAGGTCGGTGTGGCTGTAGCGGTCTTCTTCGCCGGAGATCTTGGTCGCGGCCACTTCTTCCAGCAGCGCAGCAGCACCACCGACGACTTTCTCCGGCGGGAAGGTCAGGCCGGCGACGCGGGTTTGCAGGTCTTTGACGTCGCTGTTGAGCTTGTCTGCCAGCTCGTTCAGGCCCTGGGTGCTTTTTTCCGAGAACAGCGTGTATTCGATGCGGTGGAAACCGGTGAAGTCATCGGCTTTCACGCCTTTCTCGTGGTCGTCGACGCGCGAGTCGATGGACGCATCGAGGTCACTGAACAGCTCGGCAATCGGCTCGATCGACTCGTAGTAAACGCGGGTCGGTGCGTAGAGCTTTTGCGCGGTGGCCAGGTCGCCTTTCTTCACGGCGTCGGTGAACTGCTGGGTGTGGCTACCCAGCTCATCCAATTGCTCGGTAACGTAAATCTTGTAGTCCGAAACCGGCCCCACCAGATCCAGCGGTGCCGTCGCGGCGAATGCCGACAGCGGGGTGTTGAGCAAACCAAGGGTCAGCAATAGCGCGAGTGGCGTCTTTTTCATGGGGGCGGCTCCAGTGTTGGGATGTTGTTTTAGGCAGCTGTTTTCGGTTATGTGGCGTTGAGCAGCGAGCGACCGATGAAATCCTTGTCGCCGGTGACACCCGGCAGGGTGAAGAAGTAACCGCCGCCGACCGGTTTGAGGTATTCCTCAAGCGGCTCGCCGTTGAGGCGGGTCTGCACGGTGATAAAGCCTTTTTCCAGATCGGCCTGGTAACAGATGAACAGCAGGCCCATGTCGAGTTGTCCGTTCTTGTTCACGCCGTTGGAATAGTTGAACGGCCGGCGCAGGATCAGGTTCGCCTGGCTCGCGGCAGTGCGCGGGTTAGCCAAGCGAATGTGCGCGTCGAGTTTGGTCAGCTTGCCTTCCGGGTCTTTGCTGTAATCCGGAACTTCAGTCTCATGCTGCGCACCCATCGGCGCGCCGGTGGTCTTGACCCGGCCGATGATGCTTTCCTGTTCCTGCAACGGCGTGCGGTCCCAGCGCTCGACAAAGTTGCGGATGATCCGCACCGCTTGGTAACTGCCGTGCGCGGCCCAGGCCGGTTCATCGCTGCCCGGTTGCACCCAGACCAGACGATCCATGGCGTTACCGTCGTTGGAATCCGGATTGGCCGAGCCATCGCGGAACCCCAGGAAATTGCGCGCCGATTGCGCTGGCACCCCGGGTTTTGCCGGGGCTTGCGGTGGCACGCTGCCTTCCTGTTTCCAGCGCACCAGCAGCAGGTCCGGAAGGTTTTTGACGATGTCGCGCAGGGCGTGGATGTTGGTGTCGGTGGTGTTGGAGCAGAACTGCAAGCTCAAGTCGCCGTGGCAGCAATCGGCTTCCAGCGCATCGTTGGGAAAACCGACCATGCGCATCAGGCGCTTGGGCTTGGCCTCGGCCAGACCGAAGCGCTCGTCGAACAGCGACTCGCCGACGGAAACGGTGATGGTCAGGTTATCCGGCGTGACGTTCGGGCCGAGGATGCCGGAATCCGGCGGCGGCAGTTTCGGATCGATCTGCGCGACCGGGCCGCCCTTCATCAGGAACACGATGCGCTCGTTGAGCGTGCGAAAGAGCCGCTCCAGATCTTCACGATCACTGGCCAGCACGTCGAATGAAACCAGCATGCCCGAGGCCGGGCGCGGGGTGACGATGCCGGTCTGGTGCACGCCGTGGAAATCGTGGCGGTCTTCAGTCTTGTCGCTGCTCGGCGCTTCGGTGACTTGCGCCGGCGCGGCGGCCATGGCCGGGCAGCTCAGGGCTGACCCGGCGAGTGCGACACCGGCGGCGCCCATGCCCATCAGGACACGGCGACGTTGCAGGTTGAGCGTTTCTAGATCTTTCATCGGGAATTCGTCTTCTGCTTACAGGCCGGAAAGGCCGAGGGCGGGATCGATGCCATCCAGTGCGTCGGCCAGAGCCTGGGCCTTGTCGGCGATCTGCTTGCGTTGTTCGCCGCTGACGGAGTCGTAGCTGGCGTAGCCGTCCTTGATCTTGTAGCGGTTGAGTTCGCTGTCGAAGTCCGCCAGTGCCTTGTCGATTTTCGGCAGCAGGTCGGCGGCAGACTTGGTCAGCATCGGCCGCAGCAGATCGACGACTTTGCGCGCGGTTTGCGCGTTGGCGGCGAAACCGTTGAGGTCGCTGTGGCTGTAGCGTTCTTCTTCACCACTGGCGGCGCGGACATCGGCCAGGGTGTTGAGGTTGCGCACGATGATGCTGACCAGTTGCTCGGGTGGCAGGCTCTGCGCGAGCAGTTGCTGTTTGAGCGTGGTGACGTCGCCGAGCAGGCGCTGGGCCACAGGTGTCAGCTCGCCGAGTTTGCGTTGCTGGAACAGCGCATATTCGAGGCGGTGGAAACCAACGAAGGCGGGATCCTGCTCGCGTTTCTCGAAGTAATCGGCGCGAGCGTTGATGCTGTTGTCCAGTTCCGCCAGACGCTGAGCAGCTGGGGCCAGACGTTGGTAAGCCGCTCGGGCCGGCAGATACAGCGCTTGAGCCTGACTCAAATCACCGCTTTCAATCGCGTGATTAAGCGCGGTCACAGCTTTGATCAGCGCGCTGCTCTGGCTGGCCAGGTACACGCGGAATTCCGACAGCGGCCCGACGAAGGCGACCATCGACGGTTTGGCCTTGGCGGCGGCATCAGACGCAGCCGTCGGCGTCACGTGCAGGGTGCCGCGCGGGTTGCTCAGCAAGCCACAGGTGATCGCGTAATCGCCGGGTTGCAGGTTGGCGTTGATCACCTGGCTCAGGCCGGGAGCGATGTTTTCGCGTTCTTCGACGACCAGCACGCCGTCGAGAATTTCCCATTCCACGGCGCGCTCGGAGCGGTTGACGATACGGAAACTGGCGCGCCCGGCCGGCACGGTCAGCGCGTTGGGTTCGCAACTGCCCGGATGAATGTTGACCACCACTTCATCGTGGTTGTGTTGACGCTTGGCCGCGGCCATTTTCGAGGCGTAATAAAACAGTCCACCGGCGGCGAACATCACCACCACCGAACCGGCCACGGCCCAGCGCAAGGCGCGGGGAGGGGAGGCCTGAGGAGTATTAGGCTTTGACATGAATGCCCTTATTGGCTGGAAACTGAAGACGATTTGGCGGCTTTGGGGGTCGCCGGCGCGGCGGGATAGAAAAACATCACCAGCGCCACCACCAGATAAATCAGATACGCGCCGAGGGTGCTGACGGTCGGCGTGTCCTGATACCCGAACATGCCGGCCAGCACCGAGCCCAGCGGGCCGTCCATCGGCAGCGTCGCACTGAAGTCGAACAGCACGGTTTGCAGGTGATTCCACAGCCCGGCTTCATGCAGGGCCTGCACCGAGTTGGCGAGAATCCCGGCGGCGACCACCAGAATGAACAACCCGGTCCATTTGAAAAACGCCGAAAGGTTGAGGCGCATGCTGCCGCTGTAGATCAGGAAACCGACGATAATCGCCAGAATCAGGCCGAGCAGGGCACCGATCGGCGCGCTCGGGCCTTCGCTTTGCTGGAACACGGCGAGCAGGAAGAACACCGTTTCCAGACCTTCACGGGCGACGGCGAAGAAGACCATGGCGATCAGCGCAATGACCTGATGCTTTGAAGAGGTCAACGCGTGATCCAGCGAGGCTTGCAGCGAATGCTTGATCGAGCGCGCAACCTTGCGCATCCAGAACACCATGGAACTGAGAATGCCCACGGCCACCAGGCCGACGATGCCTTCGAACAATTCCTGCTGCTTTTGCGGGAATTCGGCGCTGACCAGTTCCAGGCCTCCACCGACCAGAAGGGCGAGGGCCGCGGCAAGGAAAACCCCGATCCACACCGCAGGCATCCACTGGCCTCTGCCAGTTTGCTGAAGGTAACTGGCAATGATGCCAACGATCAGCGCGGCTTCAATGCCTTCGCGCAGCATGATCAGAAAAGGAACGAGCATTCGGTATCCAACAAGTCATTTGAAGAGGTTACAAGTTGTAACATAATGACAACCATTCTCACATGACAATCATTGACACAAACCTGAACAGTAGCTGAACAAGTTAAAGAACAACCATTCTCATGCGGGTGAAGCGGAACTCTGTAGGAGCTGCCGAAGGCTGCGATCTCTTGTTCCTTTTTTGGAATCAAAAGATCGCAGCCTTCGGCAGCTCCTACATGGGATTTGTGGTGTTTGAGGTAAGATGCCTGCCACTCAAAAACAACAAGGTCCACCGCGTTCCATGTCGGAAAAAGACACCATCGCCGTTCAACTGGTGCGTGAAGCACTGCTGCAAAGTTGTGCCCCGGGCGTGGCCACGGAAGAAGTCTTGAACAAGGTCGGGATTGCTCCGGCGCTGCTGCAAACAGGGCACGGCCGGGTGGCGGCCTCGCAGTACGCCAGGCTTTGGCGCCTGCTGGCCCGGCGCGGCGATGACGAGTTTTTCGGCATGGATCCGCGCAAGCTCAAATCCGGCAGCCTGGAGTTCCTGTGCCGCAGCGCCCTGGCGCAACCGACGCTGGCGGCGGGGTTGAGCACGGGTTTGAGTTTTCTGTCACTGATGCTGGAACGCCTGCCGGCGCAACTGGTGCACCAGCAAAGTCTGGCGGAAATCGTTCTGCTGGAAGATGACCCCGAACCGCGGCGCGCCTTCACTTATTTCACTTATTGGATGATCGTCCACGGTGTGGCCTGCTGGCTGGCGGGGCGGCGAATTCCGATTCTGGCCATTGAACTGCGCTGCCCAGCGCCGGATTTCATCGATGACTATCGGGTGATGTTCTCGGAAAACCTGCGTTTTGATCGGCCCCGGACCCGGATGATTTTCTCTGCCGATTGCCTCGATCTGCCGATCAAACGCACGGCCGAGGAGCTGAAACGCTTTCTGGCTCACGCCCCGGCCAACATTCTGGTCAAGTACCGCGACCCGGAGAGCCTGGCCAGTCGGATCAAACAGGATTTGCGGCAACTGCCGGCTGAGCAATGGCCGGAAACCGAGGCTTTGGCACAGCAATTGTGCATGTCGGCCTCGACGTTGCGCCGGCGTCTGGCGGAGGAAGGGCAGACCTATCAGGGGCTCAAGGACAGTGTGCGCAAGGAGTTGGCGATCGTTTGGCTGGCGGAGCCTTCGATCAGTTTTGTCGAGATTGCGGCGCGGTTGGGGTTTGCCGATGCGAGCTCGTTTTACAAGGCGTTTCGCAAATGGTCGGGGTCGAATCCCGGGCACTACCGCACGCTGATCCTCAATGAAGTTGTCTGATCCAACACCTCCCGCCGCTTGATCGTTCCCACGCTCCGCGTGGGAATGCCTCAAGGGACGCTCCGCGTTCCAGCTCTTGAGCGGACGCGGAGCGTCCGAGGCTGCATTACCACGCAGAGCGTGGGAACGATCAGTGTGAGTGTGGTAGCAGTCTTGGCCAAACCAGTCAGCCACATTGATGGCTTTGACCATTGCCGCCGCAGCCCCACAGCGCGACTATCCCTCTGTTGTTTACGGTTCCCGGCCTAATAAAAACACAGAGGGATTCTGGCAATGCGCGATTACTTGTCTGCCACCGCACAGTTCAACTATCAGCACACCGTGGATGCCGCGCTCAGCGGTACGCTTGAGGCGCTCAACGCCTGCGTCGAATGTTGCGACCGTCATGCCTTGCCTGGGCGCATTGCCTTGTTCTGGGAAGGCCGCGACGGTGCCAGTGCGACGTACACCTTCAGCGATCTGCAAGACAAAGCCGCGCGTTTTGCCAATTTCCTCCTCGCGCAAGGCGTGCAGAAGGGCGACAAAGTCGCCGGCCTGCTGCCGCGCAACATCGAATTGCTCATCACCGTGTTCGCCACCTGGCGCATCGGCGCGGTGTATCAACCATTATTCACCGCGTTCGGCCCCAAAGCCCTCGAACATCGCCTGAACAGCTCCGGCGCCAAAGTCGTGGTGACCGATGCGGTCAACCGGCCGAAACTCGCTGAAGTCGCCGATTGCCCAACCCTCGTTACTGTCGGCGGCGCGAAAGGTCAGGGCATTGTCCGTGGCGATTTCAGTTTCTGGGCCGAACTGGCCAACTATTCCAACGTCTGCGAACCGGTGCTGCTGAGCGGCGAAGACCCGTTTTTGCTGATGTTCACCTCGGGCACCACCGGTCCGTCGAAAGCGCTGTCGGTACCGCTCAAAGCCATCGTCGCGTTCCAGAGTTACACCCGCGATGCCGTCGATCTGCGCCCGGAAGACTCGTTCTGGAACGTCGCCGATCCGGGCTGGGCCTACGGCATCTACTTTGGCGTGACCGGCCCGTTGTCGATGGGCCACCCAATCACTTTCTACGACGGCCCGTTCACCCTCGAAAGCACCTGCCGGATGATCAACAAGTACGGCATCACCAACCTCACCGGTTCGCCGACGGCTTATCGTCTGCTGATTGCCG
Organism: Pseudomonas sp. NPDC085632; assembly: GCF_044541255.1. Lineage (NCBI taxonomy): Bacteria > Pseudomonadati > Pseudomonadota > Gammaproteobacteria > Pseudomonadales > Pseudomonadaceae > Pseudomonas > Pseudomonas sp. NPDC085632. Next base: position 301,842 of record NZ_JBITSX010000001.1, on the reverse strand, counting down.
GCGGTGACCAGTTCGCCAAGTCGATCAAGGGCAAGTTGCGCATCGTCAGCAGCGCCGGCGAGCCGCTGAACCCGGAAGTGATCCGCTGGTTCGCCGACAACCTCGACGTGGTCATTCACGACCATTACGGTCAGACCGAACTGGGCATGGTGCTGTGCAACCACCACGGTCTCGACCACGCGGTTCACGTCGGCGCCGCCGGTTTCGCCTCGCCGGGCCATCGCATCGTTGTGCTCGATGACCTGTACAACGAACTCGGTGTCGGCCAGCCCGGCATTCTTGCCATCGACCGGCCGCAATCACCGATGTGCTGGTTCGGTGGCTACGAAGGCGCGCCGACCAAAGCCTTCGTCGGCGATTACTACCTTAGCGGCGACACCGTGGAATGGAACGGTGACGGCAGCATCAGCTTCGTCGGCCGCAGCGATGACGTCATCACCACCTCCGGCTACCGCGTCGGCCCCTTCGATGTGGAAAGCGCGCTGATCGAACACCCGGCGGTGGTCGAAGCGGCGGTCGTCGGCAAACCGGATCCGGAGCGCACCGAACTGGTCAAAGCCTTCGTGGTGCTGAGCGCGCAATACCGTGCGGCGCCGGAGCTTGCCGAAGAACTGCGTCAACATGTGCGCAAACGTCTGGCCGCGCATTCGTACCCGCGTGAAATCGAATTTGTCAGCGAATTGCCCAAGACCCCGAGTGGCAAATTGCAGCGCTTTATCTTGCGCAACCAGGAAATCGCCAAGGCTCAAGAGGCCGCGGCACATAACGTGTCAGCTTGAATCAGGAAATACAGTCATGCAGATCGAGAACAAGGTTTTTATCGTCACCGGCGGCGCCTCCGGCCTCGGTGCCGCCACCGCGGAATTGCTGGTCAGTGCCGGTGCCAAAGTGATGCTGGTGGACATGAACGCCGAAGCGGTCGCCGCTCAGGCTCAACGTCTCGGCGCACAGAGTGTCGTCGCCGACATCAGCAACGAAGCCGCCGCCGAAGCTGCGGTACAAGCGACGGTCGCCGCGTTTGGCAGCGTCAACGGTCTGGTCAACTGCGCCGGTATCGTCCGTGGCGAGAAAATTCTCGGCAAGAACGGCCCGCATGCGCTGAGCAGTTTCGCGCAAGTGATCAACGTCAACCTGATCGGCAGCTTCAACATGTTGCGCCTGGCCGCTGCGGCGATTGCCGAATCCGAGGCGAACGCAGACGGCGAGCGCGGTGTGATCATCAACACTGCGTCGGTAGCAGCCTTCGACGGCCAGATCGGCCAGGCGGCATATTCCGCTTCGAAAGGCGCGATCGCCAGCCTGACCCTGCCGGCCGCCCGTGAACTGGCGCGTTTCGGCATCCGTGTGATGACCATCGCGCCGGGCATTTTCGAAACGCCGATGATGGCCGGGATGACCCCGGAAGTGCGTGACTCGCTGGCCGCCGGCGTGCCGTTCCCGCCGCGCCTGGGCAAGCCTGCCGAGTACGCTGCACTGGTTCGGCATATCATCGAAAACAGCATGCTCAACGGCGAGGTGATCCGTCTCGACGGCGCCTTGCGCATGGCCGCCAAGTAAGGAGGAATTGTCATGACTATTTCCAACGATCCGATTGTTATCGTCAGCGCCGTGCGCACGCCAATGGGCGGTTTTCAGGGCGAACTGAAAAGCCTCACCGCGCCGCAACTCGGCGCTGCGGCGATCAAAGCCGCAGTGGAACGTGCCGGTGTCGCCAGTGACGCGGTCGATGAAGTGTTGTTCGGTTGCGTACTGCCGGCCGGCCTCGGTCAGGCACCGGCGCGTCAGGCTGCGCTCGGCGCCGGGCTGGATAAATCGACCCGCTGCACCACCGTCAACAAGATGTGCGGTTCGGGCATGGAAACCACCATTCTGGCTCACGACATGCTGGTGGCTGGCAGTGCCGACGTGGTGATTGCAGGTGGTATGGAAAGCATGTCCAACTCGCCATATCTGCTCGATCGTGCTCGCGCTGGTTATCGCATGGGCCATGGCCGCGTGCTTGACTCGATGTTCCTCGACGGCCTCGAAGACGCCTACGACAAGGGACGTCTGATGGGCACCTTCGCCGAGGATTGCGCCGAAACCAATGGCTTCAGCCGTGAGGCGCAAGACGCGTTTGCCATCGCCTCGACCACCCGCGCGCAGCAGGCAATCAAGGACGGCAGTTTCAAGGACGAAATCGTCCCGCTGACCGTGACCGTCGGCAAAGAGCAGGTGCTGATCAGCCATGACGAGCAGCCACCGAAAGCCAAACTCGACAAGGTCGCCTCGCTGAAACCGGCATTCCGCGAAGGCGGCACGGTAACAGCGGCGAACTCCAGTTCGATTTCTGACGGTGCGGCGGCGCTGGTGCTGATGCGCCAGTCGCAGGCGCAGAAACTCGGGCTGAAACCGTTGGCCGTGATCCATGGCCACGCGGCGTTCGCTGATACCCCGGGCCTGTTCCCGGTGGCGCCGATTGGTGCGATCAAGAAGCTGATCAAGAAAACCGGCTGGTCGCTGGGGGACGTCGATTTGTTCGAAGTGAACGAAGCGTTTGCTGTGGTGGGCATGGCGGCGATGACGCATCTGGAAATTCCCCATGACAAGCTGAATGTGCATGGCGGTGCCTGTGCGCTGGGCCACCCGATCGGCGCGTCGGGGGCGCGGATTCTGGTGACGTTGCTCTCGGCGCTGCGCCAGAGAAAACAGAAACGCGGCATTGCGGCGATCTGCATCGGCGGCGGCGAAGCGACGGCCATGGCCGTGGAATGCGTTTACTAACGTTGACACTGGACCCTGTGGGAGCGGGCTTGCCCGCGATGGCGGTGAGTCAGGCAACCAATATGTTCACTGACACGGCCCCATCGCTGGCAAGCCAGCTCCCACAAGGGTGTTGTGTTCACCGGATTTTAAGGATTCACCATGATTCCCAACGAAGACCAAACCCAGATCCGCGACATGGCCCGGCAGTTCGCCGAGGAACGCCTGAAGCCGTTCGCCGCCGAGTGGGATCGCGAGCACCGTTTCCCCAAGGAAGCCATCGGTCAAATGGCTGAACTGGGCTTCTTCGGCATGCTCGTGCCGGAACAGTGGGGCGGTTGCGACACCGGTTACCTGGCGTACGCCATGGCCCTGGAAGAAATCGCCGCCGGTGACGGCGCCTGCTCGACGATCATGAGCGTGCACAACTCGGTCGGTTGCGTGCCGATTCTCAAGTTCGGCAACGACGACCAGCGCGAACGTTTCCTCAAGCCGCTGGCCAGCGGCGCCATGCTCGGCGCGTTTGCGCTGACCGAACCGCAAGCCGGTTCCGACGCCAGCAGCCTGAAAACCCGCGCACGGCTGGAAGGCGATCACTACGTGCTGAACGGCTGCAAACAGTTCATCACCTCCGGGCAAAACGCCGGGATCGTCATCGTGTTTGCAGTGACCGATCCGAGCGCCGGCAAGCGCGGCATCAGCGCGTTTATCGTGCCGACCGATTCGCCGGGCTACACAGTCGCTCGCGTCGAAGACAAGCTCGGTCAACATGCGTCCGACACCTGTCAGATTCTCTTCGAAGACGTCAAAGTGCCGGTGGCCAACCGTCTGGGCGAAGAGGGCGAGGGCTACAAAATCGCCCTGGCCAACCTTGAAGGCGGCCGCGTTGGCATCGCCTCACAATCGGTGGGCATGGCCCGTGCGGCATTTGAAGCAGCACGTGATTACGCCCGCGAGCGCGACACCTTCGGCAAGCCGATCATCGAGCATCAGGCCGTGGCTTTCCGCCTGGCTGACATGGCCACGCAGATCGCCGTCGCCCGGCAGATGGTGCATTACGCCGCCGCCCTGCGTGACAGCGGCCAACCGGCACTGGTCGAGGCGTCGATGGCCAAACTGTTCGCCTCGGAAATGGCCGAGAAAGTTTGTTCGATGGCGTTGCAAACCCTCGGTGGTTACGGTTACCTCAACGACTTCCCGCTGGAACGCATCTACCGCGACGTGCGCGTCTGCCAGATCTACGAAGGCACCAGCGACATTCAGCGCATGGTCATTTCGCGCAATCTTTGACAAGGAATTTTACCCATGGCTTACGAAACGATTTTGCTGGAAACCCACGGCCGCGTTGGCCTGATCACCCTCAACCGACCACAAGCGCTGAATGCACTGAACGCGCAACTGGTCAGCGAAGTGAACCAGGCGCTCGATCTGCTGGAAGCGGACGCGAACATCGGTTGCATCGTCCTCACTGGCTCGAAAAAGGCCTTTGCCGCCGGCGCCGACATCAAGGAAATGGCCGAGCTGACCTACCCGCAGATCTACATGGACGACCTGTTCAGCGACAGCGATCGGGTGGCTAACCGCCGTAAACCGATCATTGCGGCGGTCAACGGTTTCGCCCTTGGCGGTGGCTGTGAACTGGCATTGATGTGCGACTTCATTCTGGCCGGTGACAACGCCAAATTCGGCCAACCGGAAATCAATCTTGGTGTGTTACCGGGCATGGGCGGCACCCAGCGTCTGACTCGCGCCGTCGGCAAGGCCAAGGCAATGGAAATGTGCCTGAGCGGGCGCCTGATCGATGCGGTGGAAGCAGAGCGTTGCGGCATCGTCGCGCGCATCGTGCCCAGCGATGAGCTGCTCGATGAAGCGCTGAAAGTGGCGGCAGTGATCGCCAGCAAGTCGCTGCCGATTGCGATGATGGTCAAGGAAAGCGTGAATCGCGCCTTCGAAGTCAACCTGACGGAAGGCGTGCGGTTTGAGCGCCGCGTATTCCATGCAGCGTTTGCCACACAGGATCAGAAGGAAGGGATGGCGGCGTTTATTGCCAAGCGTGAAGCTGAGTTCAAGGGCAAGTAATGCGTCTAGAGCGAAAAGCCCCTCACCCTAACCCTCTCCCAAAGGGAGAGGGGACTGATTGGGGGATGTTTTAGATGTACGCCGACCTGAAAGTGCTTTATTGAATCCATAATCGCCTCGGTCTTTCAGGTCGATGTATAACGCCAGACACCTCGGTCGGCTCCCTCTCCCTCTGGGCGGTCCGACGTTTCGGGAGGGCTGGGGTGAGGGAAAGGGGCCAACACCCTTACAACTGATAGTTCTTCAACTCCCGCGCAATCACCATCCGCTGAATCTCGCTCGAGCCTTCATAGATCTGGGTAATCCGCGCATCACGGTAGTACTTCTCGACCGGATAATCCTCCAGATACCCATACCCGCCATGAATCTGAATCGCTGAAGAGCAGACCTTCTCGGCCATTTCCGACGCAAACAGCTTGGCCTGCGAAGCCTCCGACAGGCACGGCTTGCCCGCCGTGCGCAGTCGCGCCGCATGCAGGATCATCAAGCGCGCGGCGTTGATTTGCATGTGCATGTCGGCCAACAGGTTGGCGATGCTCTGGTGCTCATTGATCGGTTTGCCGAACTGAATACGGTCGCGCGAATACGTCAGCGCCGCTTCAAACGCCGCGCGGGCAATGCCCAAAGCCTGCGCCGCGATGCCAATGCGTCCGCCCTCAAGGTTGGACAGGGCGATCGCCAGACCTTTGCCGCGCGCTCCCAGCAGATTGGCCTCGGGAATGCTGCAGTTGTTCAGCGTCACCGCACAGGTGTCGGAGGCGCGGATGCCCATCTTGTGTTCGGTGCGATCCACGATAAAACCGGCGGTATCGGTCGGTACCAGAAAGGCCGAAATACCTTTCTTGCCCAGGTCCGGATCCGTCACCGCAAACACGATCGCCAACTTCGCCCGTTTGCCGTTGCTGACAAATTGCTTGGCGCCATTGATCACCCATTGACCGTCACGCAGTTCGGCGCGGGTGCGCAGGTTGTGCGCTTCGGAACCGGCCTGTGGTTCGGTCAGGCAGAAGCAGCCGATGGTTTGCCCGCTGGCCAGATCCGCCAGCCAAGTCTGTTTCTGCGCTTCGCTGCCGTAGTTGAGCACCGGGCCGCAACCGACCGAGTTGTGGATGCTCATGAACGCGCCGGTCGCGCCGTCACCGGCGGAAATCTCTTCCACGGCCAAGGCGTAGGCGACGTAATCGACGTAAGTGCCGCCCCATTCCTCAGGCACCACCATGCCAAGCAAACCGAGTTCACCCATCTTCGCAACGAGCGCGTCATCGATCCAGCCAGCCTTTTCCCAAGCCTGCGCGTGGGGCGCGATTTCGCCACGGGCAAAGTCCCGGGCCATGTCGCGGATCATCACTTGTTCTTCAGTCAGTTCGAGATCGTGCATGGCTCAGCTCCCGCTCTCATCAAAGCCTTCGAAGAAACTCGCGACATGGCCTGCGTCAAGCGCAGCCAGGGTCGGCGGGTTCCAGCGCGGTGTCTTGTCTTTATCGATCAGCAGCGCGCGTACGCCTTCGATCAGGTCGCCACGGGCGAACCACTGGCGATCCAGATGCAACTCCAGCGCGAAGCAATGTTCCAGGCTCAAGTGACGACCGCGACGGAGCATTTCCAGGGTCACCGCCATGGCCAGCGGTGAACGGGTTTCCAGCAGATTGGCCGTAGCAGTCGCCCATTCGTGGCTGTCGGCAACGGTCACCGCGCGCATTTGTTCGACCATGCTCGGTACGTCCGGCAGGGCGAAGAAGTGATCGATGGCCGGGCGCAATGCCTCCAGCGGTGCATCGGGCAGGGTTTGCACGGCGTGCTTGGCCAGCAGGTTTTGCAGCGCCTTGAGCGGCGTATCCTGCCATTCCATCTGATCAAGTCGTTCGTCAAGCAGCACCAGTTTACTGCTGTCCAGATACCAGTCGGCGAGGCCGCAATACAGCGCATCGGCCGCCCGGATCTGCACGCCGCTGACGCCCAGATAAATCCCCAGCTCACCGGGAATGCGTGGCAGGAAATAACTGCCACCGACATCCGGGAAATAACCGATGGCCACTTCCGGCATCGCCAGTCGGCTCCGCTCGGTGACTACGCGCAGATCGGCGCCTTGCACCAGGCCCATGCCACCGCCGAGGACAAAACCGTCCATCAAGGCCAGTACCGGTTTGCGGTAGTGATGAATCGTCAGGTCGAGGGCATATTCCTCAACGAAGAAATCTTCGTGCAGCGTGTCGCCGCTTTTGAAACTGTCGTAAAGGGAACGGATGTCGCCACCAGCACAGAAGGCTTTTTCACCGGCACCGCGCAGGACCACCGCATGCACATTGGCGTCAGTCGCCCAGGCATCGAGCTGCTGTTGCAGCAAACGCACCATGTCCAGGGTGATGGCATTGAGACCGGCGGGGCGGTTGAGGGTCAGGTGACCGATGTGGTTGCGAACCTCGGCCAGCACTTCGTGTTGCGTGGCGTCCATGGATTGGGTCCGCGGGGATGAAGCCTGAGCAGTCATCAGTAACTCCCTGCTTTTATTGTCTTTATTCGAAAAGCTCGCGCGCGAGCGTTACCGGATCGTAACAGTGCAAATTTGCCGTGTACAACGTGGATATGTGCAGGGCCTGTCTGCGTTTTTACCGTAGGAGCTGCCGAAGGCTGCGATCTTTTGATCTTTAAAATCAAGATCAAAAGATCGCAGCCTGCGGCCGCTCCTACACAGGGGGTCAGCTGAAGGTTTGGGTAATGCTGCGGCGCTTGGCGTGCAGTTCGCTGGCGTGGATCAGTTGTTCGAGATCTTCGGGGGTGATGTCGATGAAAGCTTCCATGTCGGCCAACGCGAGCTTGAGGTCTTCGGCGGTGATGGCCTGACTGTCGACGGGCGCAACGATCGGCGCCGGTTCAGCCGGTCGTTTTGGATAACGAATGCGCGTCAGGTTGTTGTAGGCCAAGGCACTGAGCAGCATGCTCGCCGCGCCGAGCATTACCGGTTCCATGGCTTTCCAGTCCAGGGCGATGGTCGCCGGATCAGCCAGAACCAGCGTCAGCGCTAACGCCCCGGCCGGTGGATGCAGGCAACGCAGCCAGCACATCAGAATCAGCGCCATGCCCGCCGCCAGGCAGGCGCTGCCGAGCGTGCGCCCGAGTACATGCGCCACCAGCAGTGCGACGACGCCGGCACACAAATAACCACCGAGAATCGACCACGGCTGAGCGAGAGCACCGGAGGAAACGGCAAACAGCAGCACGGCCGAGGCGCCCAGCGGGCCGATCAGGTGATAGGCGACTTCATGGCCAAACACCTGCGCGCACAACCACACACTGAGCAACGTGCCCAGCGCCATGCCGATGGCGGCGCGGCTCCATTCGGTCGGGCGGGTATTGATGGCGGCAGGCAACCAGCGAGCGAGCATGTGAATCCGATCCTTGCAGCAAATTCGAGGCAAAAAAAAGGACTTGTCCGGCAAATCCGGAAAGCCCTCGAAGCGTTCCAACATTGGGGGAGGAACGTGCACAGTGTGCCGATCAAAATCGATGCTGACAAATTCATATTAATGAAGACTTAGTGCATTAATATTGAATTGAAGCGACGCGACGGCCACTCACGAAGCACAAGTAGCCGCCCACCGCCGCCAGTGCGCTCAAGGCATAGAACATGCTCGGCGCCGGTGTGTGCATCAGCATAAATCCGCACATGACTGGACTGGCCGCGCCACCCAGCGCCGCCAGATTCTGCGCGCCGTAATAGCTGCCGCGCAGTGCTTCCGGGGCGAGGGTGTCGACGAACAGAAAGTCGGCCGGGTAAATGATCATCTCGCCCAACGTGAAGATGAACATCGCCACGCACCAACCGACCAGACTGTCGGCCAGACTGAAGCCGATCAGACCGACGATGAACAACGCGGTGCCGGCGGCAATCCAGTAGCGCAGGTGTTCACGGGTGAGTAATCGGCCGATCTGGTATTGCAACACAATCACCGTGATTGCGTTGCAGGCGAGCAGGGCGGCCATGGTATCCAGCGTCTGTTGCTGGGTGTGGGTGACCAGCAGGTATTGCGACAGGTACAGGGTGAAACGCCCATGCACCAGCGTGCTGAGCAGGCAACCCAGGGTAAACAGGATCATCGTGCGGTCGTTTTTCAGGATGATCAGGGTTTTCAGAAAACTTTGTGGCTGAGCGACCGGGGCGACCGGATTCACTTCGCGCACGGCACCGAACAGCAGAAAGATGCTGCCGATGGCAATCGCGCCCGCGACGATAAACGGCGCTGAAGGTTGAACGCCGGCAATCACCACGCCGATCATCGGGCCGACGGCGTAACCGATGTTGGTCAATGTGTAGTTGAGGGAAAACGCCTTGACCCGCTGGCCCACCGGCAGGTTTTCACTGAGGATGGCTTTGGAGCAGATGAGGAACAGCGCCGACGCCGTTTCGCTGATGATCAGCACCAGGGTAACCAGATACAGATTCTGCGCGAAGGTCAGCAGGATCAGACCGAAACCGCTGGAAAGCATGGTCAGAATCAGCAACTGGCGCTTGTCCAGCCGATCGATGATGTAACCACCGTACAGCGACAACAACGTGGCGCTGAGCACCGCGATCCCCAGCAGCAGGCCGACATCTTGCGGGTTGAGTTCGAGCTTGTTGCTGAGGAACAGCGTCAGTAGCGGGCTGATCAGCGCACGGCTGACGACGACGGTCAGCGAACTGATCATCAACCGGCGGATGAGGCGCGAGTAGGTGGCCACGAAGGGTCAATGTCCTTATTTCAAATGCCTGGCGGGCGTACGTCATCCTTACCGGACATCCACCACCGGTCAAGCTGCCATAACACCCTCCCACAGGGATTTGTGTTGTCTTCAGGAAAGGGGCAGGCGCATGGCGCAGCGCCGCTCTGCGGGAAAGCCATAGTGGGCTTCGGCTTGCAGCGTCTCATGCAAATGGCGATCAGCCTGTGCAAACGTCAGCTCGGCAAATCCCATCCGTTGATAAAACGGCGCATTCCATGGCAGGTCGCGAAAAGTGGTCAGCGTCACTGAATTCAATTGCATCGCGCGCGCTTGTTCAATGACGGCCGCAACCAGTGCGCGACCCATGCCTTGTCCTTGAAAAGCCTGACCGACGGATAGCTCCTCAATGTGCATGTGCTGATCGATGCCTACAGCACGAACAAATCCAGTCAGTTGCCCATCGCTATTTGCAGCAACCCACACGTACGCCTGTTCGATGGCCTGCAGATGTTGGGCTGCATCGGGCACTTCGGCATCAGCCAGCCACGCCAACGGCGGGTCAAGACGAAACAATTGCGCTGCCGAACGCTCGATCGCGGGGAGGGCCACCGCGTCAGCAAGGCTGGCGCGGCGTACGTCGAAAGTCATGTTGAGGCGCATCCTGCCGGTCAAGAGCCCGACAGGTTACGGCTTCAGCCACAGTAATACATAGTCGTTTTTATCAAAACGCCCGTTCAACACGGGCTGCGCGCTCGCCAGCGGCGTGCCCTTGAGAGATGGCAGATCACTGCGATCCATCATCAGCCACGCCGGACCTTTGAGCGTCTCCAGTTGCTGCACCGAGTCGCTGAACTGCGGTTGCAGATCTTGCGAGAGATTGACCATGAACTTGATGGCCTTCGCGTCTTTACCCATGCCGTGCAACACCAGTGGCGCGGGGTTTTGCTGAACCTTGGCGAACGCTGCACGACTGAAAACCTGTGTGTCGTACAGGCGACGCTCCACCGGTTCAAACACTGCCGCGTACACCGTCCACACCGCTAACACGGCACACAACGCCAATACCTCGGTGCGCCAGCGCGCAACCAATAATCGCGAGAGCGCCAGCAGTTGCAGCACGCCCAACGCGATCAAAACTATAGAAACCTCACCCAATTGCTCGGGAAAGCGCCGTCGGGCGACCAGCAAAACCACCAGCAACAAGCCCGGCGTGACCAGCCACAAGCCCATGATCAAGGCGCGCAAATAGCGGAACATCCGCCCGTGCGCCACCTGAAACGGATACGCCGCAATGATCGCCGCCATCGGCAGCATCGGCAGCAGATAACGGGCCTTCTTCGCCTGCGGAATCGACAGCCCGACCATCACAATCAACCCCGCTGCCGCGCAATACTGCACCAGACGCAACGCCGGGCCACGCTGCTGCGGTTTGCTCAGCCACGCTGCCGCCAGCACCAACAAGGCCAATGGGTAGGCCAACGCATAGTTGCCGAACGAACTGCTGAAGTAATACAGCGAACCACTGACGCCTTCGCTGCCGTCCATGCGCCCCATGAACTGCATGCGGATCACGTCCTGCATGAACGCCGGACCACCGCTGACCTGCGCCAGCCACAACAACAGCCCGACACACGCGACCAGCAACGCCGAAGCCAGCACACCGAACACCAGCAACCGCGGCCATTCACGGTTGAGCAGGTAATAGCTGCAGAGCATGCCGGTCGGCACCACCAGCCCCATCGGCCCGCGAATACCGAACCCCAGCAACAGCAATACGAAGATCAACGGCCAGTGACGTCTGCCACCAAAATGATCACGGGCATAACCCAGATAAAACAGCGCAAACGCCACCGCCGCGAGCATCAAGTCCTGCGACACCGCGCGTACTTCAGTGACAAAGCCACCGGTGAGCATCAGCAGCGCGATACTGATCAACGCCCAGCGCCGCGAGTACGGCGCCAACAGTCGGTACATCAACGTCACGATCAGCGCGCCGGCGATCGCACTCGGCGCCCACGCGGTCAACGCATTCACTGCGCCAAACGGCGACGACAGCAGCCAGATAAACAGCGTCGAAACCGCTGAATAATCCGCGTACGGCTGACCATAGGTGGTCGGAAACACCGTCGGCCCATGGCGCAGCATTTCCTGTGCGAACAACACAAACCGCGAATCGAAACCGATAGGGGCCTGCCCATAGACCCCGGCCATGAACACTAAAAACGCCAGCAGCCCTGCGATCAGGGACTGCCGGCGAATCTCAGGCGTTAACGCTATCAAGCGACGTCGGACGCGTGCGGCCACTGTTGCAGCGGGATCGGCAATGTGCGCGATTCGCCACGGCCCATCGGGAAGTAATGGAAGCCATTGCGCGCCAGACGCTCGGCGTCGTACAAGTTGCGCCCGTCGAAAATCACCGGGGTGTTGAGGCGTTGTTTGATCAGCTCGAAATCCGGCGCCTTGAACTGCTGCCATTCGGTGCAGATGATCAGTGCGTCTGCGCCGGGCAGTACCGACTCAGGCGTGCCCATCAGCATCAGTTTCGATTCGTCCGGGTAAAGGTTCTGGGTTTCCTGCATGGCTTCCGGATCGAACGCGCGCACGCTGGCACCGGCGGCCCACAACTCTTCCAGCAAGACGCGGCTCGGCGCGTCGCGCATGTCGTCGGTGTTCGGTTTGAATGCCAGGCCCCAGAGGGCGAAGGTCTTGCCGCGCAGGTCGCCCTTGTAGAACGCGTTGATACGCTCGAACAACTTGTGTTTCTGCCGCTGGTTGATCGCCTCGACCGCTTGCAGCAGATCGCTGGAGCAATGCGCCTCTTCGGCACTGTGGATCAACGCGCGCATGTCTTTGGGGAAGCACGAACCGCCATAGCCGCAGCCCGGGTAGATGAAGTGGTAACCGATGCGCGTATCGGCACCGATGCCCTGACGCACTGACTCGATGTCGGCGCCCAAGTGCTCGGCGAGTTCGGCGATCTGGTTGATGAAGCTGATCTTGGTCGCCAGCATGCAGTTGGCGGCGTATTTGGTCAGCTCGGCGCTGCGCAGGTCCATGAACATGATGCGGTCGTGGTTGCGGTTGAACGGTGAATACAAGTCACGCATCACGTCGCGCACCTCATCACCTTCGCAGCCGATGACGATACGATCCGGACGGCGGCAGTCGGCAACCGCCGAGCCTTCCTTGAGGAATTCCGGGTTGGAGACGATATCGAACTGCAGCAGACGACCGACCTTGATCAAGGCTTTTTCAATGTGCGTGCGCAGGGTGTCGCCAGTGCCCACCGGCACCGTGGATTTTTCCACCAGAATCAATGGCTGTTCACGATGGCGGGCAATCGCGTCACCCACCGACAGCACGTAACGCAGATCCGCCGAGCCGTCCTCACGCGACGGCGTACCCACCGCAATGAACGCTACCCGCCCGTGCTGCACGGCGAGTTTTTCATCGGTGGTGAATTGCAGGCGTTTGGAGTCGAGACCTTCGCGCACCAGGCTGGCCAGCCCCGGTTCGAAAATGCTGACGTGACCCTGGCGCAACAGGTCGACCTTCTTCTGGTCGACGTCCATGCACACGACATCATGGCCGACTTCGGCCAACACAGCCGCTTGCACCAGACCGACGTAACCGCTGCCAAATACTGTGATTCTCATGGAGCACTCCTGAATTCGGGCGCACGAGCCGGACGAGTGTTGATGGTGATGACCCCGAGCATGACCAGCGCCACGCCCAGTGATTTAGTGAAACTGAAGGATTCGTTGAACAGCGGCAGACTGGCCGCCAACAGATACACCAGCGCGTAGCTGATGCTCAGCAGTGAGTAAGCCCGGCCCAGCGGCAGATCGCGCAGGGCGGCGAGCCAGCAGAGCATCGACAGGGCGTAGGCGAAGATCGCCGCAATGACCACGGCCAGCGCGCGCCAGTCGAGGCTGTCGATGTGCAGCCATTGGTCAGGTGCGGGTATACGGGTCATGCTCCAGCGCATGCCCAGTTGCGCAGCGCTGACGAGGAACACACTGCCGAGGGCGAAGGTGATGCCACGACGCGGGTTCATGATTGTTGCCCCAACAAAACCACGCCACCGATCACCAACGCCACACCGAGCCAATGCTGACGGTCGATGGGTTCACGGAAGACGAAGCGCGCGATCAGGGTGATCAGCACGAAATTGAGGCTGAGCATCGGGTAGGCGATGCCGACTTCCAGACGCTGCAACACCAGCAGCCAGACCAGCAGACCCGAGCCGAGGGCGAGCAGGGCCAGCCACAACCACGGCGAGCGCAGTTTGTCCGCCCAGCTCGACTCGACGCCGCGCCAGCTCTCCACGGCGTATTTCTGCGCCACTTGGCCCAGACAGGTCAGCAGGCACGCGGCCAACAGCAGCAACAGGCTCATGACGCCTCCTTGGGCAGGATCATGATCACCAGGTTGCCCTGTTCGTAACGGATGCCGTCCTTCGGCAGTCGGTCGATTTCGTCCAGTTCGTCCTGCCCCTTGACGCGCATCACCACGCCGACCGAACCGCTGCGGCGCGCCTCGCGCATCCACTGTTGCACTTGATCGGGATCGACCCGCTGTTGAATGCCGTCAGGATAGGCAAGGCCATATTTCAATTCGCCTATCGTGTTGTACAACGCGACTTGCGGGGTTTTCAGGCGCCAGGCCAGCGCCGAAGCAGCGCCCAGGTCGTTGCTCAGCAGGTGGGTGGTTTGCGAAAGTTCCGTGACGTGATGCTTGATGAACTGATCCGGCATCTTGTTGGCGACCACCGATTTCGGCAGCGCCGCCGGCAACACTGCGATCAGCAACAGGCTGCCGAATGCCGGCGCCGCCCAGCATTGCAGCGGCAGAAAGGCTTGCAGCAGGTTGGCGATGATCCAGCCGATCAGCGCGATAAACACCAGCACCAGACTGTGCAGTTCGTGGTCGTAGACCGGTTTGCTCAGTTGCAGGTACACCAGCGCGATCAATGTGACGACGCCCAGCAACAGATTGAGCAGACCATTGATGCTCAGCGCGCGACCTTGCTCAAGACGCAAGCGGTCGGCCAGCGCGTTGCCCAGCAGCAACGCCATCGGCAGCAGACATGGCAGGATGTAGGTTGGCAATTTGCCGTTGGCCAGACTGAAAAACCCCAGCGGCATCAGCAGCCACAGCAACACAAACACGACTTTTGGCTGGACGCGGCTTTGCCATGCCTGCTTGAACGCAGTCGGCAGCAACCCCACCCACGGCAGACTGAACGCCACCAACAGCGGCAGATAGAACCACCACGGTGCATCATGCTGGGCATCGTCCCCGGCAAAGCGGCGAATGTGTTCGTGCCAGAAGAAGAACCGCCAGTAGTCCGGCTCCTGCGCATGCACCGAAAGCACCCACGGCAGGCTGACAAGGATCGCCACGGCAATCGCCACCGGGCCGAACATCAGCAGTTCACGCCAGCGTTTCTGCCAGAGCATCCACGGCAGCGCAATCAACACCGGCAGCAGCCAGGCGAGAAAACCCTTGGTCATGAAACCCATGCCGCAGGCCAGTCCCAACACTGCCCACGCGGCCATGCGTTTACCCGTGGTCTGGCTGTCGACGGCAAACCACAGCGCCACCAGACTCAGATTGACCCAGAAGGTGAATTGCGGATCGAGGTTGGCGTAACCGGCCTGACCGGCAACCACGGTAAAACTCATGTAGAGCAGGGCGCAGACGAAGCTTTTGCGCGGCTCGTTCCACAAGCGCCGGGCGACCAGATAGCACAGCAACACGCTCAAGCCAGTGCTCAGGGCAGACGCAAAGCGCACGCCGAACAGGTTCTGCCCGAACAACTCCTGCCCCAGTGCGATCATCCAGTAACCGGCAATCGGTTTCTCGAAATAGCGCAGGCTCATGAAGTGCGGCGACACCCAGTTGCCGCTCAGCAGCATGTCCTGACTGATCTGTGCGTAACGGGTTTCGTCGGGAATCCACAAGCCGTGCGTGCCCAGCGGCAGCAGATAGGCCAGCAAGCAAATGACCAGCAACAGCAGTGGCAGCGTCCAGCGTTTAGTCATGCGCCTTGCACTCCCAGCCAGCCTTCACGGCCGTCGAGGGCGCCGCGTTGCACGCGACCCACGGGCAAGGTGTTGAAGAACTCGGGCAGCAAATCGCCCAGCGGTTTGAAGTCGATACCTCGCTGGCGTGCTTCGGCCAGCAGTTGACGAAAATCCTCAGCCATCAGAATCCCTTCTACTTCGGCATGGATGGTGTAGACGTTGAGCTGTTGCGGGCGGAAGTGATCGAGAATGAAACCGTTGAAATCCCGCGCCGCGACGATGGGGCCGACAACCTCGTCGAAGGTCGGCAGGTCCACCGGAATCTGCGGTGTGCCCGGCGTGCCATCGGCCAGCAGCGGACGGAACAGGCGTTGCCCACGGCAATCGCTGTTGTAGCGAAAACCGAAGGCTTGCTTGGCCTCGATCACACGTTCGTCGGCACGCCAACCGGCGGCGGCCGAGCACTCGACTTTCGCGCCGAGAATGTCGCTCAAGGTGTCGACGCCCTGACGGATCTGCTCGATCAGTTGCGCGTTGCTCCAGCGCCCGGCATTGGCTTGCCAGCCGTGGTGATCCCAGGCGTGCAAACCGACTTCATGACCGGCATCGCGGGCCTGACGCATCAGGTGCCCGAGGTCACGGCCAATCGACTTGCCCGGCCACGCAGTGCCGGCCAGCAGAATGTCCCAGCCGTACAGACCGGCGGCGTTGGAGCGGAGCATCTTCCAGAGAAACTGCGGGCGGATCAGGCGCCACAGATGCCGGCCCATGTTGTCGGGGCCGACACTGAAGAAAAACGTTGCCTTGATCTGCGCCTCGTCGAGCATTTCGAGCAGCCGCGGCACCCCTTCACGGGTGCCTCGGTAGGTGTCGACATCGATACGAAGGCCTGCCTGCATTAGCGCTTGTCCGCTTGTTCGAGCATGGCTTCACGCAAGAAGAAATCGAGCGTGTTGCCAATGGTCTCGCGCATTTCCACTGTCGGCGTCCAGTCGAGCAGACGCTTGGCGTTGGCAATGCTTGGTTTGCGGTGCTCGACGTCCTGGTAACCGGCACCGTAGAACGCCTTGCTTTCCACGTCGCGGAAACCGGCGAACGGAGGGAAGTTGTCACGCAGCGGATGCGCTTCGAATTGACGCAGCAGCTCTTCACCCAACTGGCGGATGCTGGCTTCGTTGTCCGGGTTGCCGATGTTGATGATCTGGCCGTTGCAGACGTCGTTGTCGTTGTCGATGATCCGGGCCAGGGCCTCGACGCCGTCAGCGATGTCGGTGAAGCAGCGTTTCTGCTCGCCGCCATCGAACAGGCGAATCGGCGTGCCTTCCACCAGATTGAGGATCAACTGCGTAATGGCGCGGGAGCTGCCGATGCGTGCCGAGTCCAGGCGATCAAGGCGCGGACCCATCCAGTTGAACGGGCGGAACAGGGTGAAATTCAAACCCTTGGCGCCGTACGCCCAGATCACCCGGTCCAGCAGTTGCTTGGACACCGAGTAGATCCAGCGCTGCTTGTTGATCGGGCCGACCACCAGGTTCGACGAGTCTTCGTCAAAATGCTTGTCCTGGCACATGCCATAGACTTCCGAGGTCGACGGAAAGATCACGCGCTTGTTGTACTTGACGCAGTAGCGCACCAGTTTCAGGTTTTCTTCGAAGTCGAGTTCGAACACGCGCAACGGGTTGCGGGTGTATTCGATCGGTGTAGCGATGGCCACCAGCGGCAGGACCACGTCGCACTTCTTGATGTGGTACTCGATCCACTCGGAGTGAATGCTGATGTCGCCTTCGACGTAGTGGAAGTGCGGATGGCTGCGCAGACGGTCGATGGCGTCGGAACCGATGTCCAGGCCATAGACTTCGTAACGGTCATCGCGCAGCAGACGTTCGGACAAGTGATTGCCGATAAAGCCGTTGACGCCGAGGATCAGCACACGGGTGCGACGTGGCGCGCGGCCGGATTCAGCCCCGCGCAGCAGCGAGCCATCGACCAGACCCAGCTCGTTGGCCAGTTGCGGGCCGCTGAGAAACAGACCGTTGTCGTTGCGTTGACCGGAGAGGATCACCAGCGAGTCTTCACCGCAGGCAATGCGCAGCGGATCGACGCTGATCACCCGGCCCGGCGCCTGGCCGTCGTTGCCTTTGACGACTTCGGCACTCCAGACGATCAACTTGTGTTCGCCCACGGCACAGAAGGCGCCCGGATACGGCTGGGTCACCGCACGCACCAGGTTGAACAGTTGCTCCGCCGGTTTGGCCCAGACCAGTTTGCCGTCCGCTGCGGTGCGACGACCGAATACAGTGGCTTTCGATTCGTCCTGCGCAGTTTCGCTGATTTTGCCTTGCAGCATGGCCGGCAAGGTGTCGCGCAGCAGATCCGTCGCGGCGATGCGCAGCTTGCCGTGCAGGCTCAACGCGGTGTCGCTGCGTTCAATGGCAACACGCTGCTGGGCAACGATGGCGCCGGCGTCGGCGCGTTTGACCATGCGGTGCAGGGTGACGCCGGTTTCGGTTTCGCCGTTGACCAGTACCCAGTTCGCCGGGGCGCGGCCACGGTAGCTTGGCAGCAGGGAACCGTGCAGGTTGAACGCGCCTTTTTTGGCCACGGCCAGCAACGGCTCGCTCAGCAGGTTGCGGTAGTAGAAGGAGAAAATATAGTCAGGATCGAGCTTGGCAATCCGCTCGATCCACAGCGGGTGATTGACATCTTCCGGCGCATGCACCGGGATGCCTTTGGTGGCGCACAGTTGCGCAACCGAGCCGTAAAAAGCGTTTTCTTTCGGGTCATCCGCGTGAGTGAACACCGCTGCGATGTCATAGCCGCTGTCGAGCAGGCCTTGAATGCCGGCGCAGCCAATATCGTGGTAAGCGAAGACAACAGTTTTTGCACTCATGAGTGAACCTGACCGGTAGTAGAAGTAGAAGAGAGACCGTCAACAGTGACCGCAGGCGCCGGCTCGGCGGCGTGACTGCGCAAGACTTTTTCAATGAAGAAACGCGGGCGGGCGCGCACGTCGCTGTACATGCGCCCCAGGTATTCGCCGAGCAGACCCATGCCGATGAACTGGCCACCGGTGAACACGAACAGCACGGCGAACAGCACGAACATGCCGTCACCGGCCCAGCCGGAACCGAACGCCAGGCGCATGACGATCAACGCGAAAGCAAACAGCAGGCCCAGACCGGCCATGGTGAAACCGACGATGCTCAGCAGGCGCAACGGCGTGGTGGTCATGCAGGTGATCAAGTCAAACATCAGGTTGATCAAACGCATCGGGCTGTACTTCGAATCGCCGTGTTCGCGCTCGGCATGGGCGACGACGATTTCCGTGGTGTGGCGGGCGAAGCTGTTGGCCAGAATCGGGATGAACGTGCTGCGCTCACGGCAGGCCAGCATCGCGTCGATGATCGTCCGCCGGTAAGCGCGGAGCATGCAGCCGTAATCGCTCATGGCGACGCCGGTGGAGCGCTGCACGGCGAGGTTGATCAGCTTCGACGGGTAGCGGCGCAACGCCGAATCCTGACGATTGCCGCGCACCGTGCCGACCACATCGAAACCCTTTTCGGCTTCAGCGACCAGACGCGGGATTTCTTCCGGCGGGTTCTGCAGGTCGGCGTCGAGGGTGATGACCACATCGCCTTTGCACTGCTCGAAGCCGGCCATGATTGCCGCGTGCTGGCCATAGTTACGATTGAGGATGACCGCCACGAATGGACTGTCTTCACGGCTCGCGGCTTCTTCAAGCAGGTTGGCGGACTCATCACGGCTGCCGTCGTCGACGAGGACAATCTCATAGTCGTGACGCAGCATGCGGCAGGCCGCTTCGGTGCGGCGCAACAGCTCCGGCAGGCTGTCCTGTTCGTTGTAGACCGGGATGACGATCGACACACAGCGGATCGGATAGGGTTTCACAGGCGTTTATCCATAAGAGTGGCGATGGCGCCGACCACACGATCAAGGTCTTGATCGCTCATGTCGGGGAACAACGGAATCGAGCACAGCCGCGCCGAGTTCCATTCGGTGTTGGGCAGGTACAGGTCGGGGTCACGCTGGCGATACCAGGTGTGCAGGTGGGTGGCGATGAAATGGATACCAGTGCCGATGCCCTGGTCCTGCAAGCCTTTCATGAAGGCTTCGCGGTCCATGCCGCAGCGCTCGCTGTCGATGCGCAGGATGAACAGGTGCCAGGCGTGCTGTTGGGCGTAGGCGGGCACGGCCAGCGGTTGCACCGGCAGGCCGTCGAGTTTTTGCCGGTAGGCGGCGGCCAGTTCGCTGCGGCGGGCGTTGATCGCGTCCAGACGCTCAAGCTGTACCAGGGCAATCGCGGCGTTGATGTCGGCGAGGTTGTATTTGAACCCTGGCTCCATCACTTGCGCCTGCGGCTTGCGGCCACCGGTCAGGCGGTCGTAGGCGTCAACGCCCAGACCGTGGAATTTGAGCATGCGCACGCGACTGGCGAGGGCTTCGTTGTCGGTGACGAACATCGCGCCTTCGGCACAGGTCATGTTCTTGATTGCGTGGAAGGAGAAAATCGCCGTGCCTTGCGCACCGACGTGACGGCCCTTGTAGCGGGTGCCAGCAGCGTGGGCGGCGTCTTCGATCACCGCGATGCCGTGTTTGTCGGCCAACGCGTAGAGCGGATCGAGATCGAACGCGGCGCCGGCGTAATGCACCGGGATGATCGCTTTGGTGCGTGGGGTGATGGCGGCTTCGATGCGCGCGGCGTCGGTCATCAGGGTGTCGCGGTCGACGTCGACGAACACCGGTGTGGCGCCGAGCAGCGAGATCATATTGGCGGTCGAGACCCAGGTCTGCGACGGGGTGATGACTTCGTCGCCGGGGCCAATGCCCAAGGCCAGCAAGGTGATGTGCATGCCGCCGGTGGCGGACGAAAGTGCTACCGCGTGACGGCAGCCAACGTAATGCGCGAATTGTTCTTCGAGTGCCTGGTTTTTCGGCCCGGTAGTGATCCAGCCGGAACGCAAGACTTGTTCTACGGCTGCAATTTCTTCATCGCCGATACTTGGACGAGAAAAGGGGAGAAACGCCTGACTCATGAACACCTCATCACAAACGATCAGAAGAAAACCAACTCACCAAATAGGATCCAATTTCAGCGTAGACGCAAAAAACTCCTCTGCATCAATAAGTTGCTGAGACGACTTACCGTCGGTGTGCGGTTGACTTTTGCGGCTTCGCGCGGCAGTTTGGACAGGGCCGACGCAGGATCTGTTGGAATTAAGGTTATGCCCGTTTTTGTGAAAGGAACATGAAAAACCGGTCGGCGAATCGTTTATCTAGAACTCATACAGCCGCTGTTCAGACTTCTACCGTTTATCGTCGTTTTTAGTAGAAAAGTCCTACGGAAGTGTCCCCTTTATAGGGGAAATGTTGCAGTTGTTAGTTGCTGTGTTGAATTGTTTTTACTCAAGGCCTTTACGTTTGACTGACTTGTCCGTTGTACCGCTGCAAACCCGCCAAACCAATCCGATGACCCTGTATCTGGCGCGCCTGGCCCCCTCCAGCCAGTTGACCATGCGCTACGTTTTGCAGGACGCGGCCGACCGTCTCGGTTTTGAAGACATGAATGTCGAAGAAATTCCCTGGCACGCATTGCAACCTGAAGATGTGGTCGCTCTGGTTGCCGCATTGCGCGAAGACAACTATGCGCCGAACACTTCTTCGCTTTATGTAAATGCCGTGCGCGGCGTGATGAATGAAGCGTGGCGGATGAGTTTGATCTCTCAGGATCATCTGTTGAAGATGCGCTCGGTCAAAGCCATTGCCGGTACGCGGTTGTCGCAGGGGCGCAACTTGAAGCGCACGTTGATCCATGAATTGATGGAAGTGTGCGCCGCCGATCCACGCCCGCAAGGCCTGCGCGACGCGGCAGTGATTGCGCTGTTGTACGGCACCGGCATGCGTAAGTCGGAGTCGGTGGATCTGGACTTGAATCAGGTCGACTTCACTGAACGCAGCCTGACCGTCACCGGCAAGGGCAACAAGCAACTGATCAAGTACGCGCCGGCCTGGGCCTTCGCCAAACTCGATGCGTGGCTGGAGCTGCGGCGTTCAGAACTCAAGGAAGGCGAGAGCGACGATGCCTTTCTGTTCAACCGTATCCGTCGCGGCAGCCACATTACCCGCGAGCGCATCACCAAACACGCGATCTACTACATCGCCCGCCAGCGCGGCACGCAGGTCGGGGTGAAGATCATGCCCCACGATTTCCGCCGTTCGTTCATCACCCGGGTGATCGAGGAGCATGACCTGTCGATCGCACAGAAGCTGGCGCATCACAGCAACATCCAGACCACCGCCAACTACGATGTCCGTGATGACAACGAGCGGCGGCGGGCGGTGGACCGCTTCGATCTGTGATCAGGAAAGCGCGAAGATGTGAGCAGCACCGAGTACCGATAACTGTACGTCGCTGCCGGGCGGTGGCGCGTGCATGCCGGAACTGCGGACCAACAACGAGCGGCCGGGTTGCTGATTGACGGGCGAGCGCAGTTCAACCGTGAGGGTGCAGGTGTTGCCGGCGAAATCCCGTTCGGTGACCACGGCGTGACAGCCTTGGTTACCGATCACCGTACCGGACAACTGCAACTGCTCGGGCCTGAGCATAATCTGCGCGTTGCCGCTAAAACCGTTGCTGTTCACCGGCACCGGACCGAGATCGCAGTGGGCCAGACCGGAGTCGATCCGCGCCGGCATCACCACGGCTTCGCCGAGAAAGTGTGCGGTCTGCTCGTCGTGCGGGTATCGGTAAAGATCCATCGGATGCCCGGACTGCACCAGCCGTCCGCCGCGCATCACCGCCAACTGATCGGCAAATGACAGCGCTTCGCCTTGATCGTGGGTTACCAGAATCGTCGTGACGCCCGCGTCCTCCAGCAGTCGCGCAACCATTTTGCGCATGGCACTGCGCAGGCCGGTGTCGAGGGCGGAGAACGGCTCATCGAGCAGCATCAGTCGTGGTTGCTGGGCGAGTGCCCGGGCAAGGGAAACCCGTTGCTGCTGGCCGCCGGACAGTTCATGCGGCCAACGGTTGGCCATGTTGGCGTCGAGCGAGACGCTGTCCATCAATGCCTTGATCCGTTCCTCTCTGGCGGTGCCGGTCAGCGCCAGGCCGAAACCGATATTGGCGGCGACGGTCATGTGCGGAAACAACGCGCCGTCCTGCGGTACGTAGCCGATCTGCCGTTGATAAGCGGGCACGGCATGAGTGCTGTCGACCAGCACCTGACCGTTGAGGGTCAGGCTGCCGGCATCGGGGAATTCGAAACCGGCAATCATCCGCAGCAATGTGGTTTTGCCCGAGCCGGACGGGCCAACAATCACCGTGCGACTGCCGGTCGGTACCGACAGGCAGATGTCATCCAGCGCTTTCTGCGCGCCAAAGGACTTGTTCAGGGAAATCAGTTCGAGTGCGTTCATCGGCCAGCGGTGCGCCTGGATTGGTGGTAGAGGAGGGCGGTCAGCGGCAGCGATAACAACACCATCAACAGCGCATAAGGCGCGGCGGCGGCGTAATCGATTTCGCTGGTCATGGCCCAGAAACCGGTGGCCAGGGTGCGGGTGCCGTTAGGCGCGAGCAGCAAAGTCGCGGTCAATTCATTGGTAATCGCCAGAAACACCAGTGCGGCACCGGCAGCAGCGCCCGGTGCCGCGAGACGCAAAGTAATCAGCCACAAGGCGCGCAACGGCGAACGGCCGAGGCTTTGCGCGATGTTCTCCAGCTCGACCGGTGCCTGGGCGAAACCGGCACGCAGGCTGACCAATGCGCGGGGCAGAAACATCAGCAGATAGGCGAGCAGCACGGTGATGGTGGTCTGGTAGATAGGCCGGGCGAAGTGGATGGTCACGGTGACCAATGCCAGCGCCACGACAATCCCCGGCAGCGAACTGGTGATGTAGTTGCAGCCTTCAAGCAAGCGCTGCAACTTGCCCGGCGCACGAATCGACAGCCAGGCAATCGGAATCGCCGCCAGACTGGTCAACAGTGCGCCGGCCACCCCGAACGACAGGGTTTGCAGCAGCGCCGGCAACAGTTCGCCGCCGCCCCAGACCTCGGCGCCACCGGCAATCAGCCAGCGCCCCAACGTCAGCAACGGTACGCCGAGCGCGAGCACACAGGTCAGCACTTGCAGGCTCAAGCCAAGGAACACGCTGGCGTGATTCAAGCGCACCGTGCGTTGTTCGCGAGCGCTACCGGAACCGACGCGGGCGTAGCGAGCCTTGCCTCGGGCGGCGGATTCGACGGTGAGCATCGCCAGACAGCACAAGGCCAGAACGCCCGCCAGCATGTTCGCCGCCGGGCCGTTGAAGGTTGATTTGAACTGATCGAAAATCGCCGTGGTAAAGGTATCAAAACGGATCATCGCGTAGAGGCCGTATTCGGCCAGCAGGTGCAAGCCGACCAGCAACGCACCGCCACAAATGGCCAGACGCAACTGTGGCAACACCACCCGGAAAAACACCGCCCAAGGTTTCAGGCCGAGGGATTCGGCAACGTCTTCAATCGCCGGGTCGAGGCGACGCAACGTCGCCGCAACCGGCAGGTAAAGAAACGGGAAATAAGCGATCACCGACACCAGCACGCCGGCCGGCAGTCCGTGAATCGAAGGAATCAGACTGACCCACGCATAGCTGTGAACGAACGCCGGCACCGCCAGCGGCGCCACGGCCAGCAATGACCACAGGCGTCGACCGGGCAGGTTGGTGCGCTCAGTCAGCCAGGCCAGTGCGGTGCCAAGCAAGATGCACAGCGGTAACGTGATCAACACCAGCAGCACGGTGTTGATCAGCAGTTCCGCCACCCGTGGGCGAAACACCAACGCTTCGATGGTCGCCCAACCGGTGGCCCACGACACACCGAGCACAAATGCGATCGGTAGCAACGACAACAGTGAAACGCCGACGGCCAGCGCGACCACCCAAGAACCACCGCGCCCGGTCAGGGCGCGGGGTTTTAGCCTCAGGCTGGCGGAGGAGGCCGCAGCGACCTGCGCAGGAAGGGTTTCGGGGAGCACTTACAGGATTCCCGCCTGAGTCATCAGCTCGACGGCTTTCTTGCTGTCGAGTTTTGACGCATCGACTTTGGGTGCGTCGAGATCTTTCAGCGGCGTCAGTTTCGCGTTGGACGGTGCGTCTTTGCCAACCGCGTACTCAAACGAAGTGCCGCTGTGGAGAATCTCCTGGCCTTCTTTGCCGGTGATGTATTTGACGAACTTCTGCGCGTCTTCCTGGTGTTTGCTGGAGGCCAGCACACCGGCGCCGGATGTACTGACAAACGCGCCCGGGTCCTGGTGTTTGAAGTAGTAAAGCTTGGTGTTCTTGCTGTTTTCGCCGGTCTTGGACTGATCGACGAAGCTGTAATAGTGGTAGATCACGCCGCTGTCGATTTGCCCGGCATTCACCGCTTTGAGCACTGCGCTGTTGCCGCGATACACCGTGGCGTTGGTTTTCATGCCTTTGAGCCAGTCGAGGGTGGCGGCTTCGCCTTTCTGCTCCAGCACGGCGGCGACGATGGCCTGGAAGTCGGCACCGGCCGGTGAAGCGGCCCAACGACCTTTCCACTCCGGTCTGGCCAGATCCAGCAGGGATTTCGGCAGGTCTTTCTCAGCCAGTTTTACCGGGTTGTAGACGAACACCGTTGAGCGCGCGGCGATGCCGATCCACTGGCCATGAGCCGGGCGGTACGCCGCATCGACTTGTTCCAGCGTGGCTGGCGCGATCGGGGCGAACAGCTTGGCGTTGTCGACCAGCACCATCGCCGGGGAGTTTTCAGTGAGGAACACGTCTGCCGGCGAGGCCGCGCCTTCCTGCACGATCTGGTTGCCCATTTCGGTGTCATCGCCATTGCGGATCGTCACCGGAATGCCCGTTTCTTCGGTGAATCCGGCCACCCAGGCTTTGGTCAGGCTTTCGTGTTGGGCGTTGTAAACCAGCAAGCCAACACCGTCAGCCGCGAAGGCGTGGCCGGCACTGAGCAGGACGGTGGCCAACAATGCGCGTTTCAGAAAGGACGGAAACTGTGGATTCATGACGACAACGCTCCTGATTTTTTAGACGTTATAGGCAGGCATTCGCGGGCAGCCTTCAATGCGAATGATTTGCAGATATTCAGCCGCAGGCAATGTAGAGAGGCAAATGAGAAAAAAACGTCAAACAAACCGTTAATACATGTCATTGCCATTCAGATTAGCAGCGACTCGGTGACGCGCGGTGGCCGTGCGTCATTCCGCGTCAAGTGTTCAGGAGGGATTGGGCAGGTAGGCGACGCTCTGGTCGGCGCGGCCATGGAACACTTGTTCGCCGCGGGTTGGCGTGGTGGTGATGATCCGGTGGTCTGCGCTCAGATAATCCAGCGGCAGCGAATCGCCATTTCGGTATTGCGCGACGATGATGGTGCGTTGCGCATCCCAATGCTGACCACTAGTGCGCTCCAGCCAGGCGAACAACGCAGCGCTGGTGCCGGCACGGGGGAAGTCTGCGGTTTCTGCCACGTAGTAGAAGGGCGCGCCGCCGGTTTGCAGGTACATCGGCACTTTGTTGTCGACCTCGATCATGACCATGCGCCACTGATTCAGTGGTGCCTGTTGGCTGGCCTGCTCGCGCACGGTTTCGCCGAAACGGATCACGCCGCCAGCGCTGTTGGTCCACGGATACAGCACACCGAGCACACCGGCCATCACGGCCGTAGCGATTGCAAAAGCGATTGTCCAACCGCGTCCGTCGAGCTTGCGCGTGGCCATGCGCCGGGTGATCCACCACGCACCGAGCAGTTGCGCGAATGGCACCAGTGGCAACACGTAATAGCTGCGCCGACTGCCACTGGCAGTGAAAAACAGCAGCAACAGACCTAGCCCCTGAATCAGCCAGCGGGTGTCTGGTTCGATGTTTCGCCAGTTTCGCAGCGCCACCCACAACGCAATGAGCCAGCACGGCGCCCAGGGCAGGGTGTAGACCGGCAGGTACAACAAATACGTGTAAATCGGGCCGATGTTGTCGAACGGCTGGAAAAACCGCACGACGTTTTCCCGCAACACCAGTTCCAGACCGCTTTGCCGATAGTCGGGGGATCCGTAAATATGCGAGAGCAGGAACGGCAACCCATAGAACGCGCCGGCGATCAGCAGCGCGGCGCACAGGCGCAGGTTGAGATGGCGTTTCCAGCGCCCGCCCGGCAACAGATGCGGCAGCAGGACCAGCCCCGGCAGAATGAAACCAATCAAGCCTTTGAACAATGACGTCAACGACAGCAGGCCGAAAAACACCACGTAGCGCCAGAGCCGGGTGTCATCCGGCCCGCGCCAGTACCACCAGACCGCCGCCAGGACCCCGCAGACCGTGAGAATGTCGGCCGTGGCGACCCGCGCCCAGAAGACAAAATAGAACGTCGTCGCCAGCATCCATCCGGCAATCAGCCCGGTGCCCTTGCGAAACAATTGCTCGCCCAGCAGGTACACCAGCCAGACGCTGAGCCACGCTGAAATCACCGAGGACAAACGCAGTGACCACGGCCCCAACCCGCCAGTCAGCCAGGACGAAGCCGTGATCAGCCAATACGACAGCAGTGGTTTGTCGTAGTACGGATCGCCCTTGAGATAGGGGTCGAAGTAGTTACCGCTCTGCAGCATCTGCAAGGCGATATTGGCCCAACGGGTTTCCGCGCCCCACAGTTCGCGACTGCCCAGCCCGAGCAGCAGCATCAGGGCAGTCGCGGACAGCAGAATGAACAAGGCCCTGCGTTCTTGGGCAGTGGCGGTCATGGCTGGCGCTTGGCGAAAATGTAGATCTGCAGGTTGCCGCGCTGGTAATGCTTGCCATCTGCCGGCAACAATTCGATTTCCTGGGCTTCCTGGGTGCTGTTGACGCGCATCACTACCGCCACCGAGCCTTGTTTGCGCGCTTCGGTCATCCACTGACCGACATCGTCCAGACCGACCTTGCGGGCAGCCATGGCCGGATCGTCGAGGCCGTATTTCAGTTCACCGACGGTATTGAACAGATCCACTTGCGGCCGCTTCAGACGCCACGCCAAGGCCGACGCGGCGCCCAGATCGTTACTCAATAGCGAGGATGCTTCGCTCAAGGCCTGTTGATGCTCGGCAATAAACTGGTCGGGCATCTTGCTGTCGACGACCGTTGCCGGCATGGCGGCGGGCAGCAAGGCAATCAACAGGCCAATGCCCAGCGCCGGCATGGCCCACATCGTCAGCGGCCGCATGATTTGCAGGGCGTTGGCGATGATCCAGCCGATCAGCACGATAAACACCAGCGACAGGCTGAACATCTCGGTGTGTTCGTAGATTTCTTTAGTGACCTGCAGATAGATCAGCGCAATCAGGGCAACGCTGGCCAGAACCGTATTGATCACGCCGTTGAGGCGCAAAGCCTTGGTGTGGCGCTGCTCCAGCCATTTCACCACGGTGTGGCCCATGAGCAAGGCCGCCGGCAACAGGCACGGCATGATGTAGGTCGGCAGTTTGCCGCTGCTCAGACTGAAGAAGGCCAGCGGCAACACAAACCACAGCGCCAGAAACGCAGTTTTTGCCTCGCGCTTTTCGCGCCATGTGCGGATCAACGTCGACGGCAACAGCACGGCCCACGGCAATGTCGCAGCAAACAGCAACGGCAGGTAGAACCACCATGGCCGCGCATGCTGGGCATCATCGCCCGCAGCGAAACGGCGAATGTGTTCATGCCAGAAGAAGAACCGCCAGAAGTCCGGTTCGCGAACGTGTACCGCCAAGGCCCACGGCACACTGACCAGCGCAGCAACCAGCACCGCCACCAGACCGTAGCGCAGCAGTTCGCCGAAGCGGCGCTGCCAGATCATGTAGGGCAGGGCGATCAGCACCGGCAGCAGCAGGGCGAGAAAGCCTTTGGTCATCAGGCCCATGCCACAAGCGGCGCCGAGCAATGCCCAACTGCCGAGGCGGGCCTTTGTGGTGCTGCTGTCGATGGCAAACCACACCGCCACCAGACTGAGGTTGACCCACAAGGTGAACTGCGGATCGAGGTTGGCGTAGCCTGCCTGACCGGCGATCAGGCCAAAACTCATGTACAGCAGGGCACACGCCGCGCTGATGCGCGGGTTGTTCCAGAGCCGGCGCGCCAACAGGTACGCAAGCCAGACGCTGACCCCGGTACTGAGCGCCGAAGCGATGCGCACACCGAACAGGTTGTCGCCGAAAATCGCCTGACCGATGGCGATCATCCAGTAGCCGGCAATCGGTTTCTCGAAGTAGCGAATGCCCATGAAGTGCGGGGCGACCCAATTGCCGCTCAGGAGCATTTCCTGGCTGATCTGGCCGTAACGGGTTTCATCGGGGATCCACAAACCGTGGGTCATCAGCGGCAACAGGTAAAACAGCACAAACGCCAGAATCAGCCCGGGGATCGCCCAGCGTTCGACCTGCGACGGGGATTGCAGCAAATGACGGGCAGCGTGGCGCAACGGTGGGTTATCGGACGTCATGACTGAGCCTTGGGGCGAATAAAAAAGTATCTGGCTTAAAACACTGGAAGCCGTGGCGGTTTTTTCATTGGTTATGTGTGACGTCTAATGTCTGCCAGAACGGCGTATTGATAATGCCCAGCACTGTAAGTTGTTTCTGGTTATCAATTCGTACAAGTAAGGTACTTCCATACTCCGCGGCAATCGCGTGAGGAAAACCGGTCTGTTTTTCAAAATCACTGATGCAACCGCTGTGGGTGACCAGCACAAGATTCTGCTGCGCCACTTTGCGCGCGATGATTTCATCGCGAAGTGTTGGTCCGCAGGTGGCCAGCCAGTCTTCGGCGAGGGCCTCGTGGCCGAACATGTAATGCGCGGTTTGCGCCGTGCGGGTCAGCGGGCTGCTCAACACCTCGGCCTGCTGCATGCCCAGTCTGACGAAGCCTTGGCCGACCTCTTGCGCCGCGCTGCTGCCCACTTCGGTAATGCCATCCGCCGGGCCCAGGCAGGTATTGCTCGACCGGTCGCAGCGTTCGGTGTGCCGCACCAGCGCAACGACTTCACCGGCCCGCCAGGCTTTTATCCATTCAGCGGTGGTGCTGCGCCCGGCATGATCGAGGTCGGTCGGCGAGCGTGGCCACCACACAAACCCGCTGACCAGAATGGCCACAACCACGACACACACCAGTGCAATCCATAGCCGAAAGCGCGGCGTACGCCAGTAGCGGAATAAACTTTTCAATTGAAATAATTGCGCCACTATGTTGCCTCTTTAAACGCCGGAGAGTTCATTCAGTGCAACGCAAGGCTTGGGCAGCGAGCAACTTTACGACTGTTTACTTGAATGCAGGCTGAACACTACGTTCACACGCGTTGGGGCGCAGTGAAGAACATGTGAAAAAAATGCCAGAAGTTGATCGGGGTAACTAAAGCGGCTATTTGATAAATAAACTCAAGTACTGTTTTTATTCATCGAGGGCCTTACCCGGCGTTCACCGTTGCGGTGAAGCTCTGTCCTGTCGAGTAACGGTCAGGCCTGGTCTATCGTTGCCTTGACGCCGGACAACCACACAGGAGCCACCCGAGCGCATGGATCTCAAGCAAAGCCTGACGAAACGGATCGTGATTGTATTCGCCCTGATGAGCGCCTTCGTCGCGGGTGTATTTGCATTGGGGATCGTCGCCACCGTGCATGTGGTCGAGCGCAAGTTGACCAGCACCACCCTCAGCGGCGGTCTGCGTCGATTGCTGGCAATGGACGACATCAGTCTGTGGAGCCACACACCGGAAAAAAGCGAACTGTTTTTCTTCGAGGGTGGCAAGGGGCCGCTGGCATTGACCGAGCAACTGGCGGCGCTGCCGATGGGGTTTCAGGAAATCAGATTCCATAACGATGACTTCTACGCGATGGTCGAAGCCGTCGGCGGTCGCAGATACGTGCTGTTGCGCGACCAGGAAAGCCTCGAACAGCGTGAGCATCTGCTGTTTATTGTGGTGATTGTCGGATTTATCCTGAGCATTGTTCTGGCGCTGGTGCTTGGGCGATTGCTCGCAAGAAGGGTCATGGCGCCGGTGATTCGTCTGGCCCGACAAGTGCGCCATCGCGATCAGCTCATCGAGGTAGCGCCGCCGTTGCACCCTGATTATGCCGCCGATGAAGTCGGCGAACTGGCGCTGTCATTCGATCAGACGTTAGGCCGCCTGCGGGCCACCTTGAGTCGGGAAAAACTCTTCACCAGCGACGTCAGCCATGAATTGCGCACGCCGCTGATGGTACTCGCGACCTCCTGTGAGCTGCTGCTTGCCAACCCGTCACTCGATGCCCGTTCAACGGCACAAGTCAGCCGGATTGCCCGGGCCAGTCACGAAATGCGCCAATTGGTCGAAACCTTTTTGATGCTTGCACGCAAGCCTGAAGAAGTCAGTGTGCAGTCGACTTGCACCTTGAAGGACATTGCCGATGCGCAGACTGAAGTCTGGGGACGTTTGATTCGCGAAAAAGGTCTGGAGTTTATCTACGATCCTCAATTCGCCGGCGCAGCGCGTTTCAACCTGACCTTCCTGCAATCAGTGATGGGTAATCTGTTGCGCAACGCCTGGCATTACACCGACCACGGTTACGTACGCCTGACCCTCAACGAAAACAGTTTTGTGGTCGAAGACAGCGGCATCGGCATCCCCGAAGAGCGACGCCATGCGATGTTCCAGCCCTTCGTGCGCGGTGATGAACAGCGCGGCGAAGGGCTCGGCCTGGGACTTTCGCTGGTGCAGCGGATCTGCACTCAGCAACGCTGGCGCGTGCAACTCACCACCCGCGAACCGAATGGCTGTCGCTTCACGGTGACGTTGTGTCAGGAAGAGGGCGGACAGCCGCGCGGGTTACCTGCCGCCTGACTGATCAACGCAGCCAGGCGTTTGACGTTGTTCTGCTGGGCGCTGACCAGTTCGTCGATGCTCGGCCCCGAGGGTGTTTGCAAGGTTGAGCGACAGGTCACCAGTTCACTGTCGGTATCACCCAATGGCCGCAGCCGCCATTTGGCATCGATCAAGGCGTACTGGCCGGGAATCGAATCGAAGCGCTGCACCTCGATGCGCACCGAGACATTGCCACGCGCGCTGGTGTTGTTCAGTTGATCGATCAGCGCACTGCGCAATTCATCGGCAAGGCTCGCGCCCCACCATTCGGTTTCCAGAATCGCCAGACCGCTATTGCCCTGGCGAATGACGATTTGCGGGCGATCAACTTGCGGCGGCACGGTGATGCCTTCAATCGGGATTTGCGCCCCAGTGCGGCTGCTGCCCGGTTGCACCGGAGTCAGCGTATGAAAGCTGATCGGGTCGCTGCGGCAGGCGCTCAGCAACATAACGGCAGCGAGCACAGTAATCTTCAGCGGTGATGCCATGGGTTCAGCTCCTGTGCTCAATTGCGTGGCGGTCCTTTCAGGTCCAGCGGTGCCGCGTTGTCGGGACGGCCACGAATCAGCGATTCCGGATGACGGCCCAAGTAGTCCGACAGTTCACGCAGGGAGCGCGACATACGTCCGAGTTCGTCGAGGGTCTCGGTGAGTTTCTCGCGTTGCGGCGAATCTTCGGCGAGCGTTGAACTGGCAGACTGCAAGGTCTTGCTGACATCGGCGAGGGTGGTCTGCACGCCCGGCAAGGTCTTCGCGTTGAATTGGCTCAGGCCTTTGCGCAGTTCGACCAGATTGCTGTCGAGGTTGCTGGCGATACGCTCGACTGGCAGTGCGTTGATCTTGTTGACCATCGCTTCGAGTTTTTCCTGCAACTGTTCGAGGCTACCCGGAATCGTCGGGATGCTGACCGGGCGGGCGGTTGGGTCAAACGCGACTTTTGGCGCTTTCGGGTAGAAATCCAGCGCGATATACAACTGGCCGGTGAGCAGGTTGCCGTTACGGGCCTGGGCGCGCAGGCCGTTTTCGATGAAAGTGCCGAGCAGCCGCGCACCAGTGGCTTCGTCGTTTTCGTCGCCATTGAAGGCCTTGAGCATTTTCTGATGCGCCCGACCGAGGCGCTGCGGGTAAATAACGATGCCGACGTTGACCGGGAACGTGCGTTTGACTTCGTCGAAGTCGAGATTGACCGCCACCACCCGACCTATTTCGACGCCGAGAAATTCCACCGGAGCATCGACCTTCAGCCCACGCAAGGCCTGATCGAAACGCAGGCTCAGGTACTGCGCCTTGCCGTTGGGCGGGGCGAGGGCGGCGGTCTGATCGGCGAAGAGCTCGAAGTCTTTGTTTTCCGCGGCGACACTATCGTTGGGGCTGTAATCCGGTGCCCGGAAGGCGATGCCGCCAACCAGCAGGGTCGACAGTGATTCGGTTTTCACCGCAAAACCGTTGGCGCCGACGCTGACATCCACGCCACTGGCGTTCCAGAAACGGGTGTTTTCGGTGACGTAGGCGTCATTCGGTGAATGAATGAACACTTCGATGTTGACGCCTTTGCCATCGGGATTCAGTGCATAGGACACCACTTGGCCGACGGGGATCTTGCGGTAGTAAACCGGTGAGCCGATGTCCAGCGAGCCCAGGTCCGAGGTGTGCAAGGAGAAGGTTTTGCCCGGTTCGCCATAGGTGATGGGTGGCGGGTTCTCCAGGCCTTTGAAGTTTTTCGAGCGATTATTGGCCTCGCCGATGTCGGCACCGATGTAGTCGCCGGACAGCAGGGTATCGATGCCCGAGACGCCGCCGGCACCGATTCGTGGCCGCACTACCCAGAATTGCGAATCTTCACGGGTGAAGCTTTCAGCCTGCTTGGCCAGTTTGATCGTCGCGTTCACGCTTTTGTGATCGTCGGCCAGTTCGACATCCGAGACATGCCCGATCACCACGTTGCGGTATTTGACTTCGGTTTTATTGGCCGTGAGACCGTCACCGGTCTTGAAGGTCACGGTGATGGTCGGGCCTTCCTGCAGGATGTTGTGCACCACCAGCGAAATACCCACCAGCACAGCGACGATCGGCACGATCCAGACGAGCGAGATGCCGAAACGGCGGGTTTTCACGGGGGCTTGGCCTGGTGCTCGCGGCTCGTCGGTGGCTGACGACTTCATCCATGTCCTCCTCGATTGATTGGGCACTGAGCGTCAGGAACGCAAAAGCACCTCATCAATATAGAAGTGCTTGGCGATAGAGCAAATGTGAATAGCGCCCCCTGCGCCTGATCGTTCCCACGCTCTGCGTGGGAATGCAGCCCGTGACGCTCCGCGTCACTGGACGCAGAGCGTCCCTTGAGGCATTCCCACGCAGAGCATGGGAACGATCAGATCGCGACAGCGCGGTTTGCGCTGTCAGCCGAGCATTTCCCGCAGGCGATACCAGAACATCCCCAGTGCCAGCAGCGGCGAACGCAGCGCCGGGCCGCCGGGGAAGGTCATGTGCGGCACGCCGCTGAACACGTCCATGCCTTGGCTGTGCCCGGCATGAATGGCTTCGCCAAGCAGTTTCGCGCACCAGTGGGTGACGTTCAGGCCATGGCCGGAATAGCCCTGCGCATAGAACACGTTCGGGTGCTGTTTGAGCCGACCGACCTGAGGGAAGCGGTTGGCGGTGATGCCGATCTTGCCGCCCCACTGGTAGTCGATGCGCACGTCGGCCAATTGCGGGAAGACCTTGAGCATCTTCGGTCGCATGTACGCGGCGATGTCCGCCGGATCGCGCCCGGAATAGTGGCAGGCACCGCCGAACAGCAAGCGCCGGTCTGCCGAAAGCCGGTAGTAATCGAGGCCGACTTTCTGGTCGCACACTGCGAGGTTCTGCGGAATCAGTTGCGCGGTGCGTTCCTCGGACAATGGCTCAGTGGCGATGATATAGCTGCCGGCGGGCAGGACTTTGCCACTGAGTTGTTGTTCGAGTTCGTCCAGGTGCGCATTGCAGCCGAGCACCAGACTGCCGGCGCGCACCGTACCGTGTGCGCAACGCACCTGCACGGTCGGGCCGTGGATGATCTCCAGCACTTCACTCTGCTCGAAAATCCGTACGCCCAGCGATGCGGCAAGCCGCGCTTCGCCTTGCACCAGATCCAGCGGGTGCAGGTGACCGGAACCCATGTCGAGCAGGCCGCCGGCATAGAGGTCGGAATTCACCACTTGTTGGCGGATCTGCTCCGCGCCGATCAGACGGGTTTCGTGGGCGTAACCGAGTTCGGCGAGGTCGACCAATTCATCCTTGAAGGCAGCGAACTGCGCCGGGGTGTTGGCCAGGTCGCAGAAGCCCCAGCGCAGATCACACTCGATGCCGTTGTCGCCGATGCGCTGACGCACCAGTTCCACCGAGTCGATGCCGGCGCGCTGCAAATAGCGCACGCCTTCCTGACCGACATATTTGGCGAAGCCTTCAACTTCATGACCGATCCCGCGAATCAACTGGCCGCCATTGCGCCCACTGGCGCCCCAGCCAATACGGCGGGCTTCGATCAACACCACCGACAACCCACGCTGAGCCAGCTCGATGGCGGTGTTGACCCCGGTGAACCCGCCGCCGATCACGCAGACATCGGCCGTCAGGTCACCGTCCAATACCGGATAAGGTGTGGTCGCCCGCGCCGAAGCAGCGTAGTAGGAGCGAGCGTGTTCTTCGGTGTACTGATTCATTTGTTCGACTTCACTTTGCTCCAGGAACGGGTCATCAGACGCATGATCGCCTGGGGCGGGGTGGTAGAAATGTAGAGTTTGTCGAGCACGGCTTGAGGTGGGTAAACCTCTGAGTTGTTGACCAGTTCCGGATCCATGAATTGCTTGGCGGCCGGGTTCGGGTTGGCGTAACCCACCGAAGCGCTGACCTTGGCGATCACTTGCGGATCGAGCAGGTAATTAATGAAAGCATGGGCTTCTTTGGTGTTGCTCGCATCGGCCGGGATCGCCAACAGATCGAACCAGAGGTTGGCGCCTTCCTTTGGAATGGCGTAGGCGATGTTCACGCCGTTCTTGGCTTCTTTGGCCCGGTTGGCCGCCTGGAACACGTCGCCGGAATAACCGAAGGCCACGCAGATATCGCCATTGGCCAGGTCCGATACGTACTTCGAGGAGTGGAAATAGGTGATGTACGGGCGGATGCTCAGCAGTTTCGCTTCAGCCTTTTTATAGTCTTCGGGGTTTTCGCTGCGCGGGTCCATGCCCATGTAATTGAGCACGGCAGGGAAGACTTCGTCGGCGGAGTCCATCATCGACACGCCGCACTGGGTGAGTTTCTTCAGGTTCTCGGGTTCAAACAGCACGGCCCAGGAATCGATGTGATCGATGCCCAGCACTTGCTTGACCTTGTCGACGTTGTAGCCGATGCCGTTGGTGCCCCACAGGTACGGCACCGAGTGCTCGTTACCCGGGTCGTTCTTTTCCAGCAGTTCGAGCAGCTTCGGGTCGAGGTTCTTGAAGTTCGGCAGTTGCGCGCGGTCGAGTTTGAGGAACGCGCCGGCCTTCACCTGACGGGCAAGAAAGTGGTTGGACGGCACCACCACGTCGTAACCGGTGCGACCGGCGAGGAGTTTGCCTTCGAGGGTTTCGTTGGAGTCGAAAACGTCGTAGATCACCTTGATCCCGGTTTTGCTCTGGAAGTCGGCGAGGGTGGTTTCGCCGATGTAGTCGGTCCAGTTGTAGACGCTAACCTGGGGTTGGGCTTGGGCTCCGGCGCTGCACAGCACGCTCAGGGCGACCGGGAGTACGGATTTCAACAGACGCATTTCGACACCTCTTCTTAGAATGATCGTTCCCACGCTCTGCGTGGGAATGCCTCAACGGACGCTCCGCGTTCGGCTTTGGATGGAACGCGGAGCGTCCCGGGCTGCATTCCCACGCAGAGCGTGGGAACGATCGACATAGGGGATCTTTTAGGTTGGGTTACACGCTCAGCATCAGGAACTCACGCTCCCACGAGCTGATCACGCGTTTGAAGTTTTCATGCTCGGCACGCTTCACCGCGACGTAGCCACGCACGAACTTGTCGCCAAGGTATTGCGCAACGGTCTCGCACTCTTCCATCTGCGTCAGCGCTTCTTCGATGGTGATCGGCAGACGCAGGTTGCGGCGTTCGTAGGCGCGGCCCTGGACCGCAGCGCTCGGCGCTATGCCGTCAACCATGCCGATGTAACCGCAGAGCAGGCTCGCAGCAATCGCCAGATAAGGGTTGGCATCGGCGCCCGGCAGGCGGTTCTCCACGCGCATCGCTTCCGGGCTGGAAGTCGGCACGCGCAGGCCGACGGTGCGGTTTTCTTCGCCCCATTCGACGTTGACCGGTGCCGAGGTGTCCGGCAGGAAGCGGCGGAACGAGTTGACGTTCGGCGCGAACATCGGCAGCACTTTCGGGATGTATTTCTGCAAACCGCCGATGTAATGCAGGAACAGTTCGCTCATCTGCCCGTCGGCGTTGGCGAAGATCGGCTTGCCGGTGGCGATGTCCACCACGCTCTGGTGGATGTGCATGGCGCTGCCCGGTTCATCGCCGATCGGCTTGGCCATGAACGTCGCCGCAACGTTGTGTTTGAGCGCCGCCTCTCGCATGGTGCGTTTGAACACGGTGATCTGGTCGGCCAGATCCAGCGCGTCGCCGTGACGGAAGTTGATTTCCATCTGCGCCGGACCGTCTTCGTGGATCAAGGTGTCGAGATCCAGACCTTGCAGTTCGCACCAGTCGTAGACGTCTTCGAACAGCGGATCGAATTCGTTGGCGGCATCGATGGAGAACGACTGCCGACCGCTTTCCGCGCGGCCCGAACGCCCCAGCGGTGCTTTGAGCGGCAAGTCCGGGTCTTCGCAGCGCTGGGTCAGGTAGAACTCCATTTCCGGCGCAACGATCGGCTTCCAGCCCTTGTCGGTGTAGAGCTGCAAGACTTTCTTGAGGACGTTGCGCGGCGACAGTTCGATCGGGTTGCCGAACTTGTCGAAGGTGTCGTGGATGACGATGGCGGTCGGTTCGATCGCCCATGGAATCACGTAGACCGCGTCAGCCACTGGCTTGCAGACCATGTCGATGTCGGCAGGATCGAGCAGGTCGTAGTAGATGTCGTCGTCGACAAAATCCCCGGTTACCGTTTGCAGCAGCACACTTTCCGGCAGGCGCATGCCTCGCTCATGCAGGAACTTGTTGGTCGGTGCGATCTTGCCGCGGGCAATGCCGGTCAGGTCGCTGACCACACATTCGACTTCGGTAATCTTGTGATCTTTCAGCCACGTGAACAGCTGATCGAAAGGGGCATTCATAAAGACCTCGTTATTGGTTTTATAGACGCCGGGGAGGGCGGGTTTCATCTTCCGCCCCTTCCCCTGTGGCGCGTTGACGACTATCTTGGGCGAGCCTTGCAGTTCCATCTATCCACTTTAAGCAGCACCAAAGCGCACCAAAAGAGTGCGCAAGGTCACCCCATGACAACGTGCAATCCGCTACACGTCCAAGCGTTCAACACCGCCGATGTTGCCGAACAAGTCCGGGTCACACCGGGCTGGGTTCAGCATTACCAGCAGATGTCGCCAGGCCATTTCGCCGGGCAGATCCGCTATCTGGATCTGCAAGGTGTCGAGGTCTATGAAGAGCAGATGAACACCCGCGTCGAGCAGAATTTCAGCGCGCCATCGGGTGCTCTGGCGTTCTGTTTTGATCGCAGTGACAACGCGCTGTACCTGCTCAATGAAGACAGCCGCAACATCTGGATCACCCCGGAGAACTACCAGGAAATCGCCGTGGTGTTCGGTCCGGAGTTTGTCCGTCAGCACGGTCTGAATGTGGCGAAACTCGAAGGGTTGTTCATGACCCAACTCAACTGCGGGCAGAACGCCTTGTTCAGTAAATGGTTAAGCTCGACTCTCACGAAGTTGTCGCAAGCTGTTGATCTGCTTGATAAAGATGCGCTGACAAAGCAGCTGCTCGAAGACTGTCTGTTCATCCTCGACAACGCTCACACAAGTCTCGACCGTGGCGGCTTACAGCGTCGTACCGAAGAGCGGATGATCATGAAACGCGTAGGGGAGTGGGCGGCGGATTCTCCGGAAGACACCCTCAATCTGCTCGAACTGTCGCACGTGGCAGGGGTGCCACTGCGCCAGTTGCAGCAGGCGTTCAAGGCCTACACCGGGATGACCCCGAGTCACTGGCTGCGCCTGCGCCGGTTGAACAGCGCACACCGCGAATTGCTCAAGCGTCGGCCGACGGAAACTACGGTGGCCGAGGTCGCGATGCACTGGTCGTTCTGGCATTTGGGAAGGTTTTCCAGCAGCTATCGGGCGCTGTTCAAAGAGCTGCCGAGTGAGACGCTGAAGCGCTCATAAACGCGGCTGCGGATAAAAAGGCTTTGTGTCGGCGCTCAAGTTAAATAGAATCACTCTCATTTGAAACTGACTTCGCGCAGGACTTTTGAGATGACAGAAGCAGCGACGCCATCGCCGCAGCACCTGCACGAACTGTATCGCGATCACCGAGGCTGGCTGGAAACCTGGCTGCGGCGGCGCATCGGCAACGCGTGGGATGCGGCGGACCTGAGCCAGGACACCTTCCTGCGCGTGCTGTGCAGCGCTCAACCGA
The DNA here is from genome assembly GCF_044541255.1 of Pseudomonas sp. NPDC085632. Classification (NCBI taxonomy): domain Bacteria; kingdom Pseudomonadati; phylum Pseudomonadota; class Gammaproteobacteria; order Pseudomonadales; family Pseudomonadaceae; genus Pseudomonas; species Pseudomonas sp. NPDC085632. Next base: position 262,795 of record NZ_JBITSX010000001.1, on the reverse strand, counting down.
TTGCCGACATGCGTGAACCGCGCGCGTATCTGCTGACCGTGGGTAAGCGCCTGCTGAGCAACTTCTACAGCCGCCGCGGTCTGGAAAAGGCCTACCTCGAAGCCCTCGCGCAATTGCCTGAAGAGTGCGTGCCGTCGCCCGAACAGCGCTGGCTGCTGCTGGAAACCCTGCAAGCGCTGGATGAGCTGCTCGATGGCTTGCCGCGAGCGGTGCGCCGGGCGTTTTTGTGGAGTCAACTTGAGGGCCTCGGTTACCGTGAAATCGCCGAGCGCCTGCAGGTTTCAGATCGCACAATAAAACGTTATATGGCGCAGGCTTACGAGCATTGCTTGATGTTGGATCTAGCATGCGCGTAGCGCTCAACGCAGAAGTGCGCGAAGTGGCACGCGCCGCCGCGCAATGGCTGGCGCTGCTTGAATCCGGGGATGCCACCGATGACGATCACGCGCGACTGCAGCATTGGCGCAGCAGTGACAGTCGTCATGAAAATGCCTGGCAGAAGATTCAACTGCTGCGCCAGCGCTTTTCCGCGGTGCCGGCGGCGTTGGCCCTGGCCACGCTGGATCGTCCGGATCTGGCGCGTCGCGCTGTGCTGAAACGTGCGCTCGGTCTCGCCGCGCTGGTGCCGGCAGCGTGGCTGATCAATCGACAATTGCCGATGGATGCATGGCGTGCTGATCTGCACACCAGCACTGGAGAGCGCCAGCGTTTGCCGTTGGCCGATGGCGGTTCGATGCAACTCAACACCGCCAGCGCAGTGAATGTCGATCTGCCGGCACGGCAAGTGACGCTGGTGCGTGGCGAGATCGCGCTCAACGTTCCGGGCACTTCGGCGCTGACCATCAATGCGCGTTACGCGCGAATCATCGTCAGTCGCAGCGAGGTGTGCGTGCGTCTCAATGAGCGTGACTGCAATGTTGCGGTGGTCAGCGGTACGGTGCAGTTACAGCCGTTGCACGGACCCGCGCTGGTGTTGAATCAAGGACAGCAGGTCAGCCTGCAAGCGTCTGGCGCAGGTTCCGTCAAAGCATTCGATGCGTTGATGCCGGGCTGGCGCGACGGTGTGTTGATGGCGCAGAACCAAGCGCTGGGAGATTTCTTGCGCGAGCTGAGTCGCTATCGTTCGGGGTTGTTGCGCTGGGACCCGGCCTTGGAAGCGTTGCGCATCACCGGCAGTTTCCGCCTCGACAACACCGATCAAATCCTCGCACTGCTCGCGGCGAGCCTGCCGATCGATGTCCACACCCGTACTCGGTTCTGGGTGTCCCTTACTCCTCGGCAAAATATTGGCTGAAGCCTGTCCCTTTTTTTCGCCTCACCGGTCATTCCAGGTAAGTGAACAAAATCGAGAGCTTCTTCCAATGCCCGCAGTATTCCCAAGTCGTTTGCGTCCGTTGTTGCAGTTGAGCCTCCTGCTGAGCCTGAGTGCCAGCCCTGTGTTGATTCAATCCAGTTGGGCCGAAGACGCCCGGCGCAGTTATCAGGTGCCGGCTGGCAGTCTGAGTGCAGCGTTGACAAGATTTGCCGGGTTGGCCGGGGTCAATCTGTCGGTCGATCCGGCGCTGGTCAGCGGGCGCAACAGTAGTGGTTTGTCGGGTGAATTTGGCGTGGAGGAGGGGTTCACCCGGTTGTTGCTGGGTTCTGGCTTGCAACTGCAGCCTCTGGGCGATCACGCTTTCACCCTGATTCCTGCGCCGGAAGGCAGCAGCCTGCAACTGGCACCGACTTCGATCCTCGGCGCCAGCGATTCGACAGGTGCCGATGTCTTTGCCGGAGGCCAGGTGGCGCGTCGCGGCTCACAGGGTTTGCTGGGGTCGAAAGACTTCATGGAAACCCCGTTCAGCATGACCACCTACACCAGCGAAACCGTTAAAAACCAACAGGCACGCACGCTGGGTGATCTGATTGCCAGCGACCCATCGGTGCGCGCGACCAACCCGGCCGGTGGCCGTTACGAGCAGTTCACCATCCGTGGTTTCAGTCTGTTTAACAGCGACGTGGCCTATAACGGCCTCTATGGCGTGCTGCCGACGTACACCATTGACATGGAAATGGCCGATCGCGTCGATATTCTCAAAGGCCCGAGCCAGCTCATTAACGGGATCTCGCCACGGGGCAGCGTGGGCGGAGGAATCAACGTGGTGCCAAAGCGCGCTACCGATAAGCCGATCACCTCGTTGACCGCCAATTACGCGTCGAATAATCAAGTCGGTGGCGCCGTGGATGTCGGCCGCCGTTTCGGTGAGGACAACCAGTTCGGTCTACGTTTTAACGGCGTCAAACAGTCCGGTGACACGGAATGGGATCATCAAAGTGTCGACCGTGACATGGCTGTGCTTGGCCTCGACTTTCGTGGCGAGCGCCTACGGTTTTCGACCGATATCGGCCACACCGAGCGCGATACCGACGCACCGCAAGAGCGCGTACAAGTCGCGGCGAATGCCGAGGTTCCGAGCGCGAATAAGGTGCATCGCAACTACGCGCAACCGTGGACTCAGGCGAAAACCAAGGACACCTTCGGCACGCTCAACGCTGAGTTTGATGTCAGTGATTCGGTGATGCTGTACGGCGGCGTCGGTGCGCGGAAAAGCAATCACGACTTTCTTCGGCACGCCGTTTCCGTGACCAACGATGCCGGCGACTTCAGCGTTCAACCGCGAGATTTTACCCGCGACGAGAATGTCCGTACCGCCACGGCAGGCGTGCGCAACTGGTTCCATACCGGGCCTGTGAGCCACGAAGTCAATCTGGCGGCCAGCTACTTTTATATGGATTTCGAGAATGGCGGCGCGCGTTACGCGGCAGGGCGCAGCAACCTGTATGACCCGGTGGAAACAGCAAAACCCGGCACGCCGACACGCAATGACGCCAAGGTCTACACCGAAAACCGCTTCAGCGGCGTAGCGCTGTCCGACACCCTGGGCTTTTTCGACGATCGATTGCTGCTGACCCTCGGCGCTCGCTGGCAGCGGGTGAAAGTTGATGACTGGAGCGATGACGTCAAAGGTGACACGGCTTACGACGAAGAAAAGGTCTCGCCCTCGGGCGGGATTCTGTTCAAGGCAACGGACCGATTGTCGCTGTACGCCAACTACATGGAAGGTTTGAGTCAGGGCAAGATCGCGCCGTCGACCTCCATCAACGAGGACGAAATCTTCCCACCGTTCATTAGCCGTCAGGTCGAGGTCGGTGCCAAGTACGACGCCGGTTCGTATGCGTTGACGGCAGCAGTATTCAGGATCAAGCAGCCGGCTTACGAGACCAACGCAACGACCCGAGTCTTCGGCCCCAACGGCAAGCGACAGAACGACGGCGTGGAGCTGAGCGTGTTCGGCGAACCGCTCAAAGGCTTGCGGTTGCTCGGTGGCGTGATGTACATCGACAGCGAGCTGACTCATACCACCAACGGCACGTTCGACGGCAATCGCGCGCCGGCGACGCCGAAATACAACGTCAATCTGGGCGCAGAGTGGGACGTGCCGACGGTGCAGGGCCTGACGCTGACCGGACGCGGGATTTATTCCAGCGCGCAGTATCTGGACCAATCGAACGACAAGGAAATCGACTCCTGGGAGCGCTTCGACGTAGGGACGCGTTATGCATTCAAAGTCGATGAGAAAACCGTCACGCTGCGCGCCAATGTCGAGAACGTGCTGGACAAACGCTACTGGAGTTCGGCAGGCGCTTCGGATGACAGTGAGCCGGGACTGACGCTTTCGACACCGCGAACTTATTTGTTGTCGGCAACGGTGGACTTTTGATCCCGCCGGGGCGAAACAGATCGACTTATGGAGTAGGGTAATGATGGTGAAAATCTTCTATTTTCGTCGATATTACGTTAACTACACTAAATGACCGTTTAGTTGAGCTATCAAGAAGCCACCATCAAATCAATGGAGCGGGCGATGATTCAACGTAAAGCAAGCGCGCAGGACGTAATCAATGCGTTGAATCTCGAGCCTCATCTCGAAGGCGGCTATTTTCGCAGAACCTATCAGTCGGACCATCGTGACTGGCTCGAAACCGCTGGCGGCCCGCGTTACCTGATGACGTCGATCTACTATCTGCTGACCGAGCAATCACCGGTGGGCCAATTTCATTTCAACCAGTCTGACATCCTGCATTATTTCCATTTGGGCGACGCCATCGAATACAGCTTGATCCACGCTGACGGCTCATTACAGATTCTCGTCATGGGCAACGATGTTTTGGCAGGACAGCAACTGCAATTGCACGTACCGGGCGGCATCTGGAAAGCGTCACGACTACTGGACGGTTCAAACGGATTTGGACTGATCAGTGAAGCCATATCACCAGGATTTGATTTCGCCGATATGGAAATGGGTAATCGCCAGAAACTCACGATAGCGTTTCCACAGCATCGAGCGCTGATTGAAAAGCTGACGAGGAATGAGGGTTGAGAGAGGCAGAATTAATAAGAGACCCAGGTTGCACGGAAAGGCGCTTTGAGAGGCTTGCAAGAGATTTGAATCCAGCGTGCAACCGGGCTAATCTCGAAACATATTGTTACGTGTAATGTATATTATGTTAAATCATGTATTACGCTAAGTGCCCTTGCAGTAACTCTACGATCCGTCAGCACCTTAGAGATCTCAGAAACCACCTGCTTGGTTTAACGCATTCCCGCCCCCTGCTGATACTCCCGAGGCGTACACCCAAACTCCCGCCGAAACACCGTGTGCAAATACTGCGCAGACTTAAACCCACAACTGCGCGCAACGTCGGCAATCACTGAATCTGCATCTTTAAGGCTGCTAGTCGCCGCTGCCAATTTGAAACGCAAAATCTCGTCATGCACGCTGCAACCTCGCTCAGCACGAAAATGCGCTTCAAGTGACGAACGCGACACACCGACATAAGCCGCGACCTGCGCCGTTTTGATGCCCTGGCAAGCGTATTGGCGGATAAACAGCAGCGCTTGCATGACGTACGGATTGCCCAACGGTTGGTGCAAGCTCGACACCTGCACGTTCACAGCATCCGGCGGAATCAGGATTTGCGTGCCGGCGGACGGCATGCCGTGCAGCATCTGGTGAAGCAATTGCGCGGCGGTACGGCCCATGGTTTCCGTGCCCTGAATAACCGAGCTCAGGGGCACCCGGGTCAGGCTGCGGGTCAGCGGATCATTGTCGATGCCGATCAATGCCACTTGCTCTGGCACGGCAATCCCGGCGGTCAGGCAGGCTTGCAGCAACTGGCGCGCACGGGCGTCGCTGACGGCGATGATGCCGATGGGTTTGGGCAGGCTTTGCAGCCAGGCGATCAGTTGTTCGACTGCGCTGTCCCAGAGCGGCGCGCTGGTGCCCATGCCGCGATAGATTTCGCCGTGCAGGCCGTCGCGTTTCATCAGTTTGCGAAAGGCTTTTTCGCGCTCCTGGGCCCAGCGATTGGCCTGCGCTTCCGGCAGGCTGAAGCAGGCAAAACGTTGCAGTCCTGCTTCGATCAAGTGCGTATAAGCCAGGTTGATCAGCGCGTTGTTATCGGTAGCGACGTAGGGAATCGCTTTCGGATAGGCGCGTTTATCTTCGTACGAGCCCCCTACCGCCACCACCGGCATCTGGATATCGGCCAGCGCCTCGCCAATCAGCGGGTCGTCGAAGTCGGCAATGATCCCGTCACCCTGCCAGCGCTCGATGCCTTTCAAACGACAGAGGAAGTCCTCTTCCAGAAACAGGTCCCAGGAAGCTCGGGTGCTGCTCAGGTAGTTGCCGATGCCGCTGATGATGCCACGGTCGTAGATTTTGCTGCCGTTGAACAACAGGGCGATGCGGTGAACAGGCGGTACGGTTTTCATTGTTTTTATGCTTGTCCCGGGCCCCTTTTCACAGAGGCGATTGGCACAGACTAGGCGCCTGGTCAGAGAAGCTCAATACGCAAAATCGCACCCCGTGTTGATGTTTTTCATAATCAGCGGGCACAGGGCCGTTGCTAGTATCGAGACACCGCCAAGAACAACAAGGACAAGGTCCATGCAGTATTTCCCCGATGTCGATGCGATTCGCTACGAAGGTCCGGATAGCGATTCTCCCCTCTCCTTTCGTCACTACGACGCCGACAAACTCATCCTCGGCAAACCCATGCGCGAGCACCTGCGCATGGCCGCCTGTTACTGGCACACGTTCGTCTGGCCGGGTTCCGATGTGTTCGGTGCGGGGACGTTCAAGCGCCCATGGCAACACGCCGGCGACCCGATGGAGCTGGCGATTGGCAAAGCAGCCGCCGCCTTCGAATTCTTCTCCAAACTGGGTATCGACTATTACTGCTTCCATGACACCGATGTCGCCCCCGAAGGCAGCTCTCTGAAGGAGTATCGCAACCACTTCGCGCAGATGGTAGATCACCTGGAGCGACATCAGGAACAAAGCGGAATCAAGCTCTTGTGGGGCACCGCCAATTGCTTCAGCAACCCGCGTTTCGCAGCGGGTGCCGCGAGCAACCCCGATCCGGAAGTGTTCGCCTGTGCCGCTGCCCAGGTGTTCAGCGCAATGAACGCGACCCATCGCCTGAAAGGCGCCAACTACGTGTTGTGGGGCGGTCGTGAAGGCTATGAAACCCTGCTCAACACGGACTTGAAACGCGAGCGCGAACAGTTGGGCCGCTTTATGCGCATGGTGGTCGAGCACAAGCACAAGATCGGTTTCACCGGCGACCTATTGATCGAACCAAAACCGCAGGAGCCGACCAAGCACCAATACGATTACGACAGCGCCACCGTGTTCGGCTTTCTTCAGCAGTTCGGGCTGGAGCACGAAATCAAGGTCAACATCGAGGCCAACCACGCGACGCTGGCCGGGCATAGCTTCCATCACGAAATTGCGACGGCCGTTTCCTTGGGGATTTTCGGCAGCATCGATGCCAACCGCGGTGATCCGCAAAACGGCTGGGACACCGATCAGTTCCCCAACAGCGTCGAAGAACTGACCTTGGCCACCTATGAAATCCTCAAGGCCGGCGGCTTCAAGAACGGCGGTTTCAACTTCGACTCCAAGGTGCGCCGGCAAAGCCTTGATCAGATCGATCTGTTCCATGGCCACGTCGGTGCCATGGACGTTCTCGCCCTGTCCCTGGAGCGCGCAGCGGCCATGGTGCAGAACGACGAGCTGCAACGGCTCAAGGATCAACGCTACGCCGGTTGGCAGCAGCCGTTCGGGCAGGCAGTGATGGCGGGTGACTTCAACCTTGAATCGCTGGCCGAGCACGCGTTCACCAACGAGTTGAGCCCGCAAGCCGTCAGCGGTCGCCAGGAAATGCTCGAGAACATCGTCAACCGCTTTATCTATCGCTGATCACACAGGGAGTCTGCGGGCGCATCCACGCGGTGACATTTCTACGACAAATCTGTGCCTGCGGCGTCTGCGGATTCTCTACAGTTTTACCAGCCCGATACTCATCGTCAGGCCGTGTCTTTCCAACAACAATAAAAGGACGCCCCACCATGAAGAACGTAAAACGCACGCTATTGGCCACTGCCCTGGCGCTGCTGTCACTGCCGGTGATGGCTGACGCAGCCCACCCGAAAATCGGTTTCTCCATTGATGACCTGCGCCTGGAGCGCTGGTCGCGTGACCGTGACTACTTCGTCGCGGCGGCCGAAAAAATGGACGCCAAGGTCTTCGTCCAATCGGCCGATGCCAACGAGCAGAAGCAGATTTCCCAGATCGAAAACCTCATCTCCCGGGGCGTCGATGTCATCGTCATCGTGCCGTTCAACGCCACGGTGCTGACCAACGCGGTGGCCGAAGCGAAGAAAGCCGGAATCAAAGTCGTGTCCTATGATCGGCTGATCCTCAACGCCGATGTCGACGCCTACATTTCCTTCGATAACGAAAAAGTCGGCGAGATGCAGGCCAGCGGCGTGCTGAATGCTGCGCCCAAGGGCAATTACTTTTTGCTGGGAGGTGCGCCCACCGACAACAACGCCAAGATCCTGCGTGAAGGCCAGATGAAAGTGCTGCAACCGGCCATCGACAAGGGCGATATCAAGATCGTCGGCCAACAGTGGGTGAAGGAATGGAACCCGACCGAAGCGCTGAGCATTGTTGAAAACGCTCTGACCCGCAACGACAACAAAATCGACGGCATCGTCGCCTCCAACGACGCCACGGCCGGTGGCGCGATCCAGGCACTGGCGGCGCAGCAACTGGCCGGCAAGGTGCCGATTTCCGGGCAGGACGCTGACCTTGCCGCAGTCAAACGCGTGATCGCCGGCACGCAAACCATGACCGTATACAAACCGCTGAAACTCATCGCCACCGAAGCCGCCAAGCTCTCGGTGCAACTGGCGCGCAACGAAAAACCTGCCTTCAGCTCGCAGTACGACAACGGCAGCAAAAAAGTCGACACCATCCTGCTCACGCCCACCCCGCTGACCAAGGACAACATCGACCTGCTCGAACAGGACGGCTTCTACACCAAGGCGCAAATTGCCGGGAAGTGATCTCCGGTAATGCGAAAAACCCTTGTGGGAGCGAGCCTGCTCGCGAATGCGGAGTGTCAGTCAGTACAGCTCTGTCTGAAAAGACGCCTTCGCGAGCAGGCTCGCTCCCACAGGGTTAAGTGTCTGATCCTTTTGGAATACGAGCCCTGTCCATGTCCGACTATCTGCTGCAAATGAACGGCATCGTCAAAACCTTCGGCGGTGTCAAAGCGCTCAACGGCATCGACATCAAGGTCAGGCCCGGCGAGTGCGTTGGCCTGTGCGGCGAGAATGGCGCCGGCAAGTCGACGCTGATGAAGATCCTTTCGGCGGTCTACCCGCACGGCACCTGGGACGGTGAAATCCTCTGGGACGGGCAACCGCTCAGGGCGCAATCGATCAGCGAAACGGAAGCCGCCGGTATCGTCATCATTCACCAGGAACTGACGCTGGTGCCCGACCTTTCAGTGGCCGAAAACATTTTCATGGGCCACGAACTGACGCTGCCCGGCGGGCGGATGAATTACCCGGCGATGATCCACCGCGCCGAAGCGCTGATGCGCGAATTGAAAGTCCCGGACATGAACGTTTCGCTGCCGGTTTCGCAGTACGGCGGCGGCTATCAGCAACTGGTGGAAATCGCCAAGGCCCTGAACAAGAAAGCCCGGCTACTGATTCTTGACGAGCCCTCCTCGGCCTTGAGCCGTTCGGAAATCGAGGTGTTGCTGGACATCATCCGCGACCTCAAAGCCAAAGGCGTGGCCTGCGTCTACATCTCGCACAAGCTCGATGAAGTGGCCGCCGTGTGCGACACCATTTCGGTGATTCGCGACGGCAAACACATCGCCACCACCGCCATGGACGACATGGACATTGCGCAGATCATCACCCAGATGGTCGGACGGGAAATGAGCAACCTCTACCCCTCCGAGCCACACGATATCGGCGAAGTGATTTTCGAGGCCCGGCACATCACCTGCTACGACGTCGACAACCCCAAGCGCAAACGGGTCGACGATATTTCCTTCGTGCTCAAGCGCGGGGAAATCCTCGGCATCGCCGGGCTGGTCGGTGCCGGCCGCACCGAATTGGTAACCGCGCTGTACGGCGCTTACCCCGGTCGCCACGAGGGTGAAGTCTGGCTGGACGGGCAAGCCATAGACACCCGCACGCCGCTCAAGTCCATCCGTGCCGGCCTGTGTCTGGTGCCGGAGGACCGCAAACGCCAAGGCATCATTCCGGACCTGGGCGTCGGCCAGAACATCACCCTCGCCGTGCTGGACAACTACTCAAAACTGACCCGCATTGATGCCGAAGCCGAACTGGGCTGCATCGATCAGGAAATCTCGCGCCTGCACCTCAAGACCGCCAGCCCTTTTCTGCCGATCACCAGCCTTTCGGGTGGCAATCAACAAAAAGCCGTGCTGGCGAAGATGCTGTTGGCCAAACCCCGGGTACTGATTCTCGATGAGCCGACCCGAGGCGTGGACGTCGGCGCCAAATACGAAATCTACAAATTGATGGGCGCACTGGCCGCTGCCGGTGTGTCGATCATCATGGTCTCGTCGGAGTTGGCCGAAGTGCTGGGGGTTTCCGACCGCGTGCTGGTGATCGGCGAAGGCCAGTTGCGTGGCGACTTCATCAACCGAGAACTGACGCAAGAACAGGTGCTCGCCGCCGCCCTCAGTCAGCCTGGCAGCCATAACAATAATGATCGGAAATCCGCGTAAATGAATCAGGTCAAACAACTGTTCACCCGCTACAAAATGCTCGCGCTGGTGTTTGCCGTGGTGCTGATCTGGCTGTTCTTCAGTTGGCAGACCGAGGGCGGGTTCCTGACCCCGCGCAACCTCTCCAATCTGCTGCGGCAAATGTCCATTACCGGGATTCTTGCCTGCGGCATGGTACTGGTGATCATCAGCGGCGAGATCGATTTGTCGGTGGGTTCATTACTCGGTCTGCTCGGTGGCCTCGCGGCGATTCTTGATGTGGTCTACCACATTCCGTTGCTGGCGAACCTGAGTCTGGTCGCGCTGTGCGGGCTGATGATCGGCCTCGCCAACGGCTACATGGCGGCTTATCTGCGCATCCCCTCGTTCATCGTCGGTCTGGGCGGCATGTTGGCTTTTCGCGGGATTCTGCTGGGGATTACTGGCGGCACGACCATCGCCCCGGTATCGCCAGAACTCGTCTACATCGGCCAGGGTTACCTGCCCCACGCGATCGGCACTGGCCTCGGCGTTTTGCTGTTCGCGCTGACCGTGTTCCTGACCTGGAAACAACGGCGCAATCGCGCCCTTCACGGCCTCGCGGCGCATTCGTTGGTGCGTGACGTCATCCGCGTGTTGGTGATCGGCGCCGTGCTCGCCGGCTTCGTGCAGACGCTCAACAGCTACGACGGCATTCCCGTGCCGGTGTTGTTGCTGCTGATTCTGCTGGGCGTGTTCAGCTACGTCACCAGCCAGACCGTGTTCGGCCGCCGCGTGTATGCGGTGGGCAGCAACATGGAAGCGACGCGCCTGTCCGGGATCAATGTGCAGGCGGTGAAGCTGTGGATCTTCGGGATCATGGGCGTGATGTGCGCCCTCGCCGGCGTGGTCAACACTGCACGTTTGGCCGCCGGTTCGCCTTCGGCCGGGAGCATGGGCGAACTCGACGCCATCGCCGCGTGCTTTATCGGCGGCACCTCCATGCGCGGCGGCTCCGGCACGGTGTACGGCGCCCTCCTCGGCGCGCTGGTCATTACCAGCCTCGACAATGGCATGTCGATGCTCGACGTCGACAGCTACTGGCAGATGATCGTCAAGGGCAGCATTCTGGTGTTGGCGGTTTGGGTGGATGTGAGTACGCGGACCGGGCGCCGTTGAGCCGCAGGCATCACGCAGCGGGCGTGGTCGCGGGCGCCGGGCTGAGAATTTCCATCAGGAAATCGATAAACACATTGATCCGGCTGGAGCCACGGTGATTGGGTAAATACAACGCGTTGATGCACGTGCTGGCACTGCCGGGATTGACCTCGTAGTGCTCAAGCAACCGGGTCAGCCGGCCGGCTGCGACGTCGTCGCGGACCAGCCAGTCAGCCAGCAGCGTTACCCCGCCGTCGCCGATGGCGGCTTCGCGCAGGATGTCGGCGTTGTTGCTTTGCAGGCGCCCGTGGACATTGAGCTGAATGGGCGCGTCTTCATTCTGAAAGGTCCAGTGCTGGTGGGTGCCGCCGTAATCGAAACGCAGGCATTGGTGCTCAAGCAGGTCCCGTGGATGACAGAGCGCCGCGCTACGCGCCAGATACGCCGGACTGGCCACCACCCAGCGCTCGAACTGTCCCACGCGTTTGCTGACGATGTCTTCACTGACCACCGACGATCCCAACCGCACCGAAACATCGATCTGCTCGCTGAGCAGGTCGCTGACCTGATCGCTCAGCGACAGACTGATCTCCAGACCCGGATGCCGCTCCAGCAAGCGGCTCAGGTGCGGCGCGATCAGGCGCCGCCCGAACTCCACCGGCACGCTGATGCGCAAACGGCCCTGCGCTTCGGCGCCACGATCGGCGACGATGGCATCGGCTTCGTCGATCGCGTCGAGAATCGCCACGGCTTTTTCGAAATAGGTCTGGCCGGCAACGGTCACGCTGGTGTTGCGCGTGGTGCGATTGAGCAGGCTCGCGCCTAGCTCGTGTTCCAGCCCGGCCACTTGCCGTGTCACTGACGACGTGGATATCCCGAGTTTGCGCGCAGCCGAGGAATAGCCCCCGCAGCGCACGGTTTCCACAAACATCTTCAGTGCCAGCAACTTGTCCATAAGCGGGGTCCGGTCGAAAGGGAACGCGGATGATTGTGCATCACTGTTCCTCCGACGTCTTGTACCGCCGTGCTCGCCCGCAGTTGCCGGATGTTCAGACATCGGCCTTGCGACTCAGGAACAACCCGAGCGCCAGCGCTGGCAGCAGCGCCACCGCGACGGCGGAAAGGTTCCAGCCGAAGTGCTCGTACAGCGGACTGGCGACCAGTGAGCCCACGGCGCCGCCGACGAAAATGCTGGTCATGTACACGGCGTTCAGGCGCGCACGGCTGTGGGGATCGAGGGCGTACACCTCACGCTGGCCGAGCACCATGTTCAATTGCACGGCGAAATCCAGCAGCACCGCGCACACCACCAGCCAGACATAGCCACTGCCCGGGAGCGCGGCGATCAGCAGCGAAACCGGCGCTAGCAACAGTGCGACCAGCGTGCCGCGACGACCATGCCCGGCATCGGCCAGACGTCCGGCAATCGGCGCCGCAATGGCACCCACCGCACCGACCAGTGCAAAGATCGCGACTTGCGTCTGAGTAAAGCCGTGGTGACGCATCAGTTCAATCGGCGCGAGGGTCCAGAACAGGCTGAAACTGGCAAACAGCAAACCCTGATACAGCGAACGCTGACGCAACACCTGATAACGCCGGGCCAAGGCAAACACGGAGCCGATCAGCGCGGCGTACGTGGCTTTATGCGTCGGCAGCCGACGTGGCAGTGCCACGGCGGTAATCAGAGCGATGACGGCCATCAGGGCTGCTGCGCTGTAAAACACCCCGCGCCAGCCGAACACTTCAACCAGCAGGCTCGACAGTGGCCGCGATAACAGAATCCCCAACAGAAGACCGCTCATGATATTGCCGACGACACGGCCACGGCTCGCTTCGGGCGCCAGGTGTGCCGCCAGCGGCACAAGGATCTGCACGGCCACCGAGGTCAGACCGATTAGCAAAGACAACACCAGGAACAGTGACGGCGAATGGGTCAGTCCGGCGCACAACAGCGTGACGCTCGCCGCCAGGGTGAAACCAACCACCAGCCGGCGGTTTTCCATCAGGTCGGCCAGTGGCACCAGCAGCAATAGGCCCAGCGCGTAACCAAACTGCGTCAGCGAAACGATCAGGCTGGCATTGGCGCTGGACAGACCGATCTGCGGCGCAATCAGTTCGACGATTGGCTGCGCGTAATAAAGATTGGCCACGACCGCGCCACAGCAAAATGCCAGGAACGCGACCATCAGGCCGGAAAGTGACGCTGGCTGTTCGGCGCTGGCCGCAACGGCTGGATTGCCCGTGAGCATGATGACACCTCATTGAGTTCAGGAAAGTGCTGCCAAAGCTACGGCGCTGTGGCGATGCGCAGAATCCACGCGGCGGGCAATGCACTGATGCGTCCTGCGCAACGGCGCGGGCGTTGCTTCTCGCGCAACGCGCTGTTGCGTGCGCCGCTGATTCTCCGACGCTGGTGGTTTCTCTACGCTTTGGCCTCTGGCGCTGTCGTCCCCAGCGGCGCCCTTCCCCGGCTGTTACAAGGAGCGTTGTCATGACCCGTAGCCCATCCGTTCTGTCATTGCCTGCCGCGTTGTTCTCCGTCCCATGACCAGCTCATTTCTGAAGTCCAGAACGCTATGGATCAGCGTGGCAGTCGTTGCCGTGCTCGGCCTGATCGGCGCCGTTTGGCTGATGTGGCGCCCGGCAATTGCGCCGATCGAGCGCCCGACGCTGTTCGATACTGCGCAGTTGCAACGCGGGGCGCGGGTGGTCGAGGCCGGCGATTGTGCGGTGTGCCATACCCGTCCCGGTGGCGAATATCTGGCCGGTGGGCTACCGCTGGTGACGCCGTTCGGCACGCTGTACAGCACCAACATCACCCCGGATGTAGAGACCGGTATCGGCCAATGGTCACTGCCGGCCTTCGAGCGGGCGATGCGTCAGGGCATTGCTCGCGATGGTCACTTGCTCTATCCGGCGTTCCCCTACGTGCATTACCGGCGTATGAGCGCAGCAGACATCGCCGACGCCTATGCCTACTTGATGAGCGGCCCCGCCGTGCACGCGCCGGCCGCGCAGAACCAGATGAATTTTCCGATGAATATTCGCCCGTTGGTGGCGTTCTGGAACCTGCTGTTTCTGCACGGTGAGCCACTGACGCCGCTGGCACAGCGCAGCGAGGCGTGGAATCGCGGACGCTATCTGGTCGACGGTCCAGGCCATTGCGCCGGCTGCCATTCGCCGCTGAACCTGATCGGCGCGGAAAAATCTTCGGAATACTTGCAGGGCGGCAGCGTCGACGGCTGGCAAGCGCCCGCGCTGGTCGGCATGGGCCAACGCGCCAACCCGTGGAGTCACGCGCAACTGGTGGGCTATCTGCGCGCCGAGATCGTCGATGGCCACGGCACACCCGCCGGGCCGATGCGTCCGGTCAGCTTGAGTCTGGCGCGCTTGCCCGCCAGTGAAGCCGAGGCGATTGCCGAGTATTTGCTCAGCCTGGAAAACCCGCCTTCGGTGACAGAGACGCCACCGAAGACGCCTGCCAGTGAAGCGGCAGACCACTCGACCGGTGCCCTGCTCTTCAGCAGCGCCTGCGCCGGTTGCCATGGCCCTGCGGCACCGATGCGCACCCTCGATGGTCGCCCGGGATTGCAAAACACCTCGGCACTGCAAGCGGCCAGCTCGCGCAACTTCCTCAAGACCGTGCTTGAAGGCTTGCCCGCCACAGCCGGATCGCCCGGTCCGCTGATGCCTGCATTCGCCGCCAGCCTGGACAACGCGCAGCTCGGTGCACTGGCCGCGTACCTGCGTCAGCAAGCCAGCCCCGATCAGCCGTGGGCCGACCTCTCTTCCACTATTGAAGCGTTACGTCAGGAGACGAAATGAGCCAGATCACCCTCAACGTCAACGGAGCCGCGCAACCGCTTGAGCTGGAGCCGGACATGCCGCTGCTGTACGCGCTGCGCAATCACTTGAACCTCAACGGCGCCAAATACGGCTGCGGTCTCGGTCAATGCGGCGCCTGCACGGTGATCGTCGATGATCGACCGGTGTTCGCCTGCCTGACGCCCTGCGCCGGTCTTGAAGGCAAAAAAATTCGCACCGTAGAAAGCCTCGGCAGCGCGGAAAAACCCGGCGCTCTGCAAGCTGCGTTCATCGAGAAACAGGCTGCTCAATGCGGCTACTGCATTGCCGGCATGCTGATGCGCGCGCAAGCGTTGCTTGAGCGTAATCGACACCCGGATGAGGCAACCATTCGCGAGCACATGGCTGGCAACCTGTGTCGCTGCGGTACGCACTTGCGGATCATCGAGGCGATCAAACAGGTGGCCGGGCGCAACGGGAGCCTGACATGAGCGAGTCGAACGGTTTGAACCCGAGTCGGCGCGCCTTTCTGCGCGGTGGTGCGTTGCTGCTGGCATTCACCCTGCTGCCGGTGGCGCGGCGTGTGTTGGCAGATACGGAAGTCGATACGCTCGGCACCGTGGTCCTCGCACCCGACCTGCCCGGCAGCCTGCGCACCAACCCGTTTCTCGACGCCTGGATCCGCATCGGCGCCGACGGCATCACCGTCTACACCGGCAAGGTCGAATTGGGTACCGGGGTGAAAACCGCGCTGCTGCAAATCGCCGCCGAGCGTTTGCAGGTACCGGCGACCTCCATCAACCTACTCACCGCCGACACCGCGCTGACACCCAACGAAGGCTACACCGCCGGCAGTCACAGCATTTTCGACAGCGGTACCGCGTTGTATAACGCCGCCGCGCAGGTGCGCGAAATGCTCGTCGATGCCGCCGCGCGCAGTTGGCAGGTTGATGCAGGGCTGCTGAGCACCCGCGAAGGGGTTATCGAAGGCCCGGGCGGTCAGCGGATGAGTTATGCCGACGCGGTCAAGCATGTCGATGTGCACCAATACGCCAAGGCGCAGTCACCGGCGATGGCCGCCGCTGACTTCAAACTGATCGGCCATTCGTTGCCGCGCCTCGATATCCCGGCGAAGGTCAGCGGCGGCGCCGCATTCGTCCAGGACATGCGCCTGCCGGGCATGCTGCATGCGCGGGTGATCCGCCCGCCTCGTCCGGGCTGCACGCTGCAAGCATTCGATGCGGCGTCCATCGAAGCGCTGGCTGGCGTGGTCAAGGTGATCCGCGACGGCAACTATCTGGCGGTGCTCGCCGGTGATGAGTGGCAAGCGATCAAGGCCATGCGCCGTGCCAGCGAAATCGCGCAGTGGAGCAGCGGCGAGGCGATTCCTGATGCGGCGCAGATTCATGACCTGCTCAAACGCCTGCCCTCACGGCGCTATCCGATCAGCAACAGCGGCACGCCGAGTGGCACGGCCGACACGCGTTTTCAGGCGCGGGTCACCAAGCAGTATTTGATGCATGGCTCGATCGGCCCGTCCTGCGCAGTGGCCTGGTTCAGGGACGGCACGCTCACGGTCTGGACCCACACCCAAGGCGTTTACCCGCTGCGCGCCGGCATTGCCGAAATGCTCGGTCTGCCACCTGAACGGGTGCGCTGTATTCATACCGAAGGCTCCGGGTGTTACGGGCACAACGGCGCCGATGATGCCGCCGCCGATGCGGCATTGATTGCCCTGCGCGTGCCCGGGACGCCGGTGCGCGTGCAATGGATGCGCGAACAGGAAAATCTTTGGGAGCCGTATAGCTCGGCGATGGTCACTGAAGTCGACGCGGGCCTCAGCCAGGGCCGCCTGCAGGACTGGGCCTACGAACTCTGGACCACACCGCACAACGAACGCATCGTCAACGCTGGGCGGCTGTTGCCGGCACGCCTGCTCGCGCGGCCTTTCGCCTCGGCGCCCTCCGTGCCGATCGCCCAGCCCGAAGGCGATGGTGATCGCAACGCGGTGCCGCTGTACGACCTCAACTCGACACGCATCAACATGACCTTCGTCACCGAAATGCCCTTTCGCACCTCGGCCATGCGTTCGCTGGGGGCGCACATCAACATCTTCGCCATCGAGGCAAGTATTGACGAACTGGCGATCAAGGCCGGCATCGACGCGGTGGCGTTGCGTCTGGCCCATCTCAGCGACCCGCGAGCTCGCGCGGTGGTAGAACGTGTGCGTGATGAGATCGGTTGGCCGCAAAAAAGCCGCGAGCCCGGCGCCGGTATCGGTTTCGCCTTTGCCCGCTACAAAAACATCATGGGTTACTGCGCCATCGCGGTGAAGCTGCGGGTGCATCCGCAGACCGGCGAGATCCGCATTGATCACGTAGTGACGGCGGTTGACGTTGGCCAGATCGTCAGCCCCGACGGCCTGCGCAATCAGGTCGAGGGCGGCATCGTGCAGTCCGCGAGCTGGACCCTGTACGAAAAAGTTGCCTACGACCCGGGAGGCATTCGCAGCTACGACTGGAGCGGTTATCCGATTCTGCGCTTCACGCAACTGCCGAAAAAAGTCGACGTGCATTTGCTCGACCAGCCGGGAGAACCCTTCCTCGGTGCCGCTGAAATCGTTCAGGGGCCGATGGCCGCCGCCCTTGGCAACGCCGTCGCCAACGCCACCGGCCGGCGCTGGCTGAACCTGCCGCTGACCCGTTCCAACCCGCCCGCCTGAGCCACGCCCGTGTTCATCGCTGATGAGCACGGGCGCCATTGCGCCCTGCGCAAAACAGCGTAGCGCCGGTCACCGATTATCAGCCCCGCTGAGCGCGGTTAAGTTAGCGGCACTGGTTTGCGGCAGCGCTGCCGCGCTTGAATTCCTTTTATTGAAATCTGGAGCTACCCATGACCCGTCGTCTGTTCCAACCCCTTGCACTCGGTCCTTACACCCTCGCCCACCGCGTGGCGATGGCGCCGTTGACGCGCTCACGTGCCGGCCAACCCGGCGATGTGCCAACGCCGATGAACGCCGAGTACTACCGCCAACGGGCCAGTGCTGCGCTGATCATCACCGAGGCCACGCAAATCTCCCGGCAGGCTCAGGGTTATGCCTGGACGCCGGGCATCTACAGCCCTGAGCAAGTCCGGGCGTGGCGTGACGTCAGCGCGGCGGTGCGCGAGGCCGGCGGGTTGATCTTCATGCAGCTGTGGCACGTTGGCCGGGTGTCCCACCCCAGTTTTCAACCCGATGCCGGCCTGCCCGTTGCACCCAGCGCGCTGCCGGTGCCGGGCAAGACGTTTATCGTCGACGAAAACGGTAACGGCATCTGGGGTGATGTACCAGTGCCGCGCGCGCTCGAAACGGCGGAAATCGCCGGCATCGTCGAGGACTATCGCGTGGCCGCGCGCAACGCATTGCAGGCGGGCATGGACGGTGTAGAGATTCATGCTGGCAACGGTTATCTGCTCGACCAGTTTCTTAACAGCAACAGCAATCAGCGTGACGATGCCTATGGCGGCAGCGTGGAGAATCGCGCGCGGTTTCTGCTGGAAGTGGTCGCGGCCGTCACTGAAGAGGTCGGCGCCGAACGGGTCGGCGTACGCCTGACGCCGATGGGGCGTTTCATGGGCATGGGCGATGACACTCCGGAAGCAACCTTCGGCCACCTCGTCGAGGCGCTCAACCAGTGGAATCTGGCCTACCTGCACTTGGTCGAGCCGGCGATGGTCGGCACAGTCAAAGATGAGAACTTCGACCCGCGCTGGGACGCGATCATTGCCCAGTTGCGCAAAACCTGGAACGGCGTGCTGATTCTGGCGGGAGGCTACGATGTGCAATCTGCCGAACAGGCACTGATTGCCGATCGTGCCGACATCATTGCGTTCGGCCGCCCTTTCCTGGCCAACCCCGACTTGCCGCGCCGGCTGCACGATGGCCTGACACTCAACGCACCAGACCCCGGCAGCTTCTTCGGCGGGGATCAGCGTGGCTACATCGATTATCCGTTTCATGCCTGAACAAATGCAGACCTGTGGGAGGGGCGGACGCGCCCCTTTTCTATTAGGTCATACGATCTCTGCGGTTGATTAGAGGCATGGGAAATCCCCCATAAAGCCAAACATATGCCTGGCTGTGCGTTTTTCAGATCTATTGCCCCACGTCGCCGAATGCGGTAAAACCGCCTAGTTGTACGACAACCTAATAAAAACCAAGTCGTTCGAACGGCTAACAATCCTGAGATCTGCCATGCCTCGCCCTACCGCTACGCAAACCGTTCCGCCGCCCTACCCCCGTTATCTGGCTGTGATCATTCTGCTGTGCATGGGCTGTGCGTTTGCCGGCAATCATGTGGCGGCGCGAGTTGCATTTGATGATGGCGCGGGTGTGTTGCTGGCGATTTTGATGCGTTCCGGCGGGACCTTGCTGGTGCTCGCCGTCCTGGTGCTGTGGCAAAGACAAAGCCCGCGCTTGCCGGCGGGTGCGTGGCGCTGGCAACTGCTGCTGGGGTTGCTGATCACTGCGCAGAGTCTGTGTCTGTATTCCGCTGTCGCGCGGGTGCCGGTGGCGCTGGCCCTGTTGGTGGCAAACGTATTCCCTATTCTGCTGGCATTGCTCACCTGGGCGCTGGGTGGTCAGCGACCGAGCGCACGCACTGCGACGTTAATGGGCTTGATTCTATTGGGCCTGGTGTTTGTGCTGGACGTCCCCGGGCGGCTCTCGACCACGACAGAGGTCAGTGCGCAATGGCTGACGGGCGTCGCGCTCGCGTTCTGCGCCGCCAGCGTGTTTGCCTGCGCGCTGTGGATCACCGACCACAAGCTGTCTCAGGTACGCGGCTCGGTGCGCAGTCTGCTGACCATTTTCATCGTGTTCAGCAGCGTCAACCTGGCAGGGCTGACGGGCGCCCTCCCAGGCGGACTGAACCTGCCCGCCACCTCGACCGGATGGCTGGCCCTCGCCACTCTGGTGGTGCTGTACGGCACAGGTTTTATCGTCCTGTTCATTTCCGTGCCTCGACTCGACATGCCGCGCAATGCGCCGGTCATGAACATCGAGCCATTGGCAACGCTGCTGATGGGCTGGATTGTGCTTGATCAGATGCTCAGTAATGGACAGATTTTCGGCGGGGTGATTGTGGTCATGGGCATCGTTTTGCTGACTTATCGTAAATCAGTGGTCAAGGCTGAGGTTAAAGTCAGTGCGTGAAGGTTTCTCTCCAGTGGTCAGGTTCGTGATTAACCTAAAGCAGTGTCGAGAAACATCATCACCCCAAAGCCGAGCATCAGTCCCAAGGTCGCCGGGGTCTCATGCCCGTTGCGATGGGTCTCGGGAATGACCTCATGGGACACCACAAAAATCATCGCACCGGCTGCCAGACCGAGCGCAATGGGATATCCCAACGCAAAGCTGCTGGAAATACCCAAGCCGACGATGGTGCCAATGGGCTCCATCAACCCCGAACCCACTGCAATCAGTGCTGCGCGCAGCGCGGAGATGCCGGTTACGCGTAATGCCAAGGCGACTGCCAGACCCTCGGGAATGTCTTGAATGGCGATGGCAGTGGTCAGTGGCAGTCCCACCTTCATATCGCCGTTGGCGAAGCTCACGCCAATGGCCATGCCTTCCGGCAGGTTATGCAGTGTGATTGCCAGCACGAACAACCAGACACGATTGATGCGCTGCGCATCCGGCCCTCTACGTCCGCTTTTCTCATGTTCGTGAGGGACGAAACGATCAAGCCCGACCATCAGCGCAACGCCCAATCCCAATCCTGCAACGACGACGCAGGCTGCGAGCAACGGGTTACCGCAAAGCGCCTGAGCCGCTTCTATGCCAGGCAGAATCAGCGAAAACGAACTGGCGGCCAGCATCATCCCGGCGGCGAAGCCGAGCATGATGTCTTGGGTTCGGGCGGCGATGTCTCGCAACGCGATCGCTACGACAGCGCCCATTGCCGTGGCAGCGAAGCCGCTCATGCCACCGATAAAGGCGAAGTACAGATTCTGTTTGTTGGCCCCGACGAAGGCGCCATAGCCGCTAATCAGCAGAAACACTGTCACGCCGATCAGAATCGACCAGAAGACGCGCCCGCCCCACCCGGATCCTGAGAATCGGGCGAACCAGGAGCGAGCAGGTGCGGCTGATGAGGTCAACGGCTCGGGCATGGAAATCTCCTGTTTTCGTGAATCGATATTTTCAGCGGCTGCGCATAACGACCGTACATGACCTCAATGGTAATCGTCTCCAGCGACTGCGCGCAGGTACGCGATATCTGCTTCTCTGCGCAGGTCGCGCCACTCGTCCCAACTGAGTATGCCCAAGCGATCCATTTCATCCGACTGGCGCAGCAGTTCGTCGTGATAGGCGTCTGGGCAGTCCATGCGCAATTCAAGGTTTTCCAGTGCGCGTTGCCAGGCCGCCAACGCGAGTAATCTGGTTTCTTGTGCGAATGTCAGTTGGTTCTTGAACGCGTTCATTTCGCCCACCCCGAATATTTCCCGGTTGAGCGACCGATTTCGGGTTAGGTTCAAAATGTCTGAAGAAAAGCGGATGACTGAAGGCTTGTCGTTATATCTCTGCCTTTGTTTGCCTGCGTCCAAGCGTCGCAGTCAACAGCTATTGGCAAATCCTGCGCAAGCCTTAGAATCCGCGCGCTCTTGCAGTCGCCGGATCTGGTGACCGAAACGTATCCAACCGCCCTGCCCGTCTGGCGGGCGCCCGCACCACACACCCCGGCTTGGCAATCGCATGCGCAGAGGCGCACGTTGCGCTGTTCGATCTCTAGAGGTTTTTATGTCTCCGCGTTTGCTGGCCATGGCGCTGGCGCCCCTGTTGGGGCTGTTCATTGTTGCGCTGGGCAACGGTTTCCTGTCGTCGCTGACCACCCTTCGACTCGACGCTGCCGGCGCATCAGCGACGATGATCGGTGTCGTGTCATCGGCCTACTTCATCGGCCTGACCCTGGGCGCCGTGTTCAATGACCGCTTGATTCTGCGCATCGGTCATATCCGCGCCTATGGCAGTTTCGCCTCGCTGATCGCCGTAACCATCCTGTTGCAGGGATTGTTTTATGACACCTGGGGCTGGTTCGCCCTCCGCCTGATCAATGGCTGGGCCACGGTAGGTGTGTTTCTGGTGATCGAAAGCTGGCTGCTCTTGGCGGGTGACGCGAAGATTCGTGGGCGCTTGCTCGCGTTGTACATGATCGTGTTGTACGGCGCTGGTGTGCTGGGTCAGGCAACGTTGGGCAAAATCACCGGGTTGAGCGACAGCGCACCGTTCATGGTCGCCGGCATGCTTGCCTCGTTGTCGGTGCTGCCGATTGTGATCCTGCCGCGCGTGTCGCCGCTGCTCGATCAGGTCGAGCCGCTCAAGCCACGGCAACTGCTGGGCGTGACGCCGACCGGGCTGGTCGGCTGTTTCGGCTCGGGTGTGACCATCGCGGCGATTTACACCTTGCTGCCGCTGTATCTGCAGCGCAGCGGTCTGAATGTCGGTGAAGTCGGCAGCATGATGGCCTGGACGATTCTCGGCGCCATGCTCCTGCAATACCCGGTCGGGCGTTGGTCCGATCGCAAGGATCGCTTACAAGTGCTGACCATTCTGACAGTGGCGTGCACCGTATTGTCGCTGGTGATCGTCCTGGTGCCGCTGTCCTCGACGATGCTCGCGGTGATGTTGTTTCTGCTTGGCGGCGGTGTGTTTGCGCTGTACCCGGTTGCCGTCAGCCACGCCGCCGACCGTGCCCCGGCCGAAGCCTTGGTGCCGATGATTCAGGGCTTGCTGCTGATCAACTCGCTGGGCTCGGCGATCAGCCCGATGATGATCTCGCCGGTGATGAACTCGTTCGGCGCCAATGGTCTGTTCTGGGTATTTGCGCTGGTCAATCTGTGCATGGTCACCTTCTTCCTGTGGCGCCGTGGCAAACGCCCGGTTCCGGCCAATCCTGCGCCGTTTGCGGCAGCAGCGACGTTCTCACCGACAGGTGCGGAACTGCGGGTGACCGAAGACTTGCGTCAGGCGGTGCAGGAGCATCCGCCGATGGTTGATGCGTTGAGCGGCGAGCCTTCACCACACTGTGAAGCACGGTGAGGTTTGCGCCACCCTTCGACACTCAGCCAAGCACCTTATAGATCTCTGCAACCACCTGAGTCGTTGCGGCTTCGATGGTTCCTTCGTTACGGCACAACACCCAGCCGTGATCGGCAACCGCCTGCTCGAACATCTCGCTACACACGACGTGCTCGGCGTGTTTCTGAATCACCGTGCCGCCCAGGCCTCGTGATCGGGCCGTTGCCCGCGCCCAAGAAATATCCGGTGCGGTGACAACGCCGACATGCAGGTCCGGCACGCGCACGCCTCGCTGCATGTTCAACTGCAGAATCTCGGCAAACGGCACGCTATGGCGAAATGCGGCATCTGACGGATACCAGCGGTCGATCAGGATGATGCTGTCCAGCGGCTGTTTGGGCAGTACCTCTTGGGAAATCCAGCGACGGCTATCCGCAAGGCGCTGACACACCGCCCACTCCAACTCCCGCGAGGGATGCCTGGTGAGTTGATTGACCAGGGCCATGGTTTCGCCGCGGTACGGATCGCTTTTTCTCTCGCACAGCCGAATGACTTTCTGGTTGTTTGCCCGCAGTGCGGCGGTCACGGCCTCCAGCAGTGTGGTTTTGCCGGTGCCCTTGGGCCCATCCAGAGAAATAAACAGCGGCAGCTTCATGGTTCACGCAACGATTGAGACATTGCTGAGTACTCTAACCTCATTTGCGCAAATCAATGAGCTGTTCCCTGCCCTTTGCCTACACTTGCTTGCCAATGATGTTTACCCCTCTGCCAAAGGAGTCACCATGTCCAAGCTCTATCCGAGCATCGATCCCGAGGGATTGGTCGAGTATTCCGTGGTCTACACCGACCGCTCGCTGAACCACATGTCGCAGTCCTTTCAAGGCGTGATGAAGAACATTTCCACGACCCTGAAACAGGTCTACAACGCCGAAGCGGTGGCGGTGGTTCCGGGCAGCGGTACATTCGGCATGGAAGCGGTGGCGCGGCAGTTCGCCACCGACCAGCAATGTCTGGTGATACGCAACGGCTGGTTCAGTTATCGCTGGAGCCAGATTCTGGATATGGGCAACATCCCGGCGGCCACTACGGTGCTCAAGGCCCGGCCGGTCGAGACGGGTCGCCAGGCAGCCTACGCCCCGCCACCGCTGGACAAAGTGCTGGCCGCCATCGCGGCGCAGAAACCGAAAGTCGTCTTCGCGCCCCACGTTGAAACTTCATCCGGGATTCTCCTGCCTGACGACTACCTGCGGGCCGTCGGCGACGCCGTGCACGCGGTGGGCGGTCTGTTCGTGCTGGACTGCATCGCCTCCGGCACGATTTGGGTGGACATGCACAATTGCGCCGTCGACCTGCTGATCAGCGCCCCACAGAAAGGCTGGAGCGCCTCCCCTTGCTGCGCCCTAGTGATGTTCAGCGCTCTGGCACTTGAGCGCATCGAACAGACGCAAAGCAGCAGCTTCGCCTGCGACCTGAAAAAGTGGCTGCAGATCATGCAGGCCTACGAACAGGGCGGACATGCCTATCACGCGACCATGCCCAGCGATTCCCTCGCGCGGTTCAATGACGTGATGAAAGAGACGCAAGCGTACGGCTTCGACAAGGTTCGCGATGAACAACAGGCGCTGGGTGATCGGGTGCGTGCGCTGTTGACCGGCAAAGGCTTTAAAAGCGTGGCCGCTGCGGGCTTTCAGGCACCTGGCGTGGTGGTGAGCTACACCGATGATGCCGACATCAAGAACGGCAAGAAATTTGCCGAGCACGGTCTGCAGATCGCCGCCGGCGTGCCGCTGCAATGTGATGAACCGGCCGACTTCCAGACCTTCCGCCTCGGGCTGTTCGGACTGGAGAAGCTGCAGAATATCGAGCGCACGGTCAGCCTGCTGGAGCAGGCATTGGATGAAGTGGTGGCTGGCTAAGATCTGTTCGTTCCCGCATGCCAATTTTACGGTGGAGGTCATGCTCACTGGCTTCCGCCGCTACCTGCGCCCTATGGCCGCCTACAACGAACAACTTGTACGATGTCCTATCACAAGGTATTACTACGTCTCCCACAAAAAAAACAAAACCACGGAGATCGCTACATGGACTCACGCCTGTCCGCCAAACCTGAGTGCCTCAACCAAGCGCAAGGCAACACCCGCCGCAGCTTCCTGAAAAAGTCCCTCGCCGTTTCCGCCACGCTCGCCACCGTTGGCAGCACCGCACTGACGCGGATCGCCGAAGCCGCCGAACCCTTGAGTCAGCGCTACCCTGATCCGCTGATTCACATCCTCGACGACAGCTTCCTCGAGCTGCGTATTTTCAACGCCAGTGTTGAAAAACTTGCCACCGGTATGCGCTGGGCCGAGGGGCCGGTGTGGGTCGGTGATGGCCGCTATTTGCTGGTCAGCGACATCCCCAACAATCGCATCATGCGCTGGGACGAAATCACCGACACCTTCAGCGTGTACCGCGAACATTCGAACTTTTCCAACGGCATGTGCCGGGATCGCCAAGGGCGTCTGATCGTCTGCGAAGGCTCCACCACCACCAGCGAAGGCCGGCGCATCACGCGTACCGAAGCCAATGGCACGATCACCGTGCTGGCCGACAGCTTCGACGGTAAGCCCTTCAACTCGCCCAACGACATCGTCTGCAAAAGTGACGGCTCGATCTGGTTCACCGACCCACCCTTCCAGACCGGCAACAACTATGAAGGCCACAAGATCACCCCGAGCCAGCCCCACGCCGTTTACCGCATCGACGGCGAGAGCAAAAAAGTCACTCGGGTCATCGATGACTTCAACGGCCCCAACGGCCTGTGCTTTTCTCCGGATGAAAAAACCCTGTACGTCGTCGAAGGTCGCGCCAAACCCAATCGCCTGATCTGGGCGATTGCCGTAAAAGACGACGGCACACTGGGCGAACGCCGCAAGCACATCGAAGGGCTGGAATATGCAGCTATCGACGGCATCAAATGCGACGAAGCCGGCAACCTGTGGTGCGGCTGGGGCGGCAATGGTGACCCCAAGGCCGACCTGGAAAAACTCGACGGCGTGCGCGTGTTCAATCCGCAGGGCAAGGCCATCGGACACATTTCCCTGCCAGAGCGCTGCCCTAACCTGTGCTTTGGGGGACGCGAAGGCAATCGGCTGTTCATGGCTAGCAGTCACTCGATCTATTCACTGTTTGTGAATACCCGTGGTACTACGTTTGCGTTGTAAAAGCGCGGTTCGTCTCGCGATGGATTCGTGAGAATTGCCGCGCATCCGAAGATGCGCGGCATTCAAGCTCGTTTAATGTCCCCGCCTCGCTGGACCTTGTGAAGCGGACAGCAGTTTACGACCAGAAGCCTTTATGCGGTTCAGCCGCCTCGCCCTCCAGCATCGGCCCCAACACACTGACCTTGCGCTGCCCCTTGGCAAACACCTCGCGGCACGGCAGCGAGAACGTCGGGTTCTCCGGATGATCACCCGTCAATCCCAGCAACGCATGCTCCGACAAGGCATAAACCACCCGCCCGATCCCGGTCCAATACACCGCGCCGGCGCACATGCAGCAAGGTTCAGCGCTGGTGTACAGCGTGCACAGTTCCAGCTCTTGCGGCGACAGCAGTTTTGCCGCTGCGGCGGCCGCCACCAGCTCGGCGTGCTGAGTCGGATCGCCTTCCGGCGGCATCGAGTTGTTCCCCGCCTCGACAATCACCTTGCCGTTGCGGTCGGCCACCAATGCCGCAAACGGATGGCGACCGCGTTGCTTCGATGCCTCGGACAAGGCGATGGTCTGGCGCAGCAAGGTCAGATCAAGCTCGCTGACGCCGGCCGGAATGAGCTGAGTGAATTGATTCATGGGTAACTCCTGGGCAGTGGAAAACACAAGGTCAGTCGGCCAGTTCAGCGCCGATGGTTTCGGTCGATTTTTTTTCGTTGTTGAGCAGGATGTTGAGAACGATAGCGGTGATCGCGCCGAGGAAAATCCCGCTGTCGAGCACCAGTTTCAGCGTTGGCCCAACGTGTTCGAACAGCGCCGGAAAGGACATCGGCAGCACACCGACACTTACCGATACGGCGACGATGATGCCGTTGCGAGTGCCCTCGAATTGCACCCGCGACAGTTCCTGAATACCCGCCACCGTGGTCATGCCGAACATGACGATCGCGCAGCCACCGAGCACTGGCGTCGGCACCGCCGCGATCAACGCACCGAGTTTTGGGAACAAGCCCATCAGCACCATGATTGCCCCCGCAGCGGCCACGACGAAGCGGCTTTTCACGTTGGAGAGCGCAATCAAACCGGTGTTCTGAGTGAAGGCGTTGTAGGGAAAGCTGTTGAACAAACCACCGAGCATGGTCGACAAGCCGTCGGCGCGAAACGCGTTGCCGAGGGTTTGTTGCGTGGTCGGCTTGCCGGTGAGTTTGCCGATCGCCAGGCAGTTGCCGGTGGTCTCGGCCATGATCACCAGCATCGCCAGGGTCATGATCAGAATCGGTACCGGTGCGAATTCCGGGGCGCCGAAAGCCATCGGCGCGCTCAGCTCAAACCACGCGGCTTCGCTGACACGATTGAAGTGAGTCATGCCGCAGGCCGCTGCGATCAGGCTACCGACGAACAGGCCAATGAGCACGCTGAGGTTGCCGAGGAAACCCTTGCATTTGGCGTAAATCACCAGCGTCACGCTGACCGTGGCCAGGCCCAGCAACAGGTTGGCGGGATTGCCGAAATCCGCCGAGTCGGGATTGCCGCCGCCCAGCCAGATCGCGGCTGCCGGCATCAGCGAGATGCCGATAATGGTGATCAGACTGCCAATCACCACCGGCGGAAAAAACCGCAGCAAGCGGCTGAACACCGGTGCCAGGGCAATGGTGATAAAGCCAGCGGCGATCACTGCACCGAAAATCTGACTGAGGCCGAATTCCTTGCCGATCATGATCATCGGCGCCAGGGCAATGAATGAGCAGCCCTGAATCAGCGGCAGCCGCGCGCCGAATTTCCAGAAGCCGAGGGTCTGAATCAGCGTCGCCACACCCGAGGTCAACAGGTTGGCGTTGATCAGCAACACCACCTGCGCCGAGGTCAGCCCCATCGCACTGCCAAGAATCAGCGGCACCGCCACCGCTCCCGCGTACATCACCAGAACATGCTGCAAGCCAAACGTGAACAACTGTCGCAGTGGCAAAATCTCGTCCACCGGATGAATGCGTTGTGTAGTCATTTCACACGCTCCTGAAGGTGCGGCATCTATTGAGATCGCGGGCATGCTCAGGGGCGCTTGAAAGTCAGATCCGCCCCGGAGATCGTTTGACGCGGGGCCATGGTTGAACGTTTATTGCGATGAACCAAATTAGCAACCATCGCTTTTTTCGATGGCACGAATCTGGCATTGGTTTGGATTGGTTATCTGCTTTAAACCTCCATCCTCGACCCAGGAGTCCACCGCTTGCGCTTCTCAATCGATCAACTGTTGATGTTCGTCCAAGTGGTCAAAAGCGGATCGTTCTCCGCCGCCGGGCGCAAACTGGGCAAGACCCAATCGACCATCAGCGCGGCGATCGCCAACCTCGAAACCGACCTTGGCGTCGACCTGTTCGACCGCACTAACCGCAGCCCCGCCCTCACCGCCAGCGGCCACAAATTGCTGGTGCAGGCCGAAGCCGTACTCGAACGCTGCATGACCTTCGAAGCCCACGCTGACTGCCTGTCGGACAACGTCGAAACCAGCCTGACGCTCGCCATTGAAACGCCGTACGGGCCAATCATGCCGGTGCTCAAAGCCTTCGAAGCTGCGTTCCCCTTCGTTGACCTGATCATCCGCCATCCGGTGTACGGCGACGTTAGCGAACTGGTCAGCAGCGGCGAAGCGGTACTCGGCGTGGCGTTCTCACAGCCCGGCTACCCCAAGGAACTGGCGTTCCAGCAACTGGGCAAACTGATCATGTTGCACGTCTGCCACCCCGACCATCCATTGGCGCAACTCGATAACGTCACCTTCGACGACCTGCACGTCCATCGCCGCCTGGCCTTCAGCGCCCACGCGAGCAAACTGCCGAGCAGTGAATACCTGCGCTCGACCCAGTTGTGGCAAGCGGAAAGTTATCTGGCGTTATTGGAAATGGTCCGCGCCGGACTCGGCTGGGCCACCCTGCCCCGCCAGCTCATTCAACGTGAACTGGCCAAGGGTGAACTGGTGGAACTGCAGCTCTCGGCGTATCCGCATACCGACTGGCAGATTGGTGTGGATTTGCTCTGGGCGCGGCAACGGCCGCTGGGTAAAGCCGAGCGGTGGCTGAAGGAGAAATTGCAGGGGAATAAGGTGTATGAACTGGATCGCAATGGGCAGATCACCACGCTTTGACGGGGGGACAAAGAGGCCCGCCAGAGCGGGCCTCGATTTCAGGCCAGTTTGACTGTTTCAGTCTGAGCGTTGTGCTCAGGGCGGATCTTGAACCAGATGGAGTACATCGCCGGCAGGAACACCAGCGTCATGATGGTGCCGACGAATGTGCCACCGATCAGGGTGTAGGCAAGCGTGCCCCAGAACACCGAGTGTGTCAGGGGAATAAAGGCCAGGATGGCCGCCATTGCCGTCAGCAGTACCGGCCGCGCACGTTGCACCGTGGCTTCGACCACGGCGTGGAACGGATCCAGCCCCTCCAGCGTGTTGTGATGGATCTGCCCGATCAGAATCAGCGTGTTGCGCATGAGGATCCCCGACAGCGCAATCAGACCGACCAGCGCATTGATGCCAAACGGCTGATTGAAGATCAGCAGCGTCGGCACCACACCAATCAAGCCTAACGGCGATGTGAGGAAGACCATGATCATCGCCGCGATCGAACGCACCTGCACAATGATGATCAGCAACGTCATGGCGATCATGATCGGCAGCAAGGGCAAGATCGCCTTGCCCGCTTTGCCGGACTCCTCGATGGCACCCGCCTGCTCGATCCGGTAACCGGAGGGCAGTTTTTCAATGATCGGCTGCAACTGCTTGAGGATCACACCCGAAACATCCGGAGGCTGCAAGCCTTCGGCAATGTCGCCACGCACGGTGATGGTCGGCGTGCGGTCACGGCGCCGCAGAATCGGGTCCTCCATGCGCACATCGACCTCGCCGATCTGCGACAACGGGATGCGTTGTCCCGCCGCGCCGACCAGGGTGAAACCCTTGATTTGCGCCGGGTCGAGCCTGATGTTGCCGGCGGCACGACCGACGACCTGCACAGAACGAATATCCTCGCGAACCGCCGTGATCGGCACTCCGCTCAGCAGGAACTGCAGTTGCTGGGCGACCGCATTGGAGGTCAGCCCCACAGCTTGCAGACGGTCCTGATCGAGACTGAAATGCAGTGTCGGGGTCAGCGGTCCCCAGTCAGTGTTCACGGTTCTCATCATCGGGCTGTCTTGCAGCACGCCCCGGACCTGCTCGGCGATGTCGCGCAACTTCGCCGGATCTGGTCCCATCACCCGGTAGGCAACCGGAAACGGCGAATAAGGACCAAAGACAATTTGCGTGGCCCGCACACGAGCCTCCGGCGCGAGGCCTTCAGCAACCGCTTCACGAAGTCGGAACTTGAGGGTTTCGCGTGCTTCCTGGCTGTCCGTGAGCACGACAATTTTGGCGAACGAAGGGTCGGGCAATTCCGGCGCCATCGCCAGGAAGAAGCGTGGCGCACCCTGGCCGATATAGGCCGTGACGATTTTGGCCTCATCCTGCTTTTGCAACCAGGCTTCGACCTTGGCGGCCGTGGCGCTGGTCTGCTCGATCGAGGTCCCGTAAGGCATCTGCACCTCGATCATCACCTCGGGACGGTCGGAGGTCGGAAAGAACTGCTTCTTCACCAGCCCCATGCCGGGAACGGCGACGAAAAACAGCGCGACCACCGTGCCAGCCACCAGCCATTTGCGTGCGATCACGGCAGTCAGCAGCCGGCGGAAGCGGTTGTAATTCGGCGTGTTGTAGATCGCCGCATGGCCACCTTCGACCTTCTTGATGTCCGGCAACAACTTCACGCCCAGATACGGGGTGAACGCCACCGCGACGACCCAAGACGCGATCAGCGCAATGCCGACAATCCAGAACATATTGCTGGTGTATTCGCCGGCAGTGGACTGGGCAAAACCGTTGGGCAAAAAGCCGATTGCCGTCACCAGCGTACCGGACAACATCGGCGCCGCCGTATGGCTCCAGGCGTAGGCGGACGCTTCGATGCGGTCGTAGCCCTCCTCCATTTTCACCACCATCATTTCAATGGCGATGATCGCGTCATCGACCAACAGCCCGAGCGCGAGGATCAATGAGCCGAGGGTAATGCGATCAAAGTTCTTGCCGGTGGCGGCCATCACCACGAACACGATTGCCAGGGTCAACGGCACAGCCGCAGCGACCACCACCCCTACCCGCCAGCCCATGCTGAGAAAGCACACGAGCATGACCACCAGCAGCGCAACAAAAAACTTGACCATGAACTCACCGACAGCGGAGTCGATATTCACCGCTTGGTCGGTGACTTTGGCGAGGGTCATGCCCAATGGCATTTCCGCATTGATCCGCGCAGTCTCCGCATCCAGCGTCTTGCCCAGATCCAGACCGTTCCAGCCCTCGCGCATCACCACACCCAGCAGCAGCGCGTCTTCACCGTTATTGCGCACAACAAAAGTCGCCGGATCTTCGTAACCGCGTTCAACCGTCGCGACATCAGAGAGCTTGAGTGTGCGTCCCTGCACGGAGACCGGTGTGTCGCGAATTTTCTGCACCTTGTCGAAGGCACCGTCGAGACGCAGAAACACCTGTGGCCCATTGGTTTCGATGGAGCCGGCGGGCGTCAGCACGTTCTGACTGTTCAGCGCGGCGAAGATGTCCTGTGGCGACAAGCCGAGGGTCGCCAAGCGGTCATGGGAAAACGAAACGTAGATGCGCTCGGCTTGCTCACCGATGATGTTGACCTTCTTCACACCCGGCACATGCAGCAGGCGCTGGCGCATGGCTTCCGCATCACGCACCAGCAAGCGCTGCGGCTCGCCTTTGGCTTTCAAGGCGAACAGCGCGAAGGTCACGTCGGAAAACTCATCGTTGATCATCGGCCCGATCACACCGGACGGCAGCTTGAAGGCTTCATCGTCGAGCTTCTTGCGTGCTTGATAAAACTCTTCCTGCACTTGCGACGGCGGCGTGCTGTCGAGCAACGACACCATCGTGAACGCCAGTCCAGGGCGGGTGTAGGTTTCCGAGCGGTCGTACCACTTGAGTTCTTGCAGGCGCTTTTCAAGGGGTTCGGCGACCTGATCCTGCATCTCTTGCGCCGTCGCGCCCGGCCACGCGGTAATCACGGTCAACTGCTTGACCGTAAACGGCGGATCTTCCGCACGTCCCAGCTGAAAGAACGACAACGTCCCTGCAACGGCAATCAGGAAAATTAGAAACACGGTGATCGCCCGCTCGCGCACGGCGATGGCCGAAAGGTTGAATCGCCCCTGGCTCATGGATGACTCCCGGCAACGCTGGCTTCACTCTGTTGCGGCAATCTCACTTCTTCGCCATCGCGCAGCAGATGGGCGCCCAACGCCACTACCTGCTCACCCGCAGTGAGGTCGCCGGCGATGCGCGCCGAATCATCACTCAGCCCCAGAACCTGAACCGCTCGCCAGGTCACTGTTGCCGGTGTCCCGGCGATGATCCACACCCCGGGGCCTTTGCCCGGGTCGTAAACGGCGGCGATGGGGACTTGTAACGCCTGTGTCTGCGTGGCGCCTTCGGCAATGCTGAGGGTCACGGTCGCACCGATCGGCGCATTGGCCAGCGCACCTTCGAGCACATAGCGCGCCTCGAACGTGCGCGTTGTGCGGTCTGCCGAGTCCGAAAGCAGCCGCAGCTTTGCCGTCACCGCCGCTGAATTCACCCCGTAGAGGCTGGCTTGCGCGGTGGAACCGGCGGCCGGACGCAAGGTTTCGGGCAGATGCACGATGGCTTCGCGCTGACCTGCACGCGCCAGTCGCACCACCGGTTGTCCCGGGCTGACGACTTGCCCGGGTTCAGCGAGTGTTTCCACCACCACGCCGTCCGCATCAGCGACCAGCAGCGCATAACCCGAAGCATTACGCGCTACGTCGGCTTGCGCTTGCGCGGCATTGAGCTGCGCCTTTGCAGTCTCCGCAGCGGCTCTGTACTGGTCGTAGGCTGATGCCGAAATGGCGCCAACGCCGACCAGTTTGCGATAACGAGCCTCGTCGTCGGCTGTCTGTTTGGCGCTGGCGCGAGCAGCAATGACCGCCGCCTGCTGCGCCCGCGCCTGCAGTCCGAGATCGATCGGGTCGAGACGCATCAGCGGCTGCCCTTGCTTCACGGCCTGTCCTGTATCAACCAGGCGCTCGAGCACCTTGCCCGCTACGCGAAACCCCAGGTCGCCCTGAACGCGCGCCGCGACCACTCCGCTGAAAGAGCGAGCGACATCGGGTGACACTTGCACAGCAGCGGATCTGACCAGCGGCGCCTGCGTACGGGGATCTGCAACGGAGGAAGAGTCGCCACACGCGGTCAGGGCAAGAGGCAACAAGCATGCGGCAATGGGGAAAGGTCGGAGCCGGCGCATAGGTTCACTTACTGAGAATAGGATGATCATCATATTCTCAGTCTTGTGACCAATATCGTCAATGGTCACAACTCAAGAAATAAATACATCCTGACCAGCAGCAATATCAGACTACCAATCAACCGAAAAGCCAGACTCGCTATTGCTATGGTTACCTGGCATCTAGACTTGCCTGTCGCCCTATCATCGATATGACCAATTCAGGCAATGGTCACTTCCAGCTGAATGTATAGCGCTCCCGCCTCTCATGTGCAGGGAACAGGAACTTTGATAAGAGGATGTCGCCTTGAATTGATTCGCCTGAAAATCTTGCTCAGGGAAAGGTCAAGGCATGAGGCTGCGCAGGATGAGGTTGGTCGTCAGCGTGGGCGCTTGTTCGATCAGATCCAGATTGTGTTGCAACAGCAGCGGGTTGACGAAAGGTCGCAACGCCAGATTGATCGCCTCGACGGTCTCGTCCAGCGGTGTCTTGCGCTCGAACTCCCCCGCTTCTCGACCTTGACGCACGATGTCGAGGATAAAGGCCTTGATCTGCGCCTCATACACCTGAGCACTGTTCCAGCGTTCCGATGCGGAAAACGCCGCGATGTCGTAGAGCTTGCGATCGTTGAAGAACAGGTCCACGCCCGTGGCGATCACGGTCTTGACCAACCTGCGCAAACGCTCGGTCGCTGAAAGCGCTTCTGCGTTAACCGCTTGTTCGACTGCAGCAGCGATTTGGCCCAGGCAGTTGGCGCAAATGGCCTCGCCAATTGCCTGCTTGGAATCGAAGAATTTATAGATATAGGCCTTGGAAAAACCGATGGCTTTGGCCAGGTCGGAAACCGTGGTTTTACCGTAGCCGTATTGGCTGAAATGCTCGTTGGCCGCAGCGACAATCTGGTCACGAATGTCGTGTTCGGCGGGGCCGCGAGTGCTCGGCGAGGAGGCAGATAGGGATGGCTGATTCATGGGGGCAGCTTACTCATCCTCTCGAATACTGACAACTCGCCGAGCATTGTTGAACTGTTACACCACTGCCGCTTCAACCGTTCTGGAACGCCACGCAAACCCCAAAACCATCAGCAGTCCCAGGCCCGCCATTGCCGCGCCGGCCAGGGAGATCGCCGGATAACCCAGGCCGCTGCTGATCACCGCGCCGCCCAGCGCCGCGCCAATCGCGTTGCCGAAGTTGAAGGCGCCGATGTTCACCGCAGAAGCAAGATTGGGCGCGTCCTTGGCCGCTTCCATGACGCGCATCTGCAGCGGCGGCACCAGGGCGAAGCTGGCAATACCCCAGATCAGGATGGCCACGGCGGCCGGCAGCGGCCAGCGCATCAGTACGGTGAACGCCAACAACACGACAATCAGCACGCTCAGCGAGACGATCAGGGTGCGATCGATCGAACGGTCAGCGGCCTTGCCGCCCCACATGTTGCCCAGCGTCAAACCGACACCGTAAAGCATCAGCATGGCGGTGATGAAGGCGGTGGACGCATGGGTCTCGCTGCTGAGGATCGGCGCGATGTAGGTGAAGACGGTGAACATGGCACTCGAGCCGACCACGGTCAGGGCCAGCGCGGCCAGCACCGGGCCGCGCCCCAACACCCGGATTTCCGCCATGACACCGACGCTTTGCGGCGCCCGCACATTCGGCAGGGCGAACCACAACGCAGCCATGGTCACCACGCCCAGGCCGGTAATCCCCCAGAAAGCGGTGCGCCATCCGAACATTTCGCCAAACCAGGCGGCCAGCGGCACACCGCCGATGGTCGCCAGGGTCAGGCCCATGAACATCGCCGCAACCGCCCCGGCACGTTTTTCCGGGGCGACCAGGGTAGCGGCGACGACGGAGCCGACGCCAAAGAAGGCACCGTGGTTCAGTGAGGTCACGACCCTGGCGACCATGAGACTGTAGTAGTCAGTGGCCAGGGCTGACATCAGATTACCGAGGGTGAAAATCGCCATGAGCCCGATCAGCAGATAGCGTCGGGGAATCTTGCCAGTGGTCAGGGTCATCAGCGGTGCGCCGAGCAATACGCCCAACGCATAAGCACTGACCAGCAAACCGGCAGCGGGAATGGAAACGCCCAGATCCGCAGCGATCCCCGGCAACATGCCCATGGGGGCGAATTCTGTTACGCCGATGCCGAAGGCACCGATGGCGAGTGCAACAAGGGGTGGATTGATACGCATGGAAAGCTCCTTATCTATGCCGCCAATGCTACGATCCTGTCTTTTCAGGCGGTAGATGGCATTTTTGGCAATCACCTTTGCGTAGGAGGCACAAGTGGATTTCAACGGCAGGTCAGGTGAAATGAGCGTGTTCACCACCGTCGCGCAGGAAGGCAGCCTGTCGGCCGCCGCGCGTGCACTGGGCCTGACACCCTCGGCAGTCAGTCGGATCATCGCGCGCACCGAGCAGCGTCTTGGCACCCGCCTGCTAGTGCGTACCACCCGCGCGATCACCTTCACCGCCGAGGGCGAAGCGTTCCTGCGCGGCGCCCGGCGGATCCTCGCCGACATGGACGAGGTCGAAGACGCCATCGCCGATCAAGGCGTGCCCAGAGGGCGATTGCGGGTCAGTGCCGCTCTTGGCCATGGGAGGCTGGCCATCGTTCCGTTGATCGCAGCCTTCAGCGCGCGTTACCCGAACATCGTCGTCGACCTTACCCTCGGCGACGAAGTGGTCGACATTCTCGGCGGGCAGGCCGACGTCGCCGTTCGCTTCGGTCATCTGCCCGACAGCCCGCTGACCGCACGCAGGATTGGCACCACCGGCCAGGTCGTGGTGGCATCGCCCGAGTATCTGCAGCGCCACGGCGTCCCGCAGGAACCGGAAGACCTGCTCCAACACAACTGCCTGCGCTTCAATTTCAAGCGTGCCGAACCCAACTGGCCATTCATCCGCGATGGCAAAGTGTTTTCCCTGAAGGTCAGCGGCAACATCGAATGCAGCAGTGGTGAAGCGCTGGCACAATTCGCGCGAGTGGGCGCTGGCATTGCCCGTATAGGAGAGTTCAGCGTGAGCGAGGATCTGCAGCGCGGCGATCTGATTGCGCTACTGGAGGCGTGGAACCCGGGGGACCAGGAACCGATTCATGCGGTGTTCATCGGCGGCGCGACGATGCCGGCGCGGGTGCGGTTGTTCGTCGACTTCTTGCTGGAACATCACCGGATGTAGGCGCAGGCATAAGCTGATTTGCGCAGTTGCATCGCGGACATCCCAAACACAAGGTGCAGAGCAAGGAAATCACCCATTGAGTACATTTCGAAAGTACCTTTGCCTGGACTTGTTACTGTGGATCTACCTCGGCTGTTGGAATACCACGTTACCTCTGATTATCGTGCAGCGGGGAAGCCTGATGGAGCTGGCTGCATACGAAACAGCGCTCGCGCTCGCGGCGATCATTTCCATGTTGTGTCTCGCGCCGCGTGTTGAGTCGATGCGCCGCAGTGCGGCGCTCAAGGTGGGCTGTTTTACGATTCTGTTGGCGAGCGTATTGCGCTACTTTTTTGCCTCGAACTGGTACTCGCTCGAAGCCTTGATACTGATCGATGTCATTGCCGTATCAGCATTTGGGGTGATTCAGCCGCTTTTGGGCATCTATCCTGGGGAAACCGTTGAGAAACATCGTACGGAAGCGGCATTTCGTGTCCGGCGGATTGTTGTCACCGTAGGCCGGGTCGCCGGGCCTTTGTTGGCGGGTATTGTGATTGCTGTTTTCTCGATGGAAATTTCGCTGCGTTTTTCTTCGATAGTCGCACTGGTAACAGTCGTCTTTGCCATGGCGCTACCGGTTAGTGCAGCCCCTACCCTGCAACGCAAAAAAACATCAAGCGATCTCATTAACGACATGTTTTTGGGGCTTAAACTCAAATGCGTTCTACCGCCAGAACAATTTTTGACCTTTTCCGGATTACTACTGGGTCTGACCGTAACAGCGACCGTACCGATGCTGGTTCCAGCGCTCATACACACTCGCGGTCTAGCTGAAGGTAGCGTGGGTTTGTTCAATGCAGTGTTCGCTGCTGGAGCCGTTGCAGGTTTATTCTTTTTAAGCCCGCTGATTACCAAAAAGCAAAATCAGCGCAACAAGTATCTTGGATGTTGGGCCTTATTAACGTTTGCACTCTGTGCAGCGACACAAACCGACGAAATCTGGCAGTTGAGTACTTGCCTGTTTTTCGTTGGGGCGGCGAGTGCTTGCATTACGATGGTCGGAATGGACAAGAGGGTCATGTCGATCCCCTCCGGCGTACGCGTGCGACTGATGGCATCCACATTAGTGATCAGTCAGCTAGGCGGCTCGGTGTCATTCATGATGACGGGCGCCATCATGTCCAGATCCGGCGCAACCAGTTTGATGTGGCTTTATCTCGGGGTATTTCTGGTTATCGTCATATATTCCATGCGATCAAAAAAGATATGGCACTTCCTCGAAGATGACGCTGAGTCAGAGCTGTATTACGCAAAAAACCATCCGAAACTGGCGGCAGTCATGAGTCGATGAAATGTCTCCTGAGAATGTGCCCGACATACCGGGACGACGTGATCACCCATGTTCTGCTGCCAACATTGACCTGAACTGAGAAATGCTCTCCGGAGATAACCCGGCGCCTTCAAACACTGCGCAGGTGAAGCTAACGGGGGCGGTGCCTGGAGCAGTAATGATGCGGTCTGCCATCACCGCCATCGAGCTGCTTCGGTAAAGCGTGGAGCCCTCATAACTGACGGCATTCTGTAAGAAGTCAGCGCTGTTCGAGGTATGAGCAACCGTGTCTAGAAGCCCGGCTCTCGCAAGTGCCAGCGTGCCGCCACAGATACCGGCAATGGTTGCTCCACTTGAACGACTGGCATGGAGAAAGTCTCGAAGATCCGGTGCTTCTGAACTTTCCCAGATCATTCCTCCAATGACGACGACAACGTCCGGCTTCCAGTCCAGACATTTTTGCAAGCTGCTATCGACCGTTACAGCCAATCCGCCCTGCGAACGAAACTGCCCCGTAGTGGGAGCAAAAAACCTGACGTCGACCCCGTAAAACGGGGACGCCGTACCAGCAATGAAAGCATATTCCCAGTCCGCAAAACCGGGTGTCAGTATCAAACCCACGCGTGCCATCAGTCAGATCCTCCATGAATGCCCGTAGCCTATGACGACAACAAACAGACATCAAGGGCAGCTTCGGGGACCAAAGCAGTCAAAAACAGACATCTGAATACCGTGCTTGTATATTCCCGACAGGCAGATCTTCACGACCCCTGCTCGGAATTGGAGAGGTACATTCATGGATCAGAAAAATGGCCAACGTGCCAACGCCGACTGGGTCATCCGCAGTGTTCAACCCGCAGGCATCGAGCGTATCGAAGCGTGGTTCGGCAGCCACGGCTACGATCCTCATCGACACGACACCTACTCGATCGGCCGTACGTTGGCGGGCGTCCAGAGCTTTCACTACGTGGGCTCGTTGCGCCACGGTCTCCCCGGCAATACGCTCGTACTTCACCCAGACGAACTCCATGATGGTATGGCCGGCACCGATGCTGGATTTCGTTATCGAATGGCCTACGTTGATCCGGCCTTAATCCAGAACGTCTTGGGCGGAGAACCCTTGCCCTTTATCGCAGGGGGGCTGTCGAGCGATCCGCGTCTGTTCCATGCCAGTGAAGCATTCGTGCAAGCGGTGGATTATCCACTGGAAACACTGGAGGAACAGGACGCGCTGTATGACTTGGCGATGGCGTTGCGTGCCGTCGGGGGCAAGCCGCGCGGGCGCAAACGTCTGGATTACCGCGCAGCCGAGCGCGCCAGAGCATTCATCCTGGAACATCTGCACACATGCATTTCGCTGGAGATGCTGGAACATGCCAGTGGGCGCGAACGCTGGAGCCTGTCACGCGACTTCAGAACACTTTACGGTACGAGCCCTTACCGATTTGTCACCCTGCGCCGTCTGGATCGGTTCCGCGCATTGGTGCTTGAAGGTTTCACCTTGGTGGATGCGGCCCTCGTCGCGGGTTTCCACGATCAAAGTCATATGACGCGACACTTCAGCCGCTGCTACGGAGTCCCGCCAATGCGCTGGCTGGAACGATTGCGGGCCGCACGCTGACTTGCAGGATCGTACAAGAGCGCCCCGCTCCATGCTCTATAGGATGACGGCTTCGACCACAGAGGATCCGTCATGTCAAAGCTCCGTCATCAACAATCATTAGTTCCTGTAAACCTGGCACGTAAAGCTTCGCTCATCGAACAGCAATGGAGTCCCAGGGTTGTTGCAGAAATGAATGACTACCAGTTCAAGGTTGTGCGAATCGAAGGCGAATTCATCTGGCACTCACATCCTGAGACCGACGAAGCATTTCTTGTCCTGGAAGGCACCTTGCGCATCGACCTGCCGGATGGCTGCGTCTATGTGAGCCCGGGTGAACTGTATGTAGTACCCCGCGGCGTTGAACATCGGACGGCTGCTGAAGGTGAAGCAAAACTGATGATGATCGAGCCACGAGGTATTTTGAATACCGGGCATGAAGATGGCGAAAGAACGGCCTTGAACGACGTCTGGATATAATCCAACACCATCCTGTGCAATGTCTGCGCTGAGTTGGAAATAGTTGATCTTGACCGGCAGCTATCGGCCAAAAGCAGTCATATGCGATTCATAAAAATGCCCATTAAAAGGGGAATCATTTAGCAGGTCTTTGATTGATTGCACCGATCAGACGGCCCCACTATTCCCGTTATGCTATACGTCAGCACGGCCCGATTTTTTTTGTGTCGTTTGGGGAGAGAAACCTGGCGTCCGCCAGGTGAGATGAAGCATTACGGTTGCACAAAGTGCGAAGGGCAATCCCACCGAGATCGACACTTTGTAGGCCAGCAATAGTCCCGCTGCGCAACCAACGAAAGCGGCTAAAACGAGAAAGCCGGCGTCTGCCATTTCCGTTCCCGGTCGAATAATTAATTTTAGTAAGCCATGCATCTGTAAATTCTCTACAAAAGGTGTTTTTGCATCGCCCTGATAGGCCTAGGTCTCATCAATCGTTATTGATACAAGTAGTTCTCTCTCGGCGTCATTGGGAATTAACCCTGTCGTTTCCGCGAG
Source organism: Pseudomonas sp. NPDC085632 (assembly GCF_044541255.1). Classification (NCBI taxonomy): domain Bacteria; kingdom Pseudomonadati; phylum Pseudomonadota; class Gammaproteobacteria; order Pseudomonadales; family Pseudomonadaceae; genus Pseudomonas; species Pseudomonas sp. NPDC085632. The sequence goes on along the minus strand of NZ_JBITSX010000001.1, from coordinate 221,998 downwards.
CAAGACAGCCAGGCCGCTACTGTTGGTCACGATTACCTCGGCTTGAGCCCGATTACCCTCATCGATCCCCATGATTTTCCACACGCATGTAAGCTCATCCCCCATATAAACGGGGCGCTTGAAGCGCAGACTCATGGAGGTAGCCAACCACCCCAACTGCCCTCCGATCTCTGTGATCAATGTCGCAGTAAGCAAACCGTGAGCGATGACACCATCAAAGCCTTTGGCCTCTGCATACTTGGCATCGGAATGCACTGGGTTGTGATCGCGCGATAGCGCTTCAAACTGGACGATGTCTGCGTCCGAAAAAGTGCGTTTGATTTCAAAAGTGTCACCTTCCTCCAGGCCTTCTATCGCCTTCTGGCGCAGTGTGCTCATTGCGATCTCCGATGCTCTAAAAAGTATGTTCTGGCCCAGGGAATGAGCCCGATTCGACATCTTTAGCAAAGGCTTGAGCAGCGTCACTCATCACCTTTCTCATATCCGCATACTGCTTGACGAATCGCGGCAACTGACCATCCCTTAGTCCCGCCATGTCCTGCCAGACAAGCACCTGTGCATCGCAGCCATTACCAGCACCAATTCCTACGGTAGGGATGGAGACTGTCTCGGTGATCCTCGTTGCTACATCGCCTGGCACCATCTCTATCAGCAGGCCAAACGCCCCAGCACGCTCGAAGGCAACGCTCAAATCAATCAACCGCTGCGCGTCTTCGCCTTTGCCCTGGATGCGGTATCCGCCCAGCTGATGTTCTGCCTGTGGGGTAAAACCGATATGGGCCATAACTGGTATGCCAGCGGCTACCAACATCTCTACCTGCGCAAGCATCTCGATCCCACCTTCGAGCTTTATGGCATGAGCGCCGCCTTCCTTCATGAAGCGCACTGCGGTATGGAAGCATTGCTCAGGCGATCCCTGATAAGAGCCAAAAGGCAAATCGGCAATGACCAACGCTCGTTCGGCAGCATTCGAAACCGCCCTGACAAGAGGAAGCATCTCGTCAACTGTTACTGCCAACGTCGAGTTATGTCCAAACACGTTGTTGGCTGCGGAATCGCCGACGAGCAGCACTGGAATTCCTGCCGCCTCAAACACTGACGCTGCGTACATGTCATAAGCAGTCAACATGGCCCATTTCTGACCCCGTGCCTTCATGTCCTGTAAATGTGGAATTCGTACCCTTGCGCGAGGAGGGTTGTTATAGGGGGCGTTGATTTGATCAGACATTTCACTTCCTCAATTCAAATGGCCAGCCGCTCGGCAGCTAGAACCACAGCGATTACGATCATCGCGGCTCCCGATATCCGACTCACATTGGTTGCCGCTGCTGGTCGTGAAGCAAGCACCGCACCAGCGCCATAGCCGACCGCGAGATAGACGACACCGCAACTGACACCATGAATCAGGCCTAGAGCGACAATCTGAGCCCCTACTGGCCATGCGGCTGACGCATCAGTGAACTGAGGTAGTAGCGCTAGGAACAACAATAGGACTTTCGGGTTGAGACCGCTGACGCATAGTCCTTTTATCGCCCAGGCCATCCAGGCACCTTCATCGTGGGATGTCCCTTGAGCAGGCAGCGAAGGCTTGAGCAACATGTTGAGGCCGAGCCATAAAAGATAGGCCGCCCCCATCAGCGTTAACGTCAGCAATGCATAGGGAATTTTGACCAGCACTCCCCCCACACCTGCGGCGACGATCAGCGTGGCCACAAGATGGCCGGAAAGCATGCCGACTACAGCGGGTAAGACGCGGCCTCGCAAACCTGCCGAAATCGCGTAGGCCCAGTCGACCCCGGGCGTGATAACAAACAAAAATGATACGGCCCAAAACGCCATAATCAGAGAAACAGTCACGATCAAATCCTTCCTCTTCCATCAATTCAAAGCGCCGCTTGGCCCTGAAAAACCGTGATAGAAGGATAATGAAAGCGAAGTGGTATTATCTTTCGAAGATACCTGTCAAAGCTGAATGAATTAGAAGGTTTTTCTTAATGGATCGTGTAGACAAGAAGATTCTTGCGCAACTGCAGCAAGATGGTCGTCAGTCACTGACGGAGCTGGCCGACCGCGTAGGTCTAAGTTTGTCTCCATGCCATCGACGCGTTCGGGCGATGGAAGAACTGGGAGTGATCAAGGGTTATCGAGCTCAACTATCCGCAACTGAGTTAGGACTCAATTTCTCGTCCCTGGTATTCGTGACGCTCCGAGAGGGACACCAAAAAGCAGTAGCTGATTTTGAAGATGCTTTACCGCGAATTCCTTACATCGTCCAAGCTCAGAGACTTTTTGGCGATCCTGATTACCTGCTGATGGTGGTGACAGCAGATCTTCCTGCATTTCAAAAACTATACGATGAGGAACTGTCGAGGTTACCCAACGTACAGCGTCTGACATCGACGTTGGTGATGAAGCACGTGATCATTGATCGTCCGCTGCCGTTGGAATGAAGTTCAAATATTGCGGATAACGCAGGGAAGTCGTCAGGCTTTTGTCGAATCGCCCCAGAGCTGAGATACGGATGCTCTGGGGCCGGACTTAGAATGCCTAATCTGACCGCATCTGAGGCCCACGGCTAAAGACTAAATTAAGAGGCTAAAGGCTGGGAGACAAGCGTGCCGCACCCACCAAGCCGTCCAGCCATTCCTGATGACCGTTGATCATCGGATTGGGTTTGGCCTTGGCGAGATCCTCCGCTGGTTTACCCTTCTGTGTTTCCTGAGTCAGGATGCGCACTCGTCCACCAGAGAGGTCTTCAATCAGCCAGGCATGGTGAACATCCAGCCGAGCGTCACCCTCACCCGACCATCCATGCCACGCAATTCGTCCTGGGGAGGTTGAGGTTGGCGGCACGTACTCATTGCATAAAGCCTCGACCGGAAAGCCGAACGTTTCGAAGTAGAAAAATACCCCGTCTTGCAGATCCGGCCCGATGTGATCATGAAACTGGATGTTTGCCGAGTTGGCGTAGTACGAGGGCCATCTCTGCGCCTGGGTGAGCAGAGGCCATACCTGTGCGGCACTCAATCCCGCGATGATGACCTCGTTAGAGACAAAGTTTTCGGTAAAACCTGGCAGGTAGCCTTCAGGCCAAATGATTTGTTTCATGGTTATGCAGCGCTCAGTTGATGAATTGAGACCATGATGGGTGTAGGCTAGAAATAAGACCAATCGCTATGTTTTATTTTGCACATCATGAATCCTGATATCAGAAATCTAGATCTCAACCTCCTCAAAGCACTGGATGCGTTGCTTGACGAACGTAGTGTTACGCGAGCAGCTAATCGACTCTCACTAACCCAGCCTGCTGTGAGCGGCATGCTCAACAGACTCAGAGAAAGCTTCGCCGATCCGCTGTTCGTGCGCGCCCAGCGCGGCATCGTGCCGACGTCGCGTGCAGAGCAGCTTGCAACGCCGGTTAAGAAATTGCTGGCAGATATTGAAGGTATGCTTCAGCCGCAAAGCTTTGATCCGTTGACGGCGAGCATGACGATAAGGATTGCTTCGACCGACTATGCATTGCGTGCAGTGGTCGTACCGTTTCTCAATGCGCTAAGAGTACAAGCGCCTAACATCCGCGTTAGTGTCCAGCCCGTGGATCATCAAGAGCTTCAAAATCAGCTGGATCGAGGTGAGATCGATCTCGCATTGGTTACCCCTGAAGCGGTAACACCAGGATTGCATGCGATGGCACTCTTTGATGAAAGCTATGTATGCGTAATGCGCGCTGATCACCCAGATGCGCTGAATGGCAGGCTTTCACTGGATCGATTCTGCGCATTGGATCACGTCTTGGTTTCCCCGGCAGGGGGCGGTTTTCATGGAGTGACGGATGATGCTCTGGAAAAACTTGGAAGATCACGTCGAGTGACAGTGTCGGTGACCAGCTTTCTGGTACTTCCAGAAATTCTAACGTACAGCGACATAATCGCTGTCGTGCCGCGTCGATTGGCAGTGAACAACATCGGGCTCAAATCAATAGAGCCGCCTGTTGAAATTCCAGGCTTCAGAAAAATCTTGGCCTGGCATGAACGAACTCAGCGCGACGCAGGTCATCGCTGGGTGCGGTCACTTATCGTTGAAACACTACGGACACTCGATTGAAGCAAACGGGGTGGTCAAACATGCAAAGTCGTCGTGGCAACTGCGGTTTAGAGACCAGTCTCGTTGTGTCAAAAACCCAAGCTCGGTGTCCATAATCAGCTCAGTATACTAATGGCTGCTTATGGCCGTCTGCTGCCGATTGCAATCTCCGCTTCCGACAAATCGCGAACGCTTAATTCAGATTTTCAGATCCTCCTGATGCTACTGCCAGGATTGCGCCATATGCGCCTTCCTCAGGGACATAGGAAACAAATCTTTCACTGTCATCTTTTTGCACCCAAAGGCGTCCACAGTTCTGGCACTCGTAGGCACTCGACATTCGGCGAATGTAGAGGCTGGATATCCGGTCTTGCAGCTTGTCAGCAGCGCTGAACCAGGGCGAAAACTCGCCAAATGCATCTGCGATCGCAGCCTTGTCTCCGGACTCCGCCGCCTCTACCAGAGGTTTGAGTTCACGGTGCACCTCTTCCCAAAATTCATTTTCTACCTCGTCGCGAAGCAGGCTCGCCTTATAGGGCAAGCCGTCGGTCTGGTCGGTAATCACATGGCCACATGTGCAACCCAATTTACTCATTTTCGGTTCATCAACATGGTGTTCGATCACTCATTAAATGGCGGACAACTCTTTGTTACAACTACTAATTGATCGTCCGCTTTTGGCCGATAGCGGCCAATCACGAATGGATCGATCAACGAGCTTTCACAGGGTCTGGAAGATCAAAGCGACTCACCCGGCGAGCTTCCACTGGATACAACAAAGCCCTGACTATTCAGGGCTTTGTCGTTTCTGGGGACGCGCGACCTGCTTCACATGGGTGGATCGCTTGCGCATTTTTTCAGCTCTTTACGCGTACTTGCGAGAAGCACTCCCTGATTGACCAACGGCTTTACCACTCCAGACCGCTGAGGGAATGCAGACGAGGCCATCAAACAACAACCGAGCCGTGCGCATCAGTCCGCACCCGACCAATCGCTCGTCCTGCAAGCGCAGATCCACAGTGAACTCGCCCGTCGGATGTTCGATCGATAGGCGTTTCACGTCGCCCTCCTCCACAATCGCCATGGCCGCCGCCACACTGCCTTTGATCAGGCAAGCGGCGGCCACGCTGACCGCGCCGAACACGCCAATGCTGGTGTGGCAGCGATGGGGAATGAAACTGCGTGTGGTGATTGCACCACCTACCTGCGGCGGTGCAATCAGGCACATTTTCGGCACGTTGCGCTGACTCACATCACCCAGATTCATGCGCTGCCCCGCTTTCAGGCGAATGGACTCCAGACGCTGTTTCAGTGAAGCATAGACGTCGAGTTGCGCGGGACTCTCATAGCCACTGCAACCAAGCTCTTGCGCGTTGATCAGCACCACGGGCATGCCGTTATCGATGCAGGTCACTTCAACGCCGTCGATCACGTCCCGGGCGTTGCCGGTCGGCAACATGGCGCCGCAAGTGGCGCCAGCGACATCCTTGAATTCGACAATCAATGGCGCGGCCTGCCCCGGCACGCCGTCGATACGCGCGTCGCCGTCATAGCGCACCTCACCATCAGACGTTGGTACATGGGCGATGGCGATCTGTCCGGTGTTTTCCATGTAGATCCGCACTGGGGTGACGTCGGCTGTCGCCGCCACCAACCCGCGCTCGATGGCAACCGGACCGACACCGGCAAGGATGTTCCCGCAGTTCTGACCGTAATCGACGCGCGGCTCGTCCACCAGCACCTGGGCGAAAAGGTAATCGACATCTGCATCAGCGCGGCTAGACGGTCTGATGATCGCCACTTTGCTGGTCAGTGAATCACCACCGCCAATACCGTCGATCTGCCGCGCATCCGGCGAACCCATCATCGCCAGCAGCACGCGGTCTCGCAGCGCAGGCTCTTGCGGTAAATCGTCGGCCAGAAAGTAAGCGCCTTTCGACGTGCCACCGCGCATCAACAGACAGGGAATGCGGGCCTGCGCCATGCTCAGTCTCCCAGTTCTTCGAGGCTGTCGACGTAGCGCAAACCCTTTTCCGCCAGACGCGCGCGCATGTTGTAGATGTCCAGACCCAGTTCGCCCTTGGCCAGGCGCAGGGCCTTCTGTTCCTCCAGGTCGGCGCGGGCGCGACTGGCTTCGACGACTTGCAGCAGCTCGGTGCGTCGCACGACCACCACACCATCATCATCAGCAACCACCACATCACCCGGGTGTACCAGTTGCCCACCGCACACCAGCGGCAGGTTGACCGAGCCCAGGGTTTCTTTAATTGTGCCTTGGGCGCTGATGGCGCGGGACCAGACCGGGAAGCCCATTTCGCGCAGGGTGTGGGTGTCGCGCACGCCCGCATCGATCACCAGTGCCCGTACGCCGTGGGCTTTGAGCGAGGTGGCCAGCAGGTCGCCGAAGTAGCCGTCGGTGCACGGCGAACTCGGCGCGACCACCAGAATATCGCCGGGCCGGCATTGTTCGACGGCCACATGGAACATCCAGTTGTCACCCGGCGCAACCAGCACCGTGACGGCTGAACCACTGATCACTGTGCCCTGCTGAATGGGTCTGATCGAAGTCGCGAACAGTCCTTTGCGGCCCTGCGCTTCATGAATAGTCGCCACGCCGAAGCGTTTCAACTCATCGATTAGCGCTGCTTCGGCGCGCTGAATATTGCGCACGACAACGCCAGTCTTGCCGATATGTTCGCTCATCCCAGATTCTCCGTGACACGCGGGAAAATACTCTGGTAACCCTCGCCATAGACGATGTTGCGGGTTGAGGTGATCCCGACATTACGTTTGGCTTGCACACCGCGTTGCAGGGCAACGCGCGTGTAGTACTCCCACAAGTGCTCCTGACCGGCCATGCACTGGATGGCCGCGTACTTCTTGTCCCAGACATCAGTGATGTCGAGCAGTACATCGGGGCGCCATTCGCATTGCTCAGGCTGGTGCGGCTCGAAACTGTAGACCGGCGGTGCGCCGACGATTTTCTCACCCGGTTTATAGCCTTCGGCCTGGGCGATGATTCGCGCCTCCTGAGTCAGGTTCATGGCCAGCGGGTGATCGTAGTTGTACGGGTCCTTGAGCGAGTGACTGAGAACGAACTCCGGTTGCACCCGGCGAAAAACATCGGCTAGACGGAACAAGGTTTCCTTGTCCACGCGCATCGGGTAATCGCCGATATCGAAGAACTCGACACTGGCCCCAAGAATATCGGCGGCGGCCTGTGCCTCTTCGCGACGTGCGGCTTTGACCTTGTCTTCGCTCATCTCGCCCTTGCGCCACAGCTTGGCGGATTCGCCGCGCTCGCCAAACGACAGGCAGACGATGTGAACGTGGTACCCCTGCTGTGCATGCAGGGCGATGGCGCCACCGGCACGCCAGACAAAATCGGCTGAGTGGGCGCTGACGACCAGCGCGTTTTTGGTTGAATCGATCATTGCGGATTCTCCTCTTGCGTTGCGAAAGAGCATCGCATCGCACCCCGCCGACGGAGTAATGCGTTCGAGTGTTCGAGGTATGCGTTTTTTTTATTGCCACTCGAAAATAGCGGCGGCATAGTCGTCGAATTCGCCGACCCGCAGAGCCCTTGCCCATGGAAAACCTTGAACTGCCGAGCCTGATGCACGTGCGCGCCTTCGTCCGCGTGGCTGATCACGGCAGCGTCTCCAAGGCGTCAGTCGCGCTGTACCGGGCACAATCGGTGGTCACCCGCTCCATTTCCGAATTCGAAGAACGGCTGGGCGTAATGCTGTTCGAGCGCCACGCCAACGGTATGCGCCTGACCAATTTCGGTGAACGCTTGCTACCCCGTGCGCGAAGGGTATTGGCGGAGCTTGGGAGCGTGCCGACATTGCTCGGCCAAGGTGAAAAAGCCGCGATTGAACCGCTTTATCTGTTCCAGGCACGACGCCTGCAAGTGTTCGTCAAACTCTGTGAAACCCAGCACATGCAGACAGTGGCCAACCTGCTGGGGCTGAGTCAGCCTGCGGTCAGTTCGACGCTGAAAGTCCTCGAAAACGGCTGCGGCCAATCGCTGTTCGAGCGCACGCCGCGCGGTTTGCAACCGACCCGCGCGAGCCATGACATCCTGTTTGCAATCCGCCGTGCGCTGAACGAACTGCGCCATATCGACAGCGACATCACCGCCCTTCGCGGTACCTTGCACGGTGTTGTCCACGTCGGTGCACTGCCCCTTGGCCGCACGCGTATCCTGCCCGAAGCCATCGTGCGCCTGATGGCCGAGCACCCGGGTATTCAAGTGATCACCAATGAGAGTCCCTTCGACCTGTTGGCGACTGAATTGCGCGCCGGTGATGTGGATTTCATTTTCGGAGCGCTGCGTTCGTCGACCTATGCCAGCGACCTGGTCGGTGAGTCACTGCTGACAGAGGAAATGGTCGTGCTTGCGCGGCGTGATCATCCGCTTTACGGCAAAACCGGCCTGCAGGATCATCTCGCTAACGCGCAGTGGGTATTGCCGCGCGCCGGGTCGCCGGCTCGCAAAATGCTCGATGACTGCTTCGCCGGTTTCGGCATTCCGGCGCCTTCCCCGGTGGTGGAAAGCGCCGACATGGCGATCATTCGCGGACTGTTGTTACGCTCGGACATGCTCGCAGCCGTTTCAGCGCATCAACTGGAACAGGAGATCGCGTCCGGCGAGTTGTGCATTTTGCCGCTGGAATTGAAACAGACCGCCAGAGCCATCGGCCTGACGTACCGCAGCAGCTGCCTGCACTCACCGGTGGCGCAGGCGTTGATGGAGATGATCCGCCAGGTAATCCGAACTCAGGCCAATGAAGCGATTAAAGCAGGCTCAACGGATAGCTGATGATCAAGCGATTCTCGTCGAACTCATTGCTGCTGTAATCGCGGCGAATGCTCGTGTTGCGCCAGCGCAGGTTGAGGTTCTTCAACGCACCGCTTTGCAGTGTGTAGCCAAGATTGGAGCCCAGCGTCCAGTCACCCAGTGGTTGGCTATGAACCAAGTAATCTGACCGCCACGAAAGGTTTGTGGCAACCAGCGACCGTTGTCGGAACGCAATATCGGCAACACTGGCATCCACTCGCCGAGCTACGCCCGCATGAGCCGGGCGCAGTGAAGTCATTCAAGGGTGTTGCGAAGCGGCCCGGAGCGAGCCGCCGATGACGCCGTGTCGTTAGCGTGGGGCCTTGCCCGCTACCGAATAGAGCACCTGCTGATTACGGGTTTTCATGAATTCCTCGAGACTTTGGCCGCGCATCGCCGCGTAGATCTGCAGATTCGGCACCCCGACCACGGCAGCGAGTTTTTCCAGCACGAAAAAAATCGCCCCGTAGTGAATCAATCCGCGCCAGTCGCGGCGGCGCAGCAGATCCCGCTCTTCATCGCTCAGCCCTGCTTCATCGAACAGCGCTTCGGGTTGGTCGAGGAAACGCTGACGCCAATGCGGTTCAATCATGCGGTGCAAAAACTTGTTCAACCGATAACCCTTGGCGCTGCGTTCCAGGGTGAATGGATAGGTGCCTTCGAGCTTCTCGATACCTGCCAACTGATGCTGCATGTGCTGCAAGTGCCGCGCAACGACGTCGACGGGAACGGCTCGATCCTGGTTTTCCAGCAGCAGTGTGGCAATGCCGGTCATCGACGGCAGGTAGTAATCCTGGTGCAGGTTTTTCACCGTGGCCGACAGCGCGCCGCGCATGATCAGCCAGGTGATCACTTCCGAACCTTCCATGCCTCCCAGCGCGGCGTACTCGGCATGGGTCATTTCGGTCAGGCGCTCGGGATCGTTTACCAATAGATCAATGAACTGCTGGTCCCACTCCGGGTTGTTGAAACCACAGCGCTCGCCGTGCACCTGGTGGGAAACGCCGCCGGTCGCGACGATGGCCACTTTCAAATCCGCGGGGTAGCTTTCAATCGCCCGGCGTAGCGCCTGGCCCAACTTGTAGCAGCGCCGCGCACTCGGCACCGGGAACTGCAACACGCCAACCTGCAGCGGCACGATTTCCACCGGCCAGTCCGGCTCGCACGGCAACAGTGCCGACATCGGCGAGAAGAAGCCATGGTCGAGCGGCTTGTCACGGAAGAAGCTCATGTCGAATTCATCCGCCACCAGGCTCTCACCGATGTGCCGCGACAGCGCCGCATGGCCAGCGATCCCCGGTAACTCGCGTGGATTACCGCCCTCATCGGCGACTTCGTAACGCTCATCGACACCGAGGGAAAATGCACCATAGTGATCAAAGAAAAACGAGGTCACGTGGTCGTTGAAGATATAGAACAGCACATCCGGTTGCTGCTCCTTCAGCCACACCTTGATCGGCTCAAAACCACGGAAGATCGGCGCCCAGGCGGCCTCATGCTGCTTGTCGTGATCGACCGCAAAGCCGATGGTCGGGGTGTGAGATACAGCGAGGCCACCAATGATGCGTGCCATAACGAGTTCCTTTGTTGAAAAGATTAATGCGCCAGCAAGGCCCGACTGACTCGGCGCCGTGCATGACCGTTAGCCAGAATCGCCAGTGCAGCGATAAAGGCAGGCACGCTCAACAGGGCAAACAGCAGCGGCAACCCCAGCCCGAGGCTGAGCACCGCGCCACCGATGAGTGAACCAAAGATAGCCCCGAAGCGGCCGATACCCAGTATCCAGCTGACGCCCGTGGCGCGGCAGTCCGTCGAGTAGTAACCGGGCGCGAAAGCATTGAGGCCGGTTTGCGCGCCGCTCATACAGAAACCTGCCGCCATCACGCCGAATGCCAGCAGGCCCGATTCAAGGCTGAAGGCGCCCAGCAGCAGAATGAAAGCGCCACCCAGCGCGTAAGACGTGGCGATCACCGCGTTCGGATTTCGCCGGTCCATCGCCCACCCAACCACTATGGCGCCGACAGTACCGCCAATCTGGAACAGTCCGGTGATGGTCGCGGCCCGTTCGATGGACAGCCCACCTTCACGCAGCAGGGTCGGCATCCAGCCCATGGTCAGGTAGATCACCAGCAACCCCATGAAGTAAGTTGCCCACAAGGCCAGAGTGCCGAAACGATAGTGATCGGTGAAGAGCAAGCGCAGCGGTGCTTTTTGCTGAGCCTGCGGTTCGGCAATGACGAATTTCGTCGCTGCGCTGAAGGTGCCCCCCAGCTTGTTCAGCACCTTGGCAATCTGGCTGGCGGGCGCGTTGCGTGCGGCGAGAAAACGCGCCGACTCAGGCAGCAACAGCCACATCAAGGGCAGCAGCAACATCGGCAGAATCCCGCCTGCGAGCAACACCGACTGCCAGCCGTGATGGGGAATCAACCACGCGGCGAGAAATCCGCCCAACCCCGACCCCATATTGAATCCGGTGAACATGATCGTGATGAACAGTGACCGATTGCGTTCCGGCAAATACTCGGAAAGCAGCGTGGTGGTGTTTGGCAACGCTGCGCCCAGCGCCACACCGGTCAGCAGACGCAAGGCAGCCAGCTCGTAGGGATTACGTGCAAAGGCGCATGCAAGGCTTAGCACGCTGAAGCCAGTCACCGCCGTCAGTAGTACCTTTTTGCGGCCGATTCGGTCGGCGTAAGGGCCAGCGGTCAGCGCGCCGATCGCCAGCCCAATCATGCCCGCGCTCATCACCGGGCCAAACGCCGCTTTCGAAAGCCCCCACTCTTGAATCAGCGAGGGGGCAATAAACCCCATCACCGCGACGTCGAAGCCATCGAAAAGCACTATGAAAAAACATAAACCCATAATCAGCCACTGGTACGGCACCACTTTTCGGTTATCGATCCACGCTTTGATATCGACCGTTTCACTCGTCATGCTCTCACCTTCTTATTTTTGTAGAAGTCCCGACGGACAAGGCCTGTAAGTAGACCGTCCACGCTGAACGATGAAGGTGACTGTAAAGCCGCAGGTATACCGCCCGCCTCTGGGAAATCCTTAAGCAGGTATCGGTTTTTCTTATCGGGGATCAACAAAGATAAACAGAGCGTGGTAGAGCAAGGGTTGATGACCGTGGCGCGAGCGGCCGCTAGAGGGTGACAAAATGCCAGCAGCCCTTATGTAACCCGAGAACATGCCGATACCGTGCTGCAGCACGGAAGCACCGCAGCAGCACTTACTTCATGGACGGCAGGAACCCGAACAATGTTGGAACACCTCTGGCGCAACATCCATTCCCCGGACTACTTGCCCAACGTATTGGACTGGATGCTCCATATTCTCCTCAGCCCGTTCATGGTGGTCATGTGCCTGATGGTCGGCGCGCTGGCCGGAAAATGGTGGAGAGCACTGCCCTACGGCAGTCTGACTTGTTATGTGGTCTTTCTGAGCCGGTCTTCTTTCTATCGCTGGGAAAGCATTTTCCCCCTAGCCGGCCTGCCTGCACTGGCAATAGATGGCGCGGCATTGGCGCTCCTCGGTTTCTATCTGAAAGGCGTACTCAGAAGCCGCTCTGAAGCACAACCCGAAGGCCATTGGCTGCGCAGGCTTTATCAAGGCCTTAAGGTCTTCATGCTGACAGTCATGGTGTTGTTCTGGGGAATCGTCGTGCTGTTTGTCGTGGTCTTCACTGTCTCGGTCGCTACCCAACCGTCATTGGCGCACTGAGCAGCCTCCTGCTGGCCAGGGTCCGAACGAAAAAGTGCCCGCTGGTTAGCGCTCAAATCGTCCAGACGCTGGATGCATTCTTTTACTCGCAGTCCCTACAGAGTGACGCCATTCGCGCCAATGCGAACGCTGAACGCCGCGTATTTGCCTAAGGCCTGTTGCCTGAGTAGAATGCGATTAATTATCAATCATGTACTTTCCGGGGATTCGATGCGCAGCGATGAAACGCTAGGTACTGCAGATCTAGGGCTGCTCTATCGCACCCACCATTCGTGGTTACACGGCTGGCTGATCCGACGCATTGGATGTCGCGATAACGCAGCAGATTTGGCGCAGGACACCTTCGTACGCCTGCTTAAATCCCGTCAAACCAGCCCCTTGCGCGAACCACGTGCCTATTTGAGCAGTATCGCCCGCGGACTGATGATTGATCAGTATCGTCGTCGCGAACTCGAGCGCGCCTACCTGGAAAGCGTCACGTTGCTGCCTCAACACGAAGTTCCCTCGGAAGAAAGCCGGCTGCTGATTCTTGATGCGCTGGAGCGCATAGACCGCATGCTCAGTTTGCTTAAGCCAAGGGTTCGTCAGGCGTTTTTATTCGCCCGACTCGACGGTCTGACGTGCGCGCAAATCGCCGAAAAGCTCGGTGTTTCCCGCGCGACGATTGAGCGCGACCTGGCCACGGCCCTGCAACACTGCTATCGCTTGCGTTATGTCGAGGCCTGAGCCGCAGGCGCTGGATCCGGCCATTGTTGAGCAGGCGATCCAATGGCTGGTGCGCCTGCGCTTCAATCAAGCGGACGAACAAACACAGCACTCTTTTGAGCACTGGCTGCAGCAGCGCCCAGAGCATGTGTTGGCGTGGCAGCGTGTGGAAACCCTAGGGGATGAATTTGCCGGTGTACCCGCTCAACTGGCGCGACAAACCCTTGATGGCACTCATCAGGGAATGCGGCGGCGGGACAGCCTGAAGCTACTGGGCATATTGGCCACCGTTGGCACGGCAGCCTGGCTCGGCCGGGACTACACACCCGTACCCGCCATGCTTGCGCAGCAGCGCAGCAGCACCGGCGAGCAACGACGTTTCCAACTCGATGATGGCAGCCTTATCCAGCTCAATAGCGATAGCGCCGTCGACAGCGATTTCGACGCCCAGCGACGCCTGATCATCCTGCGACGGGGTGAAATCATCGTGAATGTCGGCGCGGATCAACATTCGCCGCAAGCGCGACCGTTCTGGGTGCAATCACGTGACGGGATCATGCGCGCTCACAGTTCCCGCTTTCTGGCACGCGAGCTGGACGAAGGCACGCTGGTCGCGGCTCAGGAAGGATCAGTCACGGTGTTCCCCGGCGCCAGTCAAAGTCCTGCGAGCCGCAGCGTCCAGGCAGGCAATCAGCTGCTGTTTACATCAAGTAGCGCCCGAACGTTCAGCGACAACGGCCTCGATCTGTGGAGCTGGGGGGACGGCGTGATCACTGCGCGCCATATGCGCCTCAGTGATTTCATCGTGGAGTTGTCGCGTTATCGCCCCGGGGTATTGCGCTGCGCCGAAGAAGTCGCGGATCGCCGCGTTTCCGGCACCTTCCAGCTCGCCGACAACGATCAGGTCCTGGCATTGATCGCGCAGTCACTGCGCTTGCACATCGATTACCGAACCCGTTATTGGGTAACCGTGACCGCTGCTACCTGAGCCCATCAAAATCACCTGAAAAATAATGAGGTGGTTTCTCATTATCGTTCGACCTCTAAGGAAGGCCGGAATACAGGCCAGTCTGTCGATGTCCTTTCTTGGAGCGAGAACATGAGTTCGTCCCCGGTTTCACAGCGCCATCCATTGAACCGTGCCTTGCAGGGTGCGATGTTGGGTTTGATCGTCAGCAGCTACGCATTGCCATCGCTGGCGCAAACGTCGAGCGCTGACCATAGCAATCAAATCAAGCAGTGGAACATCGCTGCCGGCCCACTGGCGCCGGCACTTGATCGCTTTGCGCGCGAGGCCGGCATCAGTCTTTCCTTCGACGCGTCGAGTGTTGCGAACCGCACCACCGCTGGCGTGAATGGCTCGCTCGATACGTCGGCAGCGCTGTCATCGTTGCTGCTGGGGAGCCAATTGCAGATCGAACAGCGAGGTCCGAATGCTTATCTGCTGGTCCCTCAAGCACAGACCGCCGGCCCGCTGGAACTCGACGCAACGGATGTCGAGGACTACCGCCTTGCCCCCCTCATCATCAATGCCAAGGTCAGGGTCAGTGCCGACGACGACGCCAACTCGGTGGTCGCCAAGGAACTCTGGGTTGGCGGAAAAGTGGCAACCAGCATTCTCAACACACCGGCATCGGTATCAGTTGTTACCAACAAGGAAATGGAGCAACGCAGCGTCAGCACCACGGAAGAGGCGCTGCAATACACGCCCGGCGTGATCACTGACTTCTATGGTACGGATGACCGCAACGACTATTTCCAGATCCGCGGCTTCCAGGCCACCACCTACCGTGACGGCTTGACCCTGAGTTCGATGCGCGGCGTACGCGAAGATCCATTCGCTTATGAGCGCATCGAGATTCTGCGTGGCGCCAACTCTACGCTGTTTGGCCCCGCGGATCCGGGCGGTTCGGTGAATTTCGTGACCAAGCAGCCGCGCTTCGAGCAGTTTGGCCAAGGCTATGTGACCTACGGATCCTTTGATCACGTTGAGACAGGTATCGACGTGGGGGATGCGCTGAACGACGAGAAAACCCTGGCTGGCCGCTTTACTGCCAAGGGCCAAAACAGCGACCGCGAGTACGATCACTCGCAGGACGATAACCAGTTGTTTATGGGGGGCCTGACCTGGGCACCGACGGATTACACGTCGGCGACGATGATTCTGGACTACCTGAAAACCGAAAGTTCGCCCAACAGTGGCGGTTATCCGCTGGACAAGGAATACGACCGCAGCAAGTTTTATGGTGAGCCCAGCTACAACTTTCACGATGTCGAGCGCACCAGCCTCAGCGGTAACGTAACCCATGACTTCGACAACGGCTTCGTACTGCGCAGCAATCTGCGTTACAGCAAGTTGACCGATGATTTTGGCTACGTTTACCTGAGCGACAGCGCCGCACGTGTCGGTACCACCGTAGACCGCTATCAGTTTGGAACGGACACCGAAGCCGACCAGTTCAACGGCAATCTGATGCTGCAATACGATGCCCGCTTCGAGAACATCGACAGCAGCAGCCTGGTGGGCGTGGAGTACCTCGATTCGACCACCAAGGAAAGCTCGGTCTACGCCCCGACGACCTCGATTGACATTGCAAACCCCGTGTTTACTGGCGTATCACGCTCAATCGCGCCATATGCCGTCAACAAGCGAGACGCGACCACCAAGGCCGTATTTCTGCAGCAGAACCTTTCGTTCTACGAGCGCTTCATCGTCACCGGGGGGGTGCGCAACGACTCGATGGACCTGACCAGTAAAGGCCTGCAATCCACTGAGAAAGACACTTTCTCCGAAACCTCCTACCGAGGTGCGTTGACCTATATCGTCAACGATGAAGTGTCGACCTATGTGAGCATGGTGGAATCCGTCTCGCCGCCGCAGGTTGGCGTCACACCGCAGACGGGCAGGCAGTACGAGATAGGCGTGAAGTATGCGCCGATGGGGATGGACGCCCTGTTCTCCGCAGCCGTGTACGACCTGACCCAGGAAAACGTCACCATCGCCGTGGTGCTGCCGAGCGGCATCATTGAGCAACAGACCGTGGGCGAGTCGCGGGCGCGTGGCCTCGACCTGGAGGCGAAGGCGCAGGTGACGCAGAACCTCAGCCTGATCGGTGGTTATTCCTATATGGAGTCCGAGGTACAGCGCGGTTCGTTGTACGACGGCAGCTCCCTGAAGGGTAATGAGTTCGCCACGGCACCCAAGCATTCCGCTTCGCTCTGGAGTTACTACGACGTGCCAAGCACTGATGTCAGCGTTGGCTTGGGCGCGCGCTACGTCGGCTCTTATTACTTCGATGCCGCCAACTCCGGCAAAAGCGATGGCACCACGCTGTTCGACGCCGCCTTCAACTACAAGATCGCCAAAGGCACCGACCTTGCGGTGAACCTCAGCAACCTGCTGGATGAGCAGCACGTGGTCGGTTCCGGCACCGCGAACTTCTACAACCCGGGTCGCGAGGTTACCGCCAAATTGAGTTACAACTGGTAAGCAGGCGTGTAGGCCTTTTTCCTATATAGGAAGCGGTGCCCGCTTAATCGCGGGCACTGTCAATCTGGCCATCAATCGGCAAGGTGAAAGCAAGGACGTTTGATTTTCACCGTTACGTGCCAGTCACGCGAGCGAGATCGCACCAAACTGTTTTCGAGCATCTGCTTTCGGCCCAGAAGCGGACATTCGTACCGCTAGTCAACTACACTGTCGCGACAATCGCATTCAAATTTGGTGCAAGTGTTCATCGGGAAAAAGGGAGGATTGATGAGTCTTGATCTGTGCTTGGAAGCTGATAGTACGCTCACAATTTTGACATTGAGCAATGCCCTTGAGAATGCTGGTGCTCGAAAAGTCGAGGTAACAGAAGATGGGCTATACGCTGAATTTAGCTCAGGACTTAAATTACGTACCGATGACGCTTTCGGTGACCCCTCGATTTATGCTGAGAATACAATGGGTATCGACTTTCCTGTCGCTGTGCGTTGTACCATCAGAATTAAAGGGCCCGAACCAGAGGGAGAGTCGGCTATAGACGATTTGGAAAAAGTCGCCCAATCAATATCTCAGTCGTGTTCAGCCTTCTTTCTAGTTAGCTTTCAGTTCGAACAAACCATGTACTGGCGGGATGCGACAGGGCTACATCGTCCTTGAGGTCGGTGCCTGCGCGTCGTGCTACAGATATTTTTGAATGGTGCTTTTCGGACAAAAGCGCCTTTAATTGATGGGCCGCAATTGGCCGAAAGCTGACCCTCCACACCCGCCCAATCTCAAATGGGCATCCCCCCCTCCATTGTCGCAAGATGATTGATCGCTGAACCAAAACGCCCCAAGTCAACGAAAAACCGGAAAATCCGGATTGTCATCGACTTCCAACACTGCCTCATGAGAAACGGCTGCTCCCCTCAAGCAGCCGCATTCGCCTCGACAAGATGAACCTCCGTGGCATTGCGCCCCGCCATCCACGCCAACACCGACGCGACGACCAACACTGCAGCACTGAGCTCGAATGTGGCTTTGTAGCCACTCAGATCAAAAGCCAGACCGCCAATGATTGCGCCTCCCGCGATCGCCAGTTGGACAATCGCTACCAGCAACCCACCTCCGGCCTCCGCATCATCCGGCAGCGTTTGCGCCAGCCAAGTCCACCAGCCGACCGGCGCGGCGGTGGCTACCAATCCCCAGAGGCCGAGCAACATGGCGGTCAGCACCGGTGATTTGCCGAAGCTGACCAACGCCAGCGCGATGGCCGCCATGATCAGCGGGATGACGGTCAACGTGCGGTAGAGGCCGCGGCCCATAAACCGTTCGATCAGAAAGGTGCCGATAAAACCGGCCAGTCCCAACCCCAGCAGCATCAAGGACAACGTTGAAACACTGACGCCCGTCACGCCTTCTAGAAAGGGACGCAGATAGGTGAACAGCATGAACTGGCCCATGAAAAAGACGCTGACAGCGACCATGCCCAAGGCCACCGGCAATTGCTTCATCAGGCGCAGGACATTGCCGCTATTTGCCTGGCGCTCAGCCTTGAACGACGGCAGGCTGATCAGCAGCCACACGGCGGCCAGCGCTGCAACCGGAACCACGCAGAAGAATGCCCCGCGCCAGCCGATCAGCGAGCCCAGAAAACTCCCCGCCGGAGCGGCGATGACCGTCGCCAGCGCGTTACCGCCGTTGACGATGGCCAGCGCTCGCGAAACCTGTTCAGGTTTTACCAGGCGCATCGCAGTCGCTGCCGACAGCGACCAGAAACCACCAATCGCTATCCCGATCAACGCACGTCCAAACATGAATGAAGGGTAGCCCGGCGCGACCGCGACCACCGTACCGGAGACGATCATCAGCAAGGTCAGGCCCAGCAGCAATTTCTTGCGTTCGACGCGAGCGGCGACCGAGGCAATCAGAAGGCTGGTGATCAAGGCAAACGCACCGGACACGGAAATCCCCTGCCCGGCCTGGCCTTCGGTGATGTGCAGGTCGGCCGCGATCGGCGTCAGCAGGCTGACCGGCATAAATTCTGAAGCGACCAAAGCGAATGCGGCCAGCGACATGGCCAGCACCGCACTCCAGCCGCCTGTTCTTTTAGAAGGATCTGTAGAAGGAAACGTCATGGGAACTACCTGTGGTGCGAAAAACCTGTGGATGTGATGCGCAGGGGCAAGCAGTTTGTCGCTCTTGCGAGCACTGCCCCTGTAACAGATAGACACATTCTCCCGGTCAATCCGGCCCTTCCCTAGTGCATTCCTCTTGAATGCTTGCCTGATCCTCTGGCGATGCAGGGTGATGGATAGGAAACGTCTCGCGCGCGCATTAGAGTTCGGTCAACAGGAGTGACCCGACATGATCCCTACCCCTCTGCCGCAGCAATCGCCTTTGGCATTGCACATCGACCCGCGCGTGAGCGCACCGGGTGACTTCGCCACGGCAATACCCGGCTTGTCGCTGTTTCGTCGCGACCAACCGGCGCCACCTGTTGTGTGCATGATCGAACCGAGCCTGATTCTCGTCGGTCGCGGCGAGAAGCGCTTGTGGGTCGGTGGTGAGGGTTACAGCTATGACCCGTCACGGTTTCTGGTGACCTCTATGGATCTGCCCGCCAACTCCGAAGTGACGCTCGCCAGTCCCGCACAGCCCTGTGTCGGCCTCGTGCTGAAACTGGATGTGAGCATGCTCGCCGAGGTCATCACCAAGAGCGGCTTGCCGGCCAAGCGGCAGCCAGCAACGGGCACGGGCGCCGCAATTGGCAGCCTTTCGTCTGCGCTGGAGGGAGCTCTCGATCGCCTGCTGGCATTACTCGATGAACCCGAGGCGATTCCGGTGCTGGCGCCGCTGATTCTGCGCGAAATCCACTATCGGTTGCTGCACACCGATCAAGGCGCACGGCTGCGGCAGATCACGGCCGTCGATGGTCAGGGTTATCGCATCGCCAAGGCGATTGACTGGCTCAAGCTCAACTACGCAGATGCCCTGCGCATCGACGATCTGGCCGCGCGGGTGCAGATGAGCGCACCGACCTTTCACCATCATTTCCGCCAGCTCACCGGCATGAGTCCGCTGCAGTACCAGAAATGGCTACGGCTCAACGAAGCGCGGCGGCTGATGCTGGTCGAGCGGCTCGACGTTTCGCGGGCGGCGTTTGCCGTCGGCTATGAAAGCCCTTCGCAGTTCAGCCGCGAATATGGCCGCCTGTTCGGCACCGCGCCGAGTCGTGACATCGCCCTTCTGCGCGGGCAGCCATTCGAGGCGGAAGCGCTAGGCACCGTCGCGAATTGAACGAAAAACGGTGCTGCGCCTCGCCGCGTGTCACCGCTCATAACAATGCACGTCAACCGATGATCAGCGGGTGAATCATGGAACTACGAATCAACCAGAAGACCTATCAGGTCGATGCCGACGCCGATACGCCCTTGCTGTGGGTGATCCGCGATGATCTGGGCATGACCGGGACCAAGTACGGCTGCGGACTGGCGCAATGCGGCGCCTGCTCCGTGCTGGTGGACGGCAATGTAGTGCGCTCGTGCGTCACGCCGGTGGCCGGTGTGGTCGGCCGCGAGGTCACCACGATTGAGGCCATCGAAACCGATGACGTGGGCAAACGGGTGGTTTCGACCTGGGTCGATCTGCAGGTCGCTCAGTGCGGCTATTGCCAGTCCGGGCAGGTGATGGCCGCCACCGCGCTGCTCAAACAAAACCCCAAGCCGAGTGATGCGCAGATCGAGGCGGCAATGGTCAATCTGTGCCGCTGCGGCACTTACAACGCGATTCATGCCGCCATGCATGAGCTTGCCGGCAAGGGAGACGCGTGATGAACGTTCGAATCGACCCTTCACAGCAAGCCTCGGTGCTGGATCTGCACGAGCCGATCAATGTATCGCGCAGACGTTTTCTGACCGGGACTGCCGTCGGCGCACTGGTCCTCGGCTTCGGCCTGCCGCTGGGTGCGACGCGCGTGCAAGCTGCCGCTTCTGCGACGGTTGAGCGCGGCACGCAGGTCCCGGCGTTTCTCGAGATCCGTCCGGACAACCGCGTGCGCCTGCTCTGCCCGTTCATGGAAGGCGGACAAGGGACGTTCACCGCGATGGCGCAAATCGTCGGTGAAGAGCTGGATGCCGATCCGTCGACCTTTCTGGTCGAAGCCGCCCCGCCCGGCGAAGCCTATGTGGTGTTGGAGAACGGCATGCGCATCACCGGCGGCAGCATGTCGGTGCGCATGAGTTACCCGGTCATGCGCCGCCTCGGCGCCCTCGCCCGCGCCATGTTATTGCAGGCGGGTGCGCAGCAACTTGGCGTGCCGGTGAGCGAGTTGAGCACCGAGCCCGGCAAAGTCGTACATGCCAAGTCGGGCCGCTCGCTCGCGTACGGTGAACTGGCCGAGCGCGCGATGGATCTGCCGGTTCCTGATCCGGCCTCTGTGAAGCTGCGTGATCCGAGCCAGTTCCGCTGGATCGGCAAACCGGTGAAACGCCTCGATGCTTACGACAAGTCCACCGGCAAGGCGCTGTACAGCATTGATCTGAAGGTCGACGACATGCTCCATGCTGCCGTGCAACATTCTCCGCGCCTGGGCATGACCGTTGGCAACCTGCGCAACGAAGAGCAGGTCAAGGCAATGAAGGGCGTGCATTCCGTGCACCGATTGCCAGGTGCCGTGGCGGTAGTCGCCGAGCGCTGGTGGCACGCCAAACGTGCGGTCGAGGCAATCCAGGTCGACTGGCAAGAGCCAACCGCCGAGAGCAAAGTGCGGCCGATGCCCGCCGACTTTTCCAGCGACGCCTGGTTCAAACGCCTCGCTGAAGACAAAGGCCTGGCCAAAGATGATGAAAACGAAGGCGAAGTGGCGGCGATTCTCAAGGACACCAAGACCCGGATTGACGCCACTTACCACAATCAATACCTGAACCACGGCCAACTGGAACCGCCGTCGGCGCTGGCCCGATTCAACCCGGACGGTTCGCTGGAAGTCTGGTTGCCGAATCAGGCGCCGGACATGTTCCGCGCCGACATTGCCAAACGCACGGGCCTCGATCTCTCGCGCATCACCTTGCACTCACCGCTGTTGGGCGGGTTCTTCGGCCGGCATTTCCTGTATGACTCGGCCAGTCCCTATCCGCAGGCGATCACGCTGGCGAAAGCGGTTGGCCGCCCGGTCAAACTGATCTGGAGCCGCGAAGAAGAGTTCTTGCGTGATGTGCTCCGTCCGGTTGCCGCGGTGAATTTCCGTGGCGCTCTGGACGCCGACGGCTGGCCGCTGGCAATCGAAGCGATCAGTGCCACTGAAGGCCCGACCGAAGCCCTCGCCGGCAAGCAAGGTGAAAAGCTCGACCCGACGGCGCTTGAAGGGTTGTCAGGCAAAACCTATGCGATCCCCAACAAACGCATCGCGCAGATCTACGTCAAAGGCCCGGCGATGCTCGGTTACTGGCGTTCGGTGGGCAATTCGCTCAACGACTTCTTTTATGAATCGTTCCTCGATGAACTGGCCGACAAGGGCGGCAAGGACCCGTTCGACCTGCGCCTGCATTTGCTGCGCGACAACAAACGCCTGACCACCCTGCTGCAAGCGGTGGGTGAACTGTCAGGCGGCTGGAAGCGCGGGCCGTTTACCGCCGAGGATGGCAGCCGCCGTGCGCGCGGTGTGGCCATGGCGTCGCCATTCGGCACAGAGACAGCGGTGATCGCCGAGGTGTCCATCGAGAACGGCCAGGTCAAGGTGCACGACATCTGGCAGGCGATCGATCCGGGCAGCATCGTCAACCCGGCGATTGTCGAGGCGCAGGTCAATGGCGCCGTGGCGTTGGGACTGTCGCAAACCCTGGTGGAAGAAGCCGTGTGGATTGATGGCAAACCCCGGGCGCGCAACTACGACTTGTATCCGATCCTGCCGCCTGCGCGGATGGCTCGGGTCCATGTGCGGGTGGTCGAGAGTGGCGAAAAAATGGGCGGCATCGGTGAACCGCCGTTGCCTGCGGTCGCGCCCGCCGTCGCTAACGCGGTGGCAGCGCTAACCGGTCAGCGGGTGCGCAGCCTGCCCATGAGCCGACACACCTTCACTTGATCAGCGCCGGAGCGTCCATGAATAACAGCCGATTCGCAAGAACCGCTGGCTGGCTGGCGGTGCCGTGCCTGGTCGCGGCAGGCCTGCTGGCCTGGTATGCCACCCGCGAGCCCGTCTCGCGCCTTGAAACCCATCAGATCGCCGTGGCCGACATCGACCCGGCGCTGGTCGCTCGAGGCGAATACGTCGCCCGGCTCAGCGACTGCGTGGCCTGCCACAGCGTGCCGGGCGGTGCGCCGTTCGCTGGCGGCCTGGAAATGGCCACACCGCTGGGCTCGATCCATGCGACCAATATCACCCCGGACGCGGAAACCGGCATTGGCCACTACAGCCTGGCGGATTTCGACCGGGCGGTGCGTCACGGCGTGGCACCCGACAGTCGCCGTCTGTATCCGGCGATGCCCTACCCGTCCTACGCCAAGCTCAGTGACGATGATGTGCGCGCGCTGTATGCGTTCTTCATGAAAGGCGTGGCGCCGGTGAAACAGGCGAACATCCCCAGTGCCATTCCCTTTCCGCTGAACCTGCGCTGGCCGATTGCACTGTGGAACGGTGTGTTTGTCGATGCCGAACCGTACGTGGCCAAACCGTCGCTGGATGAGCGCTGGAACCGTGGCGCTTACCTCGTTCAGGGCGCCGGGCACTGCGGCAGTTGCCATACGCCGCGCGGCCTGGCGTTCAACGAGAAGGCACTCGATGACACCGGTAAGCCGTACCTCGCCGGCGCCTTGCTCGATGGCTGGTACGCACCGAGCCTGCGCGATGATCACAACACCGGGCTGGGCCGCTGGAGCGAGCCGGAGATCGTGCAGTTCCTCAAGACCGGTCGCAACCAACACGCGGTGGTCTACGGCTCGATGACCGAAGCGTTCAACAACTCCACGCAGTTCATGAGCGATGACGATCTGAGCGCGATTGCCCACTACCTGAAGTCGCTTCCCGGAGATCGCGAACGGGATGGCGCGCCGTGGCAGTATCAAGCGGTGTCGGCAGCGCAACGTCTGGACTCGCCCGGTGCGCAGACCTACGTGACGCGCTGTGCTTCGTGCCATGGTCTGGACGGCAAGGGTCAACCTGAATGGATGCCGCCGCTGGCCGGCGCGACTTCTGCACTGGCCAAGGAAAGCGCCTCGGCGATCAACATCACCCTGAATGGTTCGCAGCGTGTGGTCGCGGCTGGTGTACCGGATGCCTATCGCATGCCGGCCTTCCGTGAACAGCTGTCGGATCAGCAGATCGCCGAAGTGCTGACTTTCATGCGCAGCACCTGGGGCAATCAGGGCACGGCGGTTGATGCGCAGACGGTGGGCAAGTTGCGGGAACACACCGATCCGGCCAGCAGCAGTCCGATCATTCTGCAGATGCGCTAGAGGAGAGAGACTGATGGAAAGCATCGACTTGCTGGTCCTGCGCACGGCGCGGGACTGGCTTGCCGCTGGCGAACGTGTGTTGCTCGCTACGGTGGCGCGCACCTGGGGTTCTTCACCGCGTCCGACGGGGTCGATGATGGCTTTGCGCGACGATGGTCGCGTGGTGGGCAGCGTGTCCGGCGGCTGCATCGAGGATGACCTGATCCATCGCTACACAACGGCCCATGGCGGCAGCGTGTTTAGCGACAGCGCACCGCACGTGGTGCGCTATGGCGTCAGCGCCGATGAGGCGCATCGCTTTGGCCTGCCCTGCGGTGGCACGCTCGAACTGATTCTTGAGTTCAACCCGGCGTGGCAGTCGCTTGATGAACTGCTTACGCAACTGGACGCCGGGCAACTGGTTCGCCGTCGTCTGGCGTTGGAATCCGGTCAGGTGCTGCTCGAACCGACCGCAACGCCGGAACAGTTCATTTTCGATGGTGTGCAGATGCTCAACACTCTAGGGCCGGGCTATCGGATGCTGATGATCGGGGCCGGCGCATTGGCCGAATATCTGGCGACCATGGCCTTGTTCAACGGTTTCAAAGTTGCCGTGTGCGATCCCCGCCCCGAGTACATCGAGACCTGGGCGGTGGATGGCGTGGAGCGGATTGTCGGCATGCCGGATGACGTGGTGCGGGACTTTGCGGTCGATCTGCGCACCTGCATCGTTGCTTTGAGCCATGATCCCAAACTCGATGATCTGGCATTGCTCGAAGCGCTCCACAGCCCGGCGTTCTACATCGGCGCCATCGGCTCGCGGCGTAACAGCCAGCTGCGCCGCGAACGCCTGATCGAGCATTTTGGTGAAACCGAGGCGTCGCTTGAACGCCTGCATGGGCCGATCGGCCTCTACATTGGCAGCAAGACGCCGGCGGAAATTGCCGTTAGCGTGATGGCCGAGATTCTGGCGGCGAAGAATGGCGCGCGCCTGCCGCAAGCGTTTTCAATTGCCAGGGGAAAAGCACTCGCAGAATGAGCCGCGCGGTTACTCTGCGTCGTCGTTATCGGTCGGCAACGAAACGACGTGGTCGTGACCGGCCTCGGCGCCGATGTCCTGGAGAAGACACTGTGTTCCTCGACAGGTCATAGAACCCCTCCCGACCAGAAGGGTCTGCTCTCCTATGACCTCACAGGAATACGTCCCATGTCCGCGCAAAGCAACCTTGTCATCCTCGCTCGGGGAGGCTACGCCGCCCGAGGAATGCTGTATCTGATCATCGGTATCTTTGCGTTACTGGCAGCCCAGGATTCAACCAAACCGAAAGACAGCCACAAGAGTCTGGAAGCCCTGCTGGGCCAGCCTTTCGGCTATTTTCTGGTGGGGCTTGTCGTTGCGGGACTGCTCGCGTTTGCCGCCTGGCGTGTTCTGCAAGCCACGCGTGATGTCGATCATCACGGCAAAAAACTCAAAGGCCTGGTGATTCGCACAGGGCTGTTTGTGGGCGGCTTGGTCAACGGTGCTCTGGCGTTCTTTGCATTGGGCCTACTCATCAGCGGGATTAAAAGCTCGGGCAACTCCGCAGGACAAACCAAAGACTGGCTGGCGCATCTGCTGTCCTGGGAACACTCGAACTGGCTGGTGTACCTGTTCGCCCTCATTCCGCTTGGGGTCGGCATTGCTCACATATTCAAGGGCTGGAAAGCGACGTTCGAGAAGTATTTCGAGGCCGACGAGGATGTCATGCGCTACGTCCGCCCGGTCTCGCGGTTTGGTCTGATCGCGCGCGGTGTCGTGTTTATCGAGATTTCATTGCTGCTGGCAATCAGCGGCTCCACCTATCAGGCCATGGATCCACCGGGTATGAAGGAAGCGCTCGATGCGCTGCAGAATCTGCCCGCTGGCTGGCTGATCTTGATGGTGATGGCGTTGGGGCTGATTGCCTTCTCGGTCTACAGTCTGTCGGAAGCTTTCTGGCGCAAGATCAACATGGATGTGCCGGGCGTAGCGAGAACGTAGGAGGTAACGCCTTTGGCGATGATCACCCCGGAAAGTCGAGACGCCGGTTGCCAGACTATTGACCGAACCTTTCCCCCCAAAACACCGTCCGAGCTAAGGCGTTAACGCTTACCGCTCGCCACGAGGTTTCCGTTTGAAAGCTGCCATCGTCAAAAAATACCGTTTGATCATCAAGACTCTGGGCTACGTCGGTTGGGCGTTGTTCTGGCTGCTGCTCTGGGACATCGCCGTCACCGTCGATTTCATGCTCTTCCTCAACGCCAAGCTGAATCTGCCCTTGATGCCCCTGACGTTATTGGGTTCGGCATTGATCGTGCTGATCAGTTTTCGAAACAGCAGCGCTTACAACCGCTGGTGGGAAGCGCGAACGTTGTGGGGGTCGATGATCAACAACTCGCGCAGCTTCGCCCGGCAGGTGCTGACGCTGCTGGACGACTCCGGCAGCGAAGTGAATCCGGTCAAATCGACCCTGTTGCGCCGGCATGTGGCCTATGTAAATTGCCTAGCCGCGCACCTGCAAGGTCAGCCTTGTCCTGAGGAAGTCCGCGCGTTTATTCCGGCGGATGAGTTCGCGCGCAGTGGCACCACCAATAACTTCGCCAATGACATCCTCACCGGTTCCGCGACCTTGCTCGCAAGAGAATACAAGGCCGGGCGCCTGGACAGCATTCGTCTGGCACGACTGGAATCGACATTGGTGGATCTGTCCAACAGCCAGGGCGGTATGGAGCGGATCGCGAATACGCCGCTGCCCTACCCTTATGTGTATTTTCCGCGGCTGTTTATTTCGCTGTTCTGCCTGATCGTGCCGATCGGCCTGGTGGAATCGTTGGGCTGGTTCACGCCGCTGGCCTCGACCGTGGTCGGTTTTATGCTGCTGGCCATCGAACGTATCGGCACCGATCTGCAAAGCCCGTTTCGCCACAGTGAACATCAGATTCAGATGGAAGCACTTTGCGAGACCATCGAGAAAAACCTGCAGTCGATGCAGCGTGATTCGTTGGGCAATGTGCGCCGGGTTGAAGAGAACGCTTGAAGATATCGGGAGCCGTCAGCATGTCTGGCGGCTCCCGACGGAGTCAGAACGCCGGCACCACATCACCGTGATAACGCTCGAGGATGAACTGTTTCACTTGCGGTGAATTGAGCAATGCGCCGAGCTTCTGCACCGCCGGGGCGTTGGCCTTGTCGCGACGTACGTACAGGTAATTGGCGTACGGCGACTCCGAACTTTCGATAAACAGCGCGTCTTTGTGCGGCACCAGTTTGGCTTCCAGCGCGTAGTTGGCGTTGATCAGCGCCATGTCGACCTGATTCAACACCCGCGGCAGCATGGCCGCTTCGAGTTCCTGGAACTTCAGATGCTTGGGATTGCTGACGATGTCCAGGCGCGTCGCCATGATGTTGTCGGGATCCTTCAGGGTGATCAGGCCTTGTTTGGCGATCAGCAGCAGCGCCCGACCGGAGTTGGTCGGGTCGTTGGGAATGGCGATCGTCGCGCCATCCTTGAGTTCGCTGATGTTTTTGATCTTCTTCGAGTAGGCACCGAACGGTTCGATGTGCACGGCCACAATCGGCACTTGATCGCTGCTCGGCCGGTCTTTTTTGTAGGCCTCGTAATACGGTTTGCTCTGGAAGTAATTGGCGTCGAGCAAGCCTTCATCCGTCTGCCGGTCGGGCTGGATATAGTCCGAGAACACTTTGACGTCCAGCGTCACCCCTTCCTTGGCCAGTTCCGGCTTCAAGAACTCGAGAATCTCGGCATGGGGCACAGGCACCACGGCAATTTTCAGGGTTTCGGCATAGGCATTGCCCAGGGCGGCGACCAGCAGTGCTACGGAGAGCGCGACGCGTTTCACGATAGTTTTCCTTCGAAGCGTTTCAGGGAGAAAGAGGACAGGTCCAGGTCGCTCGAGCCGCGCATGCACCACTGCGCAAATGCTTCGCCGAGCGCGGCGGAATGCTTGAAACCGTGACCGGAACAGGCCGACACAAACAGGGTGTGTTGCAGCGTTGGATGCTCGTCGATGATGAAATGGCGGTCTGGCGTCACGGTGTAGGCGCAGACCGCCGACTTGAGGACTTTCGAGGTCACGCCGGCGATGCGGTCTTGCACCTGATGCTCGTACATATCTCGCGCTTCTGCCGCTGAAACCGTACGGTCGATGGCCTGCGCTGACGTTGAGGTGTGGTACTGCGCGGTGGCGATTTTCATGCTGCTTTCGCCGGGTAGCGCGGGAAAGCCATAGTTGATTTTGTCGTCGCCGCGACCGTGGGTGAAGATGAACGTCGGTGAGTGGCCAACCAGTCCGGCGTTCTCATCCACTTCGAACCAGAACAGTTTTTGCCGGTAAACAGTCAGCAGATTCTCATACGGCTCACCGAGCCACTCGCCGTTCCAGTTGCCCGCGCTGATCACCAGTTTATCGGCCCGTAACGTGCGCTGGTTGGTCGTGACTGTGACCCCTGCTTCGTTCGAGCTGATCGCCGTGACGGTCTCGCCTTTATAAAGCGTCGCTCCGTGTTGCTCGGCCAGTTTGAGCTGCACATCGATGCAGCGCTCCGGGCGCACGAAGCCGCCACCCGGTTCAAAATAGCCGATGGCTGAGTCGTGCACGTTGGCGAATTGCGGAAAGCGTTGGCGAATCTGTTCGGCGGGCAAGACTTCGTGCTCGATGCCGTAGGTCTGCGCGAGGCCGATGGTGCGCAAGGTGAAGTCGGTCGGGTCTTGAGGATCGAATTCGGCGCTCGACGTCAACACCAGCAGACCCGATTGTTCGAACAGCGATTCCCCGGTCAGTGCCTCAAGCTCGCGCCAGATGCGATGAGAATTGCGCACGATGGGCACATATTGCGCGCCCTCTCCTACTGAAAGCCGAGTAATGCGCGTATCACCGTGGCTGGAACCGAGGTTGTGAGGTGGGTGATGACGATCAATACCGACAACGTTCACTCCCGCTTTCGCCAGCTGATAAACCGCCGCCGCGCCCATGGCGCCCAAGCCCAGAACCACCACCTCACATCGCTCGGACATAAATAGCCACCTATCAAAAAGGCGCCAGTTGAGCGGTAAACCGTGGCGAATTCCAAGATTAAAAAAGCATATCCATATAGCTCGATGCGCCAAGCGACCGCTCTGGGTCGGGCTAATCGGCGGTTATTCGTCGCATTTACAACCCGGCGCAAATGATTTAAGCCTGAGGGCACGGCATCCGTAATCTGTCACAACTCACAACCAATCTGACATAACAGTGATTTTTGTGCGCATTTCGACAGACATTTCCACATCTGAGCCCTCTGCAGGCGCGAGACAAAACCGCGAACTACGCTTCACGTTGAAATTTGTGTTTTAACTAGGTAGTTACCTAACTATATAATGCGCGCCTCATTTCAACGGGACACTCAACGTGAAGCAGAGTCAACGCCTCTCGGGCATATCAAAATTCATTCTGATCGGGCTGGGCGTCGTCATCGCCCTGCTCGGCTTGGCGCTGGCTGCGGGCGGCGTGAAGTTGGTCAGCCTGGGAGGCTCGTGGTACTTCCTGGTGGGTGGCTTGGTCATGACCGTTTCCGGTCTGCTGATCGCGCGCTTCAAGGTGGCCGGTGCGTGGCTGTTCGCCGCGTTTCTGGTGGGCACCGCGATCTGGGCGGTGAGCGATGCCGGGCTGGTGTTCTGGCCGGTGTTCTCGCGCCTGTTCATGTTCAGTGTGATCGGCCTGGTCGTGGCGCTGGTTTATCCGCTGCTCAAGCGTGCCAGCGGTGGCGTTGGCGGTCGCGGCGCTTACGCCGTGGCAGCGGTGCTGGCAGTTGGCGTGGTTGTGGCGGCCGGCAATATGTTCGTCGCCCACCCGACCGTTGCCGCAACCGGCACTGGCCCGGGCCTGACCCCGGTTGAGCCGGACAAAGCGCAAAAAGACTGGGCGCACTACGGTAATACCGAAGGTGGCAGCCGCTTCGCTGCGCTGGACCAGATCAACCGCACCAACGTCGACAAGCTGAAAGTGGCGTGGACCTACCACACCGGTGACGTCGCCGAGAGCGATGGCAATGGTGCTGAAGATCAGCTCACTCCGCTGCAGGTTGGCAACAAGGTGTTTATCTGCACCCCGCACAACAACCTGATCGCCCTCGATGCCGACACCGGTAAAGAGCTGTGGAAGAACGCGATCAACGCTCAGTCGAAAGTCTGGCAGCGTTGCCGTGGCATGGCCTATTTCGACGCCACCAAAGCGATTGCTCAGCCGAGCAACTCGTCGATCATCGAAGCCAAGCCTGCGCCGGCCGCCAATTGCCAGCGTCGTCTGCTGACCAACACCATTGATGCCCGTCTGATCGCAGTCGATGCGGACACCGGCGAGTTCTGCCAGGGCTTCGGCAACAATGGCCAGGTCGATCTGAAAGCCGGTCTGGGTGATGTACCGGACAGCTACTATCAGTTGTCGTCCGCGCCGTTGATGGCCGGCACCACCGTGGTGGTAGGCGGTCGCGTGGCTGACAACGTGCAAGCCGACATGCCTGGCGGCGTGATCCGTGGTTTCGACGTGATGACGGGTGCGATGCGCTGGGCATTCGACCCGGGCAACCCACAGGATAAAAAGGCGCCGGCCGACGGCAGCACCTACGTGCGCAGCACGCCGAACAGCTGGGCGCCGATGTCCTATGACCCGGCAACCAACACCGTTTTCCTGCCGATGGGCAGCTCGTCCACCGACATCTATGGTGTCGAGCGCAGCAAACTCGATCACACCTACGGTGCTTCGATCCTCGCGCTCGACGCCACCACGGGCGCAGAACGCTGGGTGTTCCAGACCGTACACAACGACCTCTGGGACTTCGACCTGCCGATGCAGCCGAGCCTGATCGACTTCACCAAGGACGGCAAAACCGTTCCGGCCGTGGTTATCGGCACCAAGGCCGGGCAGATCTACGTGCTCGACCGCGCCACTGGCAAACCGCTGACTGACGTTAAAGAAGTCCCGGTGAAAGCGGCGAACATCCCGAACGAACCGTACTCGCCAACCCAGCCGAAATCGGTGGGCATGCCAGAAATCGGTGCTCAGCACCTGACTGAATCGGACATGTGGGGCGCCACCCCATACGACCAGTTGCTCTGCCGCATCGACTTCAAAGGCATGCGCTACGACGGCCTGTACACCGCGCCGGGCACCGATAAATCGCTGAGCTTCCCGGGTTCGCTGGGTGGCATGAACTGGGGCAGCATTTCCACTGACCCGGTGCACGGCTTTATCTTCGTCAACGACATGCGTCTGGGTCTGTGGATTCAGATGATCCCGTCGCAGAACAAAGGCCAGGCGGCTGGCGGTGGCGAAGCGCTGAACACCGGCATGGGCGCCGTGCCGCTGAAAGGTACGCCGTACGCCGTGAACAAGAACCGCTTCCTGTCGGTAGCCGGCATTCCTTGCCAGGCACCGCCATTCGGTACGCTGACCGCGATCGACATGAAGACCCAGAAAGTCGCCTGGCAGGTTCCGGTCGGCACCGTTGAAGACACTGGTCCACTGGGCATCCGCATGCACCTGCCGATCAAGATTGGCCTGCCAACCCTCGGCGGCACCCTGTCGACCCAAGGTGGTTTGATCTTCATCGCCGGCACCCAGGACTTCTACCTGCGCGCCTTCAACAGCGGCAATGGTGAAGAAGTCTGGAAAGCACGTCTGCCGGTCGGCAGCCAGGGCGGCCCGATGACCTATGTTTCGCCGAAAACCGGCAAGCAGTACATCGTCATCACCGCCGGTGGTGCGCGTCAGTCGACCGATCGCGGCGACTACGTGATGGCTTACGCCCTGCCGTAAACCACGGCGTTCACGTAAAGCGCGGCACCTTCGGGTGCCGCGCTGCATTTCCCCTATTGCTCATGTTTTCTGCAGGAAGATTTACATGCTATCGGCTGTTGGTTTTTCCCGTTCCGACCTGTTCAAACGCCTGTTGCTGGGCATCGCGTGCACCACTGCCCTCCCCGCGCTGGCCGACAACGATTCCGATCTGTTGACCCGCAGCACCCTCACCGGCGATTGGGGTGGCTTGCGGCACCAGATGGATGAACAGGGCGTCAAATTCACCGGCGACTACAGCGGCGAAACCGCTTACAACGCTGACGGCGGCCTGCATCGCTCGGCGCGCTACTCGCAGAACATCAAGCTCGGCGTGCAGTTCGATCTGAGCAAACTGTACGGCGTCGACAACGCTGGCAAGGTCCAGTTGACCATCAACGACCGACGCGGCAACAGCGCTTCGGAAGACCTTGTCGGCAACCGTCTGCCGATCCAGGAAAACTACGGAGGCCTGTACACGCGCCTGACCGAACTGAGTTACGAGCGCAGCCTGTTTACCCCGGCGCTCAATGTAAAACTCGGCTACATGGCCATGGGCAATGACCTCGGCGGCCTCGACAGCGGCATCCTCTGCAACTTCATGAACGCCGGTTTCTGTGGCCATCCGCTGAACATGTCCGGCGGTAGCGGCTGGACCAACTACCCCAACGCGCGCCTCGGCGTGCGAGTGAAATACGACCTGTCGTCCTCGTGGCAACTGCGCGTGGCGGCGTTCAACGTTGACCCGGAAAGCAACGGCAACTCCAGCCGCGCCTGGCACCTGGACCCGAAACACACCACCGGCACCGTGGTCCCCATCGAGCTGGTGTACAAACACGCGGGCGCCCTGCCCGGCGAGTACAAGCTCGGTTACTACTACGACAGCTCTGATGTAAAACGCATCGGCAGTGACAAAGAAGTGTCCGGTCGCGGCGGTCATTATTTGCTGATCGATCAAGCCGTCTGGAGCTCGCCGACGTCCGAAGGCCGCAGCCTGCACGCTTTCGGTCAGTACTCGGCCGCCAGTGAGGCGGCGTCACCGTTCAGCAAGTGGTACGGCACCGGCGTGGTTCTGTACAAACCGTTTGAAGGTCGTCCGCGTGACACCGTCGCTCTGGGCTATGGCCGCGCCGTGCCTAACCCGC
Source organism: Pseudomonas sp. NPDC085632 (assembly GCF_044541255.1). Lineage (NCBI taxonomy): Bacteria > Pseudomonadati > Pseudomonadota > Gammaproteobacteria > Pseudomonadales > Pseudomonadaceae > Pseudomonas > Pseudomonas sp. NPDC085632. Next base: position 188,751 of record NZ_JBITSX010000001.1, on the reverse strand, counting down.
GCAGCCGTGACGTCTTGCAGGACGCCGCATTGAACAATGGCACCGCGTTTCCGAACCTGGACAGCGCCGAGCAATTGATCGAACTCGGCTACGGTTATCAGGCCACGCCCTGGCTGACCCTGCGCCCGAATGTGCAGTACATCATCGAGCCCGGCGCGTTTTCCGGGCAGGACATCGATAATGCGTTGGTGTTTGGTTTGCAGGTGAAAGCGGCGCTCTGAAGCCCCGAATAGCTGGCAATAAAAAACCCGGTTTGAATGCCGAGTTTTTTATTGCCTTCAAGATCACTTTTTCTTTTTAGCCGGCTTGTCAGCCTTCTTCGAATCCTTGGCCTTCTCCGGCTTGCTATCGGCTTTTTTCGCTGACTTCTTCGGTTCGGCATCTTTTTTCTTGTCTTTCTTGTCCTTGTCGGAGGACTTGGAAAGCGCCGAGGCTGCCGCTGATTTCTTCTCAGGTGATGACTTTTTGTCTTTCAAGTCCTTGCTCGCTTTCGATGCGTCACCTTTGTCTTTGCTTTTCTTTTCGTCTTTAGCCACGTTGACCACCTCTCGGAGTGTGCCGTGATTGACACAGCGCTTGTGCGATTGACCACAAGCTAATCATTAGGCGAGCAGGTCCTACAGCGGTTCAGATTATTTTCAGGCGTTCAAAAAAGCCAAATAACAGCAGCGCCAGCTATTGCCAGCGCCACCTTCAACAACGGCCGGTTGATCAGGCCTTGTTGCCCGCTTCCTGGAGCGCCTTCTCAGCATTGAAGCCGTCGAAGTTTTCAAACACGCCCATGAAACCTGGCACGGTTACTTCTCGCGCCCAGTCGCGCTGCAGTTCGCAGTACATTTGTACGCGGCTGATGAGCTTCGCACCCGCCTGTTCCATTCTGCGCAACGCTGCCTCGTGTGCGGCAAGCGATGTACCGCCCACCGCATCGACCGGCACATAAACCTCATAGCCTTCCTGAATAGCATCGAGCACCGGGAAGGTCAGACAGGCTTCGGTCCACAGCGCGGTCATGATCAGTTTCTTGCGCCCGAGCGCCTTGACCGCCTGCTTGAACTCGGTGTCTTCCCAACTGTTGATCGACGTGCGGTCATAGGTGGGCAAATGGCCGAGCACCGCTTGCAACTCATGAATCGGTGGTTTGTTGCGGCCGGTCGCGACATTGACGGTCGAGTGGATGATCGGCAGGTTGTAGTTGACCGCCGCCTTCGCGACGCTAGTGATGTTGAACACCAGTTCATCCCGTGGCATCGAGCGGATCGAAGACACCTGAACCGGTTGATAGTCGATGACGATCAATGCTGAATTCTCGGGCGTCAGCAGTTGATCGGTGTGGGGGTTGCGGATTGCTTCGCTTGCCATTTGCAGGTCCTTTTGTATGGGTAGCGCACGTCGGTGAAACGGCCGGAGCCCGTGCGGTTTGTGGTTCCAGAGCGCACGCGAGTACGCCGTGCCTGGAAAACCCATTGTGCTGTTCCCCTATTCGCGGCAGTAGTAGCATCCCGAGGCGAACTGTGTCGCGCCAAGGGGAACGCGAAAATGGATATCGAAGAACTGCAAACCTTCGTCGACGTGGCGGATGCCGGGGGCATTTCGCAGGCGGCGCTGCGGCTCGGGGTCTCGAAATCAATCGTCAGCCGCCGGCTGGTCCGGCTTGAGGCGGAACTCGGCGTGCAACTGCTGGCACGCTCGACGCGAGGGGCGTCACTCACCGAGGCCGGCGCGACGTTCCGCGATTACGCCGCCCGAGTCTGTAGCGAAATCGACATCGCCAAGGAAACCATCCTGCCCGCCGGCGCCCTGCGCGGTCGCCTGCGCGTAGCAGTGCCGTTGTCGTTCGGGCCGACGCACTTCGCCCCGGTGCTGGCGGAAATGGCTCGCCGTCACCCTCAATTGCACATGCAGACCTGCTACAGCGACCGCTTCGTTGACCTGATTACCGAGGGCTACGATTGCGCCATTCGCGTGGGTTATCTGCAGGACTCCAACTTGATCGCAAGGCGTATCGGCCCGGTCTACACCAAGCTCGTCGCAAGCCCCGACTACATCAAAGCGCACGGCGCCCCCGAAACCCCGGACGAACTGCACGCCCATCAAGCGCTCATGCAAGGCACCGAAGCCTGGCAATTCATGGCGGCTGACAAGATCATCACGGTTCGCCCGCAAGGACGCTTCAAAGCAGACAACGGCACCGCGCTCGCCGCCGCCGCGACTGCCGGCCTTGGCGTTGCCTATTTGCCCGATTGCCTCACCCACGAACACATTGCCTCGGGTGCACTCGTGCCGATCATGACCAACCATCCACCGCCCCCCGCCGGCGCCTACCTCCTCCGCGCACCAGGCCCGCATCCCGCGCGCAAGATCCGTGTGCTCACCGAACTGCTGATCGAGTACTTCGGCGAATCGCCGCACCTCGCGGTGCAGCCGCTGTCACAGCACGATGAAGCGCCGGCCTCTAGCTGAGGAAAGATAATGCTGAAGCCATGAAAGGAGAATCGATGTGCCGCAACGCCTGCAACAGTCAACGCGTCGGACCGCATTTATCGCAGACACCACGGCGCTGATCCTGTTTTTCACCACCACCGGCATCATCAATGAACGTTTCATTGCCGGCATGGCGTGGGATCAGGTTCTGCACGCGCGCCTGCTGGGCGCGGCGCTGATGATTCCCGTCGCGCGACCTTACGGTGTCTGGCGCGATTGGGTGATGACGCGCGCCGGTCAGGGTCGGGTGTCGAGGTTGCTCTGGGACAGCATCGCCCTGGTCAGTTTTCAGGTGCCGATCTATGCGGCGATCATTGCCTTCAGTGGTGCATCGGGAGAAGGTCTGGTGCGCGGCACACTTGGCGCGGCCGTGATGATGCTGGTGCTGGGGCGGCCTTATGGGGCGTTTCTTAATCGGGTGCGCAGGTTGTTTGGCTTGCCTCCGGGAGGGGACAGGCCGATGTCGTTGAAGGGTTGAGGGGCTGTAATTGACCAAAAGTGGAAATTCGTTTCGGGCGCATTCATTCGCCGAAACTGGTCTGTAGTAGGATGCGGATTTAATCGAAAGAAGCTTCATGATGGATGTTCGTGCACTTGAAGAAAGCAGTGTCTTGTCGATCACAGTGGACCAAGCCCATCGCTATTTTGAGATAGTTGTGAGACTGGATGACGGGACCAAAAAAAAACTGATGGCATGGAACGCGGACGGCACGGAGCTGGCTATCAGACTCGGCGCTCTTTACGTTCAAAACCACAGCGGGCTCGGAGAGCTTGAAGGGATAAGCATCGTTGATAATGTTTTATTCCTTGAAGGTGATTTTGGAGATATCACGATTCAAGCCACCTCGATTTCTATCGAAAAGCTGGTGTAACTACCGTTCTGGAGGCTACTGCGAGCTGAAATCTACCCATATGGATGTCCGTTCTTGGCCGAAAGCAGTCGCTCGAGAAATATCGACGACGACCGCTTTTGACCCCAATTAGACAATTCAGCTCCTTGATGAATAGGAAACCTCCTGCCCATCCTAAAATCGAGACGGTGGTTCAAGTCCAGCATTGATCTGTGAAAAGACATGGTCAGGGTCTATCTGGCACCAATATTTGAACAGCAGGCGAGGTTCGGAATCTGCAAAATACTGGCTCAGAGTGCTCTCGGCGGGGATCGTCAATTTGGGTTCTAGCCATTGCTGAGCTAAAACACCAATGTGTTTGCCAGACGTACAAATAATCCACGTCGCCTTGCCTCCACTGATGGCAGGCAAGTAACCCATACCTCGGATCGCTTCGAACAATGTGCGCAGTGTTAACGTTGGATCAAGCTCGATTGATGTTCTATGACTTTCCAGATCATCCCCTGCATGCACGCTATCGCGATCAATGCTAATGGCCCACATGAATGCTCCTTGTTAACGTTGCCCGGTTACTTGAATGCAAGCTCCCAATCGACCCTATACCCCTCGCCGGCCAAACCTATGAATCTCCTGCAAGCTGCAAATGGTCATTTACTCATCGAATTCGGTGAGTTGTCGGTTGCCGAATGGAAGGTGCTGGAAAGCAAGCTGGTTAATGACTGGGGCTTTAAGCGGGTTGGCGAAGTCGTTGTCGGCCTCGACGGAACAATCTGTCCCGACTTCGAGCGCAACGATCTGAAGCTCGATGCAGGTTGGGACATCTGGTTAGGATATCACTTGCTTTCTGAGTGCGCCGCCGGCGACGAATTCTTGCAAAGAATGTGGGCAAACAAAGGGACTGATTTATTTTCTGGAAATAAATCAGTCCCCTTTTTTTGAGTCCCCTTTTTTTACAGGGTGTGAGCGGGTGATGTGTTGGCCATACATGTTTCCTGCCGGTGGTCCGACTCGTCACTCGACAATGAAGATTTCAGGGGCGAAAACATCGGGGCAGACCATCAGTGACTGACGATCTCAGCCCCGGTGTTTATGCGCCATTCGCGGGACTGGCCCACTGCCCGATAAAGTCGCCAATTCTGCGCTGAATATCACTCTCAACTGTCCGCAGCCGCAGAATGGGAATGCCACTTCTAGCCAAAATCTCATTTTTCATGGCGTCCCGAGCAGCCTGCACAGGTTGGTCGTGGTACCCGCCATCGACTTCAATCACGCCTATCGGTTGCTTGCCCACTTTGAAATAGATCACGAAATCGCAACTGGCGCGCCGCATGAACGCGCGCTGCAGCTCTGTCCAGTCGAGGCCAACCGGCGACGCGAGTTTATCCAGTCGGATCTGCGTGTGGTACTTCAATGCCTGGTACGCCGGTGCGGCCAGCGCTTCGCGCAGCAACTGTGCCACGATCTGCTCGGACTTGTAGCGCGAATCCTCGGGCCGCAGGCGGGCGTCCAGGCGAGCCAGCGACTGATCGTACTCGCGGTATAGCAAGTCGAATGCCGACACCACCGGCGCACGTACGATCTGCTGATCCTGCGCGTAATAGCTGATGTAGCGGATCAACGCGGCGATGTGGCCATTGTTGTCAGTGAACACCTCATCGCCGGTCACCAGGGTGAAGCGATGTTTGGCCCGCGAAACGGCCACGTTGATCATGCGGGGATCGTCGACAAAATCCAGGCGTGTTCGCGCCTGGTTGTAGCGCTTCTTGTCAAGCACGGTGGAGAACACGATTTCATCACACTCGCGCCCCTGAAACTTGTGCACGGTGTCCTTGACGAAATCTGTCGGCAAGTGCGTGCCGGACAGATTTACTTGTGCCCTGTACGGGGCAATGTAACCTCGGCCCTCGCCGTCTATTCCGAGGGGCTGCCCCTCCTCCTCAAGCACCTTCAGCAGGGAGTCCAGTTCCCGAAGGTTGGTGTTCTTCCTGGCGTGATTGCCCTTGGCGGTCACCACTAGGCGCAGGGGCTCTTCGCCGTTGTCCTCGGTCATTGGCACCAGTGCGTTGTCGTAGAACTGCTGGTTGCAGAACTGAATGATCCGGGGGTGGCAGCGGTAATGTTCTTTCAGCAGGGTTCTGGGCAGCGCGTCCTGGAACACGGCAATGCACGAATCCAGCAAGCTGTAGCGCTCGCAATCGTAGGCCTCGGTCGGCGCTTGAAGCCCCAGTGCCACGGGGATATGCGGCAACTGGCGGTTGTCACCCACGACGATCAGGTTCTTGGCGCAGCCCAGTGGCAGGATGCCCGGTACGATGTCCTGCAAAGAGGCTTCGTCGATGATCACGTAATCGAGGACCGCTCCCGGCGCGATCGAATTGACGATGGAGTGCGTGCCGCTGCCCAGGACAGGGAAGCGCTGCATGAAGGTATCGAAACGCTCGCAGTAGGTTTTGACATCAAAGCTGTCCGACGGCGGTACCTGAAGTAGCAGATGGCGTTTGAGATGCTGCATCGATGCGGCTGTCAGTTCTTTCAGCAGGGCCGTGAAATTCGCGCGCGCCAACGAATCACGGCACGCACGCAGTTGCGTTTTCTTGTCCTGCAGCGACTTGTCGTAGTAATGCATTTGCAGTGCATGGAAAACGGCCATGCGCGCCTCGTCCCCGGCGAACGGCTTGGTGCGAAAAATCCTGAATTTGAACAGTAGCTCGATACGGTCCTTGAGATGAATGCGCTGCTCGCCCAAGTAAGCCAGGTAGGCCATGAGGTCCGCAGTCTTGCGCGGTGTCAGGCCGTACTTGTCGAGCAAGCCTGTGGCCTGCACATCGTTTTCTGCCTGCCACTGCTGCAGGTAGCGCCGCTCGATGACCAGCTCGTCCAGCTCGATTTGCAGTTGCGCCGCCCTGTTGTGGTCTTGCAGGTGCTGCTTCAAGCGGGCCAGCAACGTCTGGATCTCATCCAGCGACGGTGCCGGCTCGGGAGGGCTTGAAGGCCATGCAGGCAACTCGGCGAAAAAGGCCTTGCGTTTGTCCTGGTTGCCAAGCTTGGCGACCAGGTGGCCCAAGCCGTATTTCTCCAGCTTTTCGTAGACGTTTTCCACGGCAGCATTGTTGTTGGACAACACCGCGACTGTCTGCCCGCGTAACAGAATATTGGCGAGGATGTTAAGGATCGTCTGGGTCTTGCCAGTCCCTGGCGGGCCTTCGATCACGCTGACTTGCGCGCTGAACGCCTGCTCGACTGCCTTAAGCTGACTCTCGTTCAGCCCGAACGGATAGATGAGCCCCTGCCCCGGCACCAGCGTGCTGTTGCGTCCCGTACAGTAGGCTTGCAAGGCAGTGCCCGCGAGGGCAGGCAGTTTTTCGAGCTGGCGCAGCACATTGTCGGCAATTTCACGATCATCCTGCGACTTAGCGTGATTCTGTCGGGCTTTCGCCACGGTAGTGAGATAGCGGAAGACTGGCGTGTCCTTCATTAGTGTCGGAGCGCTAAAGCTGATGCCGTCCATCTTGTGGACATAGGGCTTTTTGCTGCCCGGATAGTGCACGACGGCATAGCGTTCGCCGTAAATCGTAGCGTTGGCAATGGGCTTGGTGCTGCCGCGCTTGTGCAGCAAGACATTGGTCAACTCGCGGGTGGGCGAAACAAGACAATTGCTGAGAGGACGGGTGTATTTTTTGCTGGAGGGGTAGTGACAGGTCAGTTGCAGAAATTCGTCCTTGTCGCTCCAACGGATCGCCCAATCGCTGATCTTTGCGGTCTTGTCCTCACCATCCACCTGAATCGAAACCATATTCCTCATCCCTAAATGACATCCGGCTCGCTTCGCGCCGAATGCTAATTCTCCATGAGACGCCATATTGCCATCACTGCGAGCAGCGTCGATAGCCGGTTCATGCGTCTAGTCATTTTTCCGAAGAAAATTTCAGAGATTTCAGGGGCAGACCACATTTAGAAAACGTGGTCTGCCCATTATTCTCCTCCGATGGCCACTCTTGCTGTGCCGTTCGGCCACACTTCAGCATAATGCCGCCTGAAATCGCTTTGCTTCAGAAACAGAAAAGGCTGCGGCCGCTAATAATTGGCGTTCAAGGACACTCGGACGTCTAGCCGTTCAAAAGGGAAAAGGTAATGTCAGACCGCTGTGACCGAAAAAACACCCCAATCCCCCCCCGAAACGCTACGACAAGTGGAACCGTCGGACGATACGTGTAGCGTGGGCGTTGCTTATCGCCATATTCATCAGCGCACTTGCGACACAACTGATCGAGTACGTCACAAGCCAGGACATTCCTTGGCCGTACTGCATAGCCTTGTGCGCTGTGCTTGCGGGAATTTTGACTGCCCGAACCTGGACCTGCAGGGAAATGGTTTTGACTCAAGATTGGCAAATGTTATCAACGGTCGCCAACAGCAAGGCATTGATGCTTATCTCTGTGGCATTGACTATCGTTCCTCTGGCCTTGTCCGCCTCCCAAGCTTTAAACAAAGAGTATTTGTTCCCTTTTGACCTCTACCTGTATTGGGTGAGCGGACTGTCTTTTTTTGCATTCATTCTGGTTTACAAAGCAACGGGGCCAATCATTTTCAAATACGCATCGTATCGTGATCTTATCGACCGTGAAGGCAGCGTGCGTGTCTTGCGAGATTCGCTTGCGGAGTTGCAGCAACTAGCACGTACGCGCAAAGCACCGTTTTCTCCTGCACGTGAAGTACTGGTACCCAAGCCGGATGTTTACGCCATTCACACCTTGAACATTCAGAATACGCAGCATCAAGAACACATCTACTTCCTGACGCGCGAGTACACGAGGTACCTGCGGGGCTTCCACAGATTGATCCTGAGCATCCTGCTGATAGCCCCCATCTTTTTCGTGTTGACGATCACAATTTCCAAGATGTTCGCAGTGGGTATACAGGCCGCTAAGACCGTGGAATGTTATGACGGATGGATAAAAGCGACCTACTGGAACATGTTAAAGACGAACCCATCCATCATCACTCCGGATATGCATGAGTCCACCAAGCAATGCCTACTCATACTGGCTGAGCATGAAGCGAGACTTGCAAACTAGAAGATTTCCGGGGCAGACCTCCTGTAGAAACGTGGTCTGTCCCTTACTCTCACTTCCGCTACGATTTTACTGAGAGGGGCTGGCGGCCCGTGGCCTCCGCCTGCAACCGTCCCGGAAACAGCCGTTCATGAACGACTGTTTCAGTTACAGACCACATTTATAAAATGTTTCGGCTGATAGATTTATTTGCGGAAAAATGTATAGCCAATAATGTAAGAGCCTAGTTTATTAGTGCGAGCAGTCACCCATACGGCATATATACCGCGACCAATTTGTTCGTTCAGATTTTTTTTGTTCGTGCAGAGTTCAATCCTGCGATGGGTGTTCGGATCGTTTATCCATAGACCTGCCTCGCAGTATTTGGACGGCCCCCGATAGGCAACTTCATACTCAGACTCATAACTAACAACTTCACCAGGCGACAGGTAGACGCTGACATCATAAATGTTTAAAGAGCAAATCAATCCCACGCAAAAGCCGCCCAAGAACGACTCTATAGCGCTTTTTGTCGCTTTGCCGGCGCGGATTGCCAGACCTGCAAAAATACCCCCAAATAGAGTACCAATCAGCAGGTATGTCGTTAACTCGGGGATTTCCGGCATTAAAATGGTTCGTGCTGAAATGCCAGCGGCCCAGAACAAATAAATAATCCACGCCCCCGCAAGCAAAAACACAATAGCTGCAACAGCTCGTTTTTTTAGTTTTTTCTTTGTTGAGCCTATCTTTGTTTCTTGCATGCTTTTTTTCACTAAATACTTGGGTGGTTTGTTAAGCGCGCCTTTGAAATTATCTGTGGTTTCCAAGGCGCAATCTCCCTTGTTCCGATCAAGCTGTCGTGAGTTTGTTACATTCAAAACCTACACTCGCCCTCACAGATACCACCGATACTCCCGCGCCCCAATCTCCTGCATAAACGCCAAATGATCTTGGCGTTTATTCTCGCAATACACATCCACAAACTCCGCCCCCAACCCTTCGCGCAACTGCGGCTGATGCTGCATCGCGCGCACGGCCTCGAACATCTCCTTGGGGAAATCGATCCCGCTGCTGCGATCTTCATTCAGCGGCGCAATCGGTTCCTTGCCCGATTCCAGCCCATGCTCCAATCCCACCAGAATCGCCGCCAACACCAGATACGGATTGGCATCCGCCCCCGCCAAGCGATATTCAACCCGCAAATTCTTCGCGTCCGACTCCGGAATTCGCAAGCATGCATCACGATCCTCAAAACCCCAACTGGCCTTGGTCGCGGTGTTCACCGTGCCACCCAAACGGCGCATCGAGTTCTGGTTTGGCGCGAAGATCGGCATGCTGTGCGGCAGTAACTCCAGGCATCCGGCGACTGCATGGCGCAACGGCTGCTGGTCATTCGCGGCCAGCAAATTATTGCCCGCTGAATCGTAGAGGCTGACATGCACATGCATGCCGCTGCCCGGATGCTGCAAATACGGCTTTGCCATAAAACTCGCGCGATAACCGTGTTTAAGCGCAACACCGCGCGTGCTGCGGCAGAACAACGCTGCCCAGTCGGCCGCGCGCAAACCATCGTCGAGATGGCCGAAGTTGATTTCAAACTGACCGGGGCCGAGCTCAGCGGTAATCACCGTGGCGTCGATGCCCTGCGCCCGCGTCGCTTCGACCATTTCATCCAGCACCGGCGCGAAGCGTGAGAGCCGCTCGATGTGCAGGTTCGGTTGGTCATCGGCGTCGTCAGTCAGGTCGTCGCGGGGGAATTGCGGCAGACCGTCGCGCAGCTTTTTGTCGAACAGGTAGAACTCCAGCTCGAACGCCACCACCGGGTGAATGCCTTTGCGCGCCAGACGCTTGAGCACCTGCGCGAGGACTTCACGCGGTTCGAACTCGATCGGTTTTTCGGTGCCGTCCGACGTGATCAGCATTTGCCCCAGCGGCTGCGCTTCCCAGGTCACCGGTTTCAGTGTGCCCGGCACCAGACGGCGCACGGCATCCGGGTCGCCGTCGTTGAAGCAGTAATCGCCAATCGGGAACAAACCACCCTGCACGCCCAACAGTACGCAATTCTGCGGCAGCTTCAGTACGCTGCCGGCGGCGACTTTTTCGAGCATGTCAATTGGATAACGCTTGCCATAGAAGTGCCCGGGAATGTCCAGGCAAATCAGGTCAACATAACGCACCTCGGGGTAGCGTTGGCGAAACGCCCGTACTTCGGCGAGCAGGTCAGCGCAGACAGCGTCCATCGTGTTCATCCTTTGTTGTGATCAGGTGTAGACCCAGAGCACGCGAGTCAGCTGCTCAGTGAGGTTGCCATAGCGGCAGCGGGTATGGCTGTCGAATTGAAAGCTGTCGCCGGCCTTCAACGTAGTCGGTTCTTCGTCGTCGCCCAACCATAAAGTCAGTTCGCCTTCGAGGATGTAACCGCCCTGCTCCGAGCTGTCGGTCAGATGGCGGTCGCCGCTGCTCGCGCCGGCTTCAAGATGACTTTCGAGCATGGAAAACGAAGCGCGGATCTGCGGCGACACCAGAATGTCGGTGATGCCGTTGGCGTAATACAGCGTGCGACGCTCGTCCGGGCGCGTGACCCACGGCAGCTCTTTAGGCTTGGGCAAACTGTAGAAATAAGTGGTCGGCACGCCGAAGGTTTCGCTGATCGCGGTCAGGTCTGCCACGGTGGGCCGCGACAAACCGCGCTCGACCTGCGAGAGAAAACCCACCGAACGGCCGATCTTGTCGGCCAGTTCTTTCAGGGTCCATTTCTTGTGCTTGCGCAGGTCGTGGATAAGGATCGCCAGCGCGGCGATTTCTTCTTGCTTGTTCATGGTCAAAGTCTGATCAAATGCTGTCGCGCAGCCGATACCAGGCCTTGCCGATGGCCTCCAGCGGTGCGGCGAGGTGTTTGCCGCCGGGGAACCGGCCATTGCTCAAGCCCTGATACAGCGCCAGTTCGTCGGCATCGCCAAGAATCGCATCGGATACCGCGCGCGCGGCGGCCAATGTCGGCAAGACGCCATGGCCCGAATAGCCTTGCAGCCAATAACGATTACCCGCGCCGCCGACATCGGGTGTGCGGTTCATCGTCAGGTCGATATGTCCGCCCCAGGCAAACTCGATGCCGACACCTTTGAGCTGCGGGAACACCCGCTCAAGAAACGGCCGCGTCGCTGCCGCGATGTCCTTGGGCATGCCACCGAGATAAGTGCAGCCGCCGCCGAACAACAAGCGGTTATCTGGCGTGCGCCGGAAGTAATCGAGGACGAACTGGTTGTCGGTCACGCAGACATTGCGCGGCAACAGCGCCGTGGCCTGCTCGGGCGTCAGCGCTGCGGTGGCGACCTGGTAAGTGCCCACCGGCAGAATGCAGTTGGACAGTTGCGGGTCGAGTTCATCGAGATAAGCGTTGCAGGCCAGCACCAGCACATCGGCGCGCACCGAACCGCGCTCGGTGTTGACGCGAAAACCTGCGCCCTGCTCCTGATAACTCAGCGCTTTGCTTTGTTCATGAATACGCCCGCCGGCTCGCTCGATGGCATCCGCCAGGCCCAGCGCCAGTTTCAGTGGATTGAGGTGCGCGCCTTGCGGGTCGTACAGCCCGGCCTGATAGCGATCACTGGCGACCCAGTCGGACAATTGTTCACGAGGGATGAACTGCAAGGCATCGTGGCCCCACTTGTGGCTGGCTTCGTGTTGCCATTCGCTGAGCAGGCTGACCCGCCGTGGCATCACCGAGGTCCACAGGTGACCGGGGCGATAATCGATGTCGAAGCCGTGACGGTCCGGTAATTCACGCAATTCCCGAGCAGCCCAACGCATGCCGTCCCATAAGCGCTTCGCCCGTTCATGACCGAGCGCAGCTTCCAGCGGCGGCATGTCGCACGACCAGCCGAGAATCGCCTGCCCGCCATTACGCCCCGAGGCTGCCCACGCCACCCGACTGGCTTCCAGCACCATCACGCGTTTGCCGGCCAATGCCAGACGCAATGCCGTGTGCAAACCGCTGAAGCCGGCACCGATGATCACCACGTCGGTGTCATGTTCACCTTCCAGAGCAGCGCGATGGCTCAGAATACCGGCGCAACTGTGGGCGTAATAGCTGTCGACGTGCTGGCTGGACTGCTGAAACATTGGCGACCTCATGAAATTATCTTTTTATAATTTCATGAAAATCTACAGAATAAATTTCACGCCGGCAACCCGAATACCGCTGGCAGCCATGGCTAACCCGCCATAAAAACACCCCGAACCGGGGCATTTTTTTTGCAAAGAATGGCTTATATCCGAGCGCCCAGCATTCCTGCGGTGATGATCGCAGTTACCAGCGCGCTCAGCATAATCACGCCCCAGGTAGCGACCGAGTACGCCGCAGGTCGGACACCGTGGCTACGCAGTACCACTCGCAGGCCGCAGGCCAGGTGCACGATCAGAAAAAATACGGCGAGGGAATAATGCGGCACCAAACGGATACTCCATGCATCAGCCACCAGTCCTACAGGATCGCCAACTGCCCACTTATAGTCCGTCTCCGTCCCGAAATAACGAGCCAGGGTAAAAACAGAGTTGATATGCGATGCAATGAACAGTGTCAGGTAAGCGCCAGATGCAGTCTGCAGCGCATCGAACAGATCGGCGCGGCTGATGGTCTTGGGTCTTATCAGCACTAAGCCGCTTAGAATCTGAAAGAAAAACGCCACGATGATAATGGGCTCCAGCACGGCATTGCGATAGACAACCCTGAGTACATCCATGATGTTTCGATGAACATCGAAGCCGAACACGCCGAACAAATGGTTAAACAAATGTGGTGCCAGGAACACCAACATAGTCGCCAGCGAAGAGATGCCATGTGCCACACGCAGGCGTCGGTAAACACTGTCTGAAGTCGGAAAGCTGACAACCGGTTTTGTCGATGAATACATCGTGAAGTAAGCCGTGAGCGCCAACCAGAGGCCTGTCCATACGGCAATGTCGTGACCATTGATTTTCATCAGATACAGCAATACCCCCAACAGCGTAAACGCCGGTGGGGTCGCAACTGCCAGACATGCCAAACGCCTTGCGAGAACAAGACGAGCACTGATAGCCGGCTGCATTCCAGTGACATAAACACAGATAAGGGCAATCGTCGGGACTGCGTAGGCCGTCAATAACAAACCGACAGTTACCCAAGTGCCGGCACCTGCGAGGTGCGTCTGGTTGCTCCATGAAAGTGCCCACGGGTAATAGAGCGCAGCAGCAAATGGCAATAACCACAACCACTCTAACAGTACGCTGACAGAGCTATCTTCAACCAAATTCCGGGCAGCCGGGGTCGCTGTTAACATCATGATTTTCCGTGAAAAATTTAGAACATGGATAGTGAACCCGGAGGGCTTTCACCACAATTAGACAGCAAGGTAAAAGGGTGTTAACCGGCCTTGCTACCGCCCATTTTCGAGCGATTCGGCGTTGAATGCCTCGACGATATAATCGACGAACAACCTGACCCTTAGTGGCGTTTTTTCACGTCGCCTGTAACAGATAAAGTGCCCCCTGCCCTGTGCAATGTACTGCGGCAAAATCGGCACGAGCAGGCCTTCGGCGATCCAGTGTTCGGCTTGATAACTTCCAATTTGAGCCAATCCACCTCCTGCGATAGTCGCTAGTGCTACCAATTCCGGATCGTTGAATAACTGCGTGTAGGGAAGAGAAAGCTGAGTAAAGACGCCGTCAACATCAAACTCCCAGGCATGAGGTTTACCGGTGTTTTGCAAGCGAAAAGCAATGATTTCATGCCGTTGCAAGTCATCCAGATCTACGGGCAGGCCTGCGGATTTCAGATATTCCGGCGCTGCGCATGTGATCAAGCGCATCGGCAGCAGTTGCCGCGCAATAATGTCAGCATCTTCCAGGCGCCCATTGCGAATCACAACGTCGACATCGCCTTCGGAGAAGTCAACTTGCCGGTCATTCAAGTCGAATTCCAGTTGTATGTCCGGGTATATCTTTTTAAATCCGTGCAATAACGGCGCGATCTGTTTCCGGCCAAATCCTACCGTTGAGCTGATGCGAACAGTGCCAACGGGCAGCTGCGTCGAGCTTTTTAACTCGGCCGTCGCGTTTAACAAATGCTCGACGCTAGGCAGGCAGTTCTCAAAGAAACTACGCCCCTCAGGCGTGACGCTGACCCGATGGGTAGTCCGCTCCAGCAACTTGATATCGAGTTGGGTCTCCAGCCGACTGATGCTACGACTGACCGCCGGCACCGAAATACCCAGTTCACGGGCAGCGTCGCTAAAGCTCCCACTGGCGGCAACCTTCATAAAGGCAATCACCCCGGCAAAATTTTTACCGATCGACATATGAAGCTCCTTAACACATGGGCGCAACGCTTTAGGTATTCGCTTGATTCAGGGAAGAAACAGCGGGTACTCCATAACACGTGCGGCCTGAGCGGCGGCCGTAGAGCCGTACTCATCGGCCAGCTCTTGCAGAGCGACATCCAGCGCCTTCGCCGAAGGCACGGCGGCCGAATGAAGATTCAAAGCGCTGGCCTGCGGTCCGACAATCACGATTTGTTTATCGGGAATGACCAACAGGTTATGGCGGGTGGTGACCGGATCCGTGTTTTGAGAAACCGTGTTTACTTGTACTGCTCCGCTGTGGGTGTAGGCTTCAGCCCTTAACGCCAGCGCTATTTCGTCCATGCCTTCACTCAGTGGAATATTCAAATGAGCCGGGGCTTTTCGCTGTACACGCCAAGACATTGAAGGGTCGTCGCTGGCCTGCTGAAACGCATCGCTATTGTGCGTGGCGCTCCAGTCTGTCACGCCCAGTTCTGCGGCCAGTTCGTTGGCTTTTTGCGTGCCGGCAATGGCTTCAACCAAGGCAATCGATACCGGTAAAGACGCACTGATCCCAGCGCTTGAAATGATCTTTCCATCGGCGACATAGCGCAGGTTTTTTTGCCAGCGGACTCCGGGAAACTCGGCCGCCCGGCTTCTTTCGCTGGCCCAGTGAGCCGTGGCGCGATGACCGTCCATCAAGCCCGTTCTGGCGAGGGTAAGAGCGCCATTACAGATACTGACCAGACTGCTGCCCTTGGCCGATTGCGCAGTCAGCCACTTGATCAAATCAGCGCTGTTTTTATCGCTTGTCGCGGGGACGATGACGTAATCAGCACCCAGCGGGTACATCTCGTCAAAATGCTGGAGGGTGTATTGCGCCTGCACCTTCAAGGCGGGAAACATTTTCACGGTTCCGGGTGCAGTAGAAACAGACACTACCTGTGCCACGCCTGATGCTGAAAGGACACCAAAAGGAATGACGAAGTCGGTGAGTTCGGTTCCGCCATTGTCTCCCACAACAACGACAACAGGTTGTGTGCGAGCAAAACGCGGCTGATAAGGCTCAATGGTTTCATTGGCCTGATTCGCCACCGCTCCGGTCACCACAGCAGGCGTCACGGCCGATGCAGCGCAAGAAATCAAAAGGGTGCCGAAGAGCGCGAGAGGCGTGGCAAAGCATCGATACAAATGCATAGAAATGTCTTCACTTGATGTATTCGCTTGACTATCACTGCAACTGAAAATTGCGTAAAGGACACCAAACGACGGAATCCAGACACGCAAAAAGCGATTGTTCACTGGATGCTTTCGGCAGCTTTCCTGCTGACGGCATTCATCGAGTTGCGCAACGCTTGCGGTGTCATATCCAACAAACGGATAAAGCTTTGACGCATGGTGACAGCGTCGACAAAACCCACCTCGCGAGCAATTCGCTCCATCGCCTGGGTAGTGCCGTCGACCAAGGGCAACGCCAGTTCAACGCGCATTCGTTCGATCGCTTTGGCGGGAGTCACACCCAACTCAGCACTGAAAATACGGCTTAACTGGCGCTCACTGATATGGGCAGCACTGGCGAGCCTGCTGACTGAAAGGTTTTCTTTTATATGGCGTCGTGCATACACAAGCACCTGCTCTACCCGACCAGACGGCGCTTGGAATTGCGCGGCGCCGTGACTCTGCGGATGGCCCCCTTCACGTCGATGTCCAAGCACCATGTCTTGAGCGACCTCTCGAGACATCTCGATGCCGTAGTCGTGTTGCACAAACGCAAGCGCCATGTCGATACCGGCAGTCACTCCTGCCGACGTCCACAACTTGCCATCTTGAACAAAGATTCTGTCCGAAGAGATTTCGGCATTCGGGTACGCAGTCTTCAGCCTTTCAGCAAATCGCCAATGCGTGGTGGCTCGCTTGCCTTCCAGCAATCCTGCTTCAGCCAGCAAAAATGTACCGGTGCACACACTCGCCACCCGGCGTGATTTTTTACTCGCGATATTTATGAGTCTTGATCTGAGCGGTCCTTGGCAGCGAGCTATGCCTTCGGAGCCTCCCACCAGGATCAAGCTATCGCACGCACCTGCCTGGAAAGCTTGAGTATCGACCGCTACGCCGGACGAGCTTTTTATATAACCTCCTTCGGCAGATACAACTTGAACGTCGTAGCTATCCGGTTGTTTCTTTGCCGCCATATTGAAGACACAGACAGGACCGCTCAGGTCTAACAGTTCGAAGCCAGGGACTATGTAGAATATTATGCTGAGGCTCATGGGTATGACCCTTGCTGTTCGTTGGCGTTTATTTGAGAGTTCCGCCCTTTATCAGAGGCGAACATTAGAACATCTCACTGGCAAATTTAAGTTACCAATTCAGTGTATTTTTAGCAGTCCAATGTATGCGTCAGAATGACTACAAATAGTCATTCTGACTGCACTTTTCGGCAGTCAAAAAGACACCGGCCGACACTTCAAGCCTACTTTAACGGGCACTGTAAAGTGGCCCACTTCTTGAATGCTCGTTTTGTTTCTCAAGTAAACTCAAACCATAAAGGATATGTAGACATGAGTAATGAATTTGCCGGACGCCTGGCGGTAATCACGGGTGCCAGTTCGGGAATTGGTCTTGCTGTATGCGCACGTCTGCTGTCGCAAGGTGCACGAGTCATTGCCATGTCGCGCAAACTCGGCGGCCTGGAAGAGTTAGGGAGACAGTTTCCAGAACATTTGTCCTGGGTATCAGGTGATGTCACAAAGAAAGAAGATCTTAGCCGCCTCGCGGAACACGCTGCACGTGTGGGTCCGGTAGATTTCCTAGTGCCTAACGCAGGTATTGCGGAACTCGCTGACGGCCTCGACATCGATGCGTTTGATCGTCAATGGGCGGTGAATGGTGCTGGCGCATTGAATACCCTGGCTCGTTTACGCAATCACTTGGCAACCCCGGCATCCGTTGTATTCATAGGGACATTTCTGGCAAAAGTCACTTTCCCGGGGCTCGCCGCCTACATTGCTTCCAAGGCCGCCCTGCAGGCACATGCCCGCACACTCGCGGTAGAGTTAGCACCGCAAGGCATCCGTATCAATATGGTTTCTCCCGGCCCGACCGCGACACCCATCTGGTCGACACTGGGGCTCAGACATGATGATTTGGCCAGTGTTGCCAGCCAGGTGAACAAACGACTGTTGGATGGTCAGTTTCTGGACGCAGGAGCTGTTGCCGACATTATCATTTTTCAATTGAGCAAGGGCGCCAGAAATGTTTTTGGGCAGGACTGGATTGTGGACAGCGGCTATACAATACGATAGGACAAACCATTTTAAGGCCGCTTTCGGCAGGTAAGAGTTTAAATATGGAAGCGCGGCATTGCCGCGCTTTTTAATCATCGGGCCATAACTAATTAACAAGGCGTTAACAGCAAGACCCTCTTGCTCAACAACACTAAAAATAAACACAAAAACATTTAAGACTTCTTTGTCACAGCCGAAGCATTAGTACGTCCACTCCTTTTATGGATTCATGATGTCGACCATAAACAGCGCATTCCATGGCAACTTGCCAGCTATTCAGCCTTTGCCTTCCATCACCCCTGAAGTCGACTTTAATACTAGCGACGAAGAAATCGTTGATCCCACTCACTCTGCCGGCAAGCCTCTAGTCGTTACAATATCGGCCGAAGGCAAGGAGAAGTTGGCAGGCGAGCAGAAGAACGCGGACATTGAGGCAACCCACCTTCCGGAAAGCATCAAGAAATATCTGAAAACCATCCGAGAGATCCAGGAGAAGATCGATAAGAAACTTGAGGAATTGCAGGCAGCGATGAGTAATCAATCGCTGAGTGATAAAGACCGTGAGGCAAAGGTTAATAAAATCCAGCTGGAACTGACTATTCTGACCAGCACACTGACGTCAATCACCAACGACTTGAAGCAGAAAGAAGTAGAAACAAAACTTCAAGCCCCGGATTTGAAACTCATTAACGCCTTGATGGCACGCAGATAGCGGATGGCTCAGAGGCGCACAGCGAAAATCCGGCAGCGTCCCGCCCTGAAAAAATGGCTATTTGTCGCGTTCTGCCAACCACCGAATTGAGAGCGAACGTGCCTTTGCGTCTGCCGCCAGTACCGTCTCTAAATCGTTCGCGGCCGTTACCGGCATCTGATCCAGAACGTCACCGATAACCTGTGCAATCTGAGTGAAACCTATGCGTCGGGAAAGAAATGCTTCCACCGCAACTTCATTGGCGGCGTTGAGTGTGGCCGGAGCGGTTCCCCCCCACTGCGCCACTTGCCGAGCAAGCGCCAGGCACGGAAATCTGTTCTCATCGGGTGGCTCGAAGTCCAGGCGAGCCACATCGCAGAGATCCAGAGGCTTGACGCCCGAGTCGATCCTTTCGGGCCACGCGAGCGCATGACTGATCGGTGTACGCATATCGGGATTGCCCAACTGCGCGAGCATCGACCCATCCACATAGTCGACCAGCGAATGGATAACGCTCTGAGGGTGAATCACCACCTCGACCTGATCAGGCGTTGCGTCAAACAGCCAGCAGGCTTCGATCAACTCGAGCCCTTTATTCATCATCGTGGCCGAGTCCACGGAAATTTTGCGTCCCATCGGCCAGGTAGGATGAGCGCAGGCCTGATCGGGGGTGATGTCGTTCATTGCGTTGAGGGGCGTCGAACGAAAGGGGCCACCGGACGCAGTCAGCACTATTCGTCTGACGCCGGCATCCGCCAATGTGCGTGCATGCCCGTCGTGCAAACATTGAAATATCGCGTTGTGCTCGCTATCGATAGGCAGCAATATCGCTGCGCTTCGACGTACTGCCTGCATGAAAAGTGCACCGGACATCACCAGTGCTTCTTTGTTTGCCAGGAGGATTTTCTTTCCTGCGTTCACGGCCGCCAACGTCGGCTTCAAACCTGCCGCTCCGACTATCGCTGAGACGACAGTGTCCACCTGTGGATGAGCAGCAATCGTTTCAAGGCCAGCCTCTGCGACCAACACCAACGTCTCGGTGCCGAACTGAAGCAGGGTGTTTTGCAAGGCGCGCGCATCTTGCTCATGGGTGACAACCGCGTATTGAGGTCGATGAAGCAGACAAAGTTTTGTCAGCAGGCCGATCTGTGTCATGCCGCTCAAGGCAAAGACGCTGTAGCGCTCCGGATGGCGTGAAATGACATCCAGCGTGTTGAGTCCCACTGACCCCGTTGCACCGAGGATGGTGATGTTCTGCGCGCGTTGATTGGAAACGGAAAGTGTCGCGTGGTCGATAGGCATTGGGCCTCTCCAGAACATGTTGGGCATCTGATAATCAAGCGGCTGTTGCGTTAAGTTCGTGAACCAGAAGAGCCGCCAGAGCCTTTTCCCGATCAGTCACCCGACCCGCTCCAGGAGGCACGGCGGTGACCTTGATCAGTTCCAGTAAAAGGGCGGAAACGCTTACGTAACGGCAGTTGGTGGGCAAATATTTTTCCGCCGTGCGATCGATCAGCACCGAATGCATGCGAACAGCATGAACCGTTCGCGTCCAGTGTCGAATACCGGGGCTGACCCACAGCGCCCGCCCCGGAGCGATGGCCCAACGTCGCTGTTCCGTTGCAATCACAACGGCGCCGATTTCCGCGTAAATCAGTTTTCCCTCTTGATGACGATGGGGAGTGAAAAGCTGTGGCTCGCTGTATTCAACGCTGTATCCATGAATCGGATGCGCCTCGATCCAATAAGGCGTGTCAAAGAAAGCACGCAATTGGAGCGACTCCTCAAGGAGGTTGTGCCTGCAAGTATTGGCGGGGCTATCGATGCATCGAGCAGTTGAATGACTCTTGCTGGCGGTCAAACGCGTTTTCCCCTTAACCGAACATTGAAGATCAGCGTAAGCTACCGCCTTATCGATGCATTGACAAAAAGTATAGCCAAGATGCCAATCTCATCCCTATCAGCCCATTTGCAACAGCTTGAAGGTGCCGTTCAGACACTTTC
Organism: Pseudomonas sp. NPDC085632; assembly: GCF_044541255.1. Taxonomy (NCBI): domain Bacteria; kingdom Pseudomonadati; phylum Pseudomonadota; class Gammaproteobacteria; order Pseudomonadales; family Pseudomonadaceae; genus Pseudomonas; species Pseudomonas sp. NPDC085632. The sequence goes on along the minus strand of NZ_JBITSX010000001.1, from coordinate 168,069 downwards.
ACATCGCTATGAAGCCGGCAGCCAACTTGAGCTTCATACCCATGATCAAACCCAGTTGCTGTTTGCGACTCAAGGTCTGATGGAAGTCACCACCCCCGTCGGGCGATGGCTGGTGCCGCCACAACGCGCGGTATGGCTGCCCGCTTCTGTGCCCCATTCGATCCTGATGTTGACTGAGGTCGAAATGCGCACGCTGTACATCGAAACCACCTGGATCCAGACACACTCGCAAGCGCCGAATCTTCAAAACGAGTTTGTCGTTTCTGTCGGGCCACTGTTGCGCGGACTGGTGCTGACGTTGTTTAACCGCGTTGCTCACCCGCAGAGAGTTGAACTCGCCGCGAAACTGGTGCTGTACGAGTTGTCCGAGGCCTCGGACTCAACCACCTTCATCCCGATGCCAAGTGATGCCCGGGCACGAAAGATTGCTGACCTGGCGATAAGGGATCCACAAGGCCTGCGCAGTTTTGAAGATCTTGCTTACGAGGCCGGCGTGTCACAACGTACCGCGGCGCGGCTTTTTTCAGCGCAAACGCAACTGACATTCAAGAAGTGGCGTCAACGTGCAAGGATCATGGCCGCGATCAATGCATTGAGTCGCGACGGCGTTCGCATCAAGCAAATAGGCCTGCAACTGGGGTTCTCAAGCACCGCCTCGTTCACGGCGTCCTTCCATGAAGTCATGGGCGTTACGCCAGGCCAATTCCTGGATCAACTGGAAGGCCCGAAAAACTTACTCGAACACGCGACAAGCAATGAGGGAAGCCACGCATGATTGAAGCCATGGCCGGAGTTCTCGTCGCGATTGTCGCGGTAGCGCTGGCGAAAAAACTCAAGGGGGAGCGCTGGATGTATTCGGCAAGCCTGCTGGCCTTGCCGAGTATCTACTGCGTGTTTGCCTGGTGGGCGGGTGAGCGCTCCGTGGGCGCGAACGAGTTGCTGGTCGGCATCCCGTTTTTCATGGCAGGGCTCCTTTTTACTTTTGTTCGCCCTCGTTGCTCAGTTGGCATCGTGGGCGTCCTCTGGCTCCTGCACGCTCTTTACGACCTGACTCACCCGCTGTTTTTCATCAACCCCGGCGCGCCGGACTGGTACCCGATGTTTTGTGCAAGCGTGGATTTTGTCATCGGGATCTATCTGTTGTGCGGGTACATCCGTGCGGCGAGAGCAGACCTTCGTGTGACTTGATCAGCCTGCCTCGGCCGCTGCCTGACCACCCTCCTCGGCCGACGCGCCATAAAATATCGCCTTCAGCGCGATCACTGCCAATGCCAGCACGGCGAACAACAACCCACACCAAATCGCACCGGTCATGCCGAATGTATTGATAAACAATCCGCCAGCCGACGAGCCGAACACTACACCGGCATTGGCGGATGAAACGTAGAGGCTGGTGGCAAATTCATGCGCGTCGGGCGCTGCAGAGGTCAGCCACATCTGCGTGATCACCAGGCCGCTGGTGTGAGCTGCGCCCCAGATGAGCACGATTATTGTCATCAAGGTGACCGAGCCACTGACGAAGGCCAGCAGAATCAGGTACGCCGCTGCCAGCACGATGGGATAAACAATGGCCGTGGCCACCAGATGTCTACCGAGCAAACGTCCCACAATCAAATTCGCGGTCACCCCGCCCATACCGAAAATCACCAGCATTACACTGATGGTCTGCCCATCCATACCCGTTTGAGTCTTCAGATATTGCGCAGCGTAACTGTAAACCGAAAACATCGCGGCAAAGACCAACACGGTCGCTCCGATGGCCAGCCACATTGGCGGACTGCGCAACACCGCCAATTGCTTGCCAAAGGTGATCGGAGCGGTGCTTACGTGACGCGGTAGTTTCAACAACAGTCCCAGGCCGGCCAGTGCGGTGGCGATAGCACAGAAGAAAAAAGAGGCTTGATAGGAGATGCTTGCAGCCACCCAGGTTGTCAGCGGCACACCGACCACCAGGCCCAAGGTCGTACCCACCACAGCCAATGCCGTTGCATGCCCCGCACGCTCTTTTGGATAAAGCGAGACTGCGGTGGAAAATGCAGCTGCGAAAAATACCGGGTGAAGCATGGCAGGGACGATGCGCAGCACCATCAACGTGGCGAAGTTGGGGGCGAACGCCGACAGTACGCTGCAAATGGAAAACCCGAACAATGCCACGATCAGGACATTCTTGCGCTCGAATCGAGAAGACAGCAGGACCAGAAAAGGCCCCAGCGCTGCCACGATCAGGGCGAAGAGCCCCATCAACAGCCCCGCTTGCGACACACTGACATCAAATCGCGAAACGATCATCGGCAAGATGCCGACGACCCCGAACTCCAGCGTGTAGAGGCCGAACAAACCGAGAATGATGTAGGGCATGGATTTGCCTGACGCGGTTACGTGACTCATGACGGCCTCCCGAGTTCCAGGGTCAGCTTTCCTGGCTGAAGGGCCCGCGCAAAGCCACGATGATTTGCCAGGCTTTGCGGTAACAGGTCTGTGCTCTCCCCTGCGCCAAGGTCATGGCCAGTCATCGGTGCCCCACCTCGATGACGATTTTCCCGAAGGCTCCGCGATTGAGGTGCGCAAAGGCTTGTGGGGCTTGGGCGAAGGAATAGGTGTGATCGATGACAGGCTTGATCAAGTGCTGATCAATCATTCGCACCAGATCCTCAAGTGCTCGACGCGGACCGACTGAAATGCCGGTAATCGATGCTCGGCTTCCCAGCAAAGTCATGATCGGCGCGGCGAACTCTGCGGACTCAAGAAGCCCGATGACGGAAATTCTGCCGCCATTGGCGATCGCCTCGAGTGAACGCCGCACGTTCTCTCCGCCGGCCATTTCCAGAATGTGATCGGCGCCCCTGCCATCGGTGATCTCAAGGACCGCCGATTGCCATTCCGGCACCCGGCTACGGTTGATCCCATGGCGGGCACCCAATTTGATGGCGCGGTCGATTTTTTCGTCGCTGCTGCTTGTGACAATGACTGTCGCGCCACACGCAGCCGCCAGTTGCACGGCAAACAACGAGACCCCACCGGTGCCTTGGACGACCACCGTCTGACCGGCGTGCACATGGCCCAATTCAATGAGCGCCATCCACGCGGTCAGCGCGGCAATCGGCAGCGTACTGGCTTGCGCCGGTGTCAACGAACCGGGGGCGCGCACGCACCACTCGGCAGGCGTGCTCACGTACTCGGCCAGCATCCCGGGAATCGGCCCGCCCTGCGTCGGCGCCATTGCCCAGGACAGCGGCGCGCCGTCGACCCATCCGGTAATGCAAATCGAAATGACCCGTTCCCCCACCGTAAAACGGGTGACACCTTCACCCACCGCGACGATTGTTCCAGCCATGTCGGAAGCGGGAGTAAATGGAAACGTCAACGGAACGCCCATGCCGTTTTCAGCGACTTCCCCGTCGCGATAGTTCAACGACACGGCCTCGACTTTGACCAGCACCTCTCCCGGTTTGGGCACTGGCAGCGGTACCGCTGCGAGCATCAGATTTTCCAGGCCAAGAGAAGGGATTTCCCAACGTTTGATCATGTGGGTCATGGGTGTTTCCTCGGTAAAACAACGTACCGAAAGGATATGAGAGCCCCTGCCGCAGATTAAGTAGGCCGCACTTCCGTTATGTGCGGAAGCCCAGTTCCGTAATGAACGCCTGCCTGCGCAAATTCGGCTAAGGTGGCGAGGTTACAGCGAACAGGGAACCACCCTTTGCGCACTCTGGAGCCCTGCGATGGAAAGTCTCAACACCTTGAATGTCTTCGTGCAGGTCGCGGACACGCGCAGTTTTGTCGCTGCCGGTCGCCTGCTTGGCGTGTCGGCCTCGGCGGTCGGTAAAAGTATTGTGCGCATTGAAGAACGCCTCGGTGTGCGTCTGTTTCATCGCAGCACTCGCAGCATCACGCTGACGGCCGAGGGCGAGCTTTTCCTCGAACGCTGTCGACGAATACTGGCAGAGCTGGAAGCTGCCGAGGCGGAGTTGACGCAGACAGTTCTTACGCCCCGAGGGCGGCTCAAAGTCAGCTTGCCGCTGGTAGGCGAGCCGTTTCTCCCGGTGATGGCGCAGTTCAAAAAAACCTATCCCGATGTCGACCTCGACTTGACATTTTCCGATCGCCGAGTGGATGTAGTCGAAGAAGGCTACGACGCCGTCGTCCGCAGTGGTGACTCACCGGACTCTCGCCTGACATCACGGCGGCTCGGAAGCTACCGAATGATCCTGGTGGGCTCGCCTGAATATTTTGCCGTGCGCGGTGTTCCACAACAGCCCAGCGAACTTGCGCAACACGCCTGCATCCAGTTTCGCTTTCCCAACACGGGAAAACTGCAAAGCTGGCCAGTGAAATTGAACGATGGGGACACTGAACCGAGCCTCCCCACGTCAATGGTCTGCAACAACCTGGAAGCGCGGATCTGTTTCGCCCTGCAAGGCATCGGCATTGCCTACTTGCCTGACTTCGCCATCAAGGAATGGCTTGACTGCGCCAAGCTTGTCCCTGTGCTGGAGGACTGCTCAGAAGAAGGGGTATTCCAGATCATGTGGCCGTCGGGGAGACAGCCGGCCCCAAAACTGCGGGTGTTTATCGACTTCCTGAAGCAGCATCTGTTTACCCCCGCGCAGGGACGCGACAGCGCGCGGGACGATCGTTCAGAGGCTGGGCTTTTGCTGGAAACTCACGGCTAAGCGATTCCAGCTGTTGATGGTGGCAATTACCACCGTCAGGTCAACCATTTCAGTTTCATTGAACTGTCCCTTCAACTGTTCCCAGATGTCGTCCGGCACATGACTCTGGGGCAGCAACGTGACGGCTTCGGTCCAGGCCAATGCGGCCCTTTCACGATGGCTGAAAAAGAGGCTGTCACGCCACACGACAAGGGCATACAAACGTCGATCCGTTTCACCCGACCGCCGTGCATCGATGGTATGCATGTCCGTGCAAAAAGCACAGCCATTGAGTTGTGAAGCAAACACCTTGACCAGATTAAGCAGTGTCGGTTCGAGGCTCAGGTCGTTGCTCAATGCCTCCATCGCCATCATTGCTTTCATGGCCTTGGGGGACGCGGCGTAGTAATCCAGACGAGCATTCATGATCAATCTCCAGGCGGCTGATTTATAGTTTTTGTGATGCCAGCCTAACCAGCACAAAGCACTTCAACTACCTCCAATCATGGCTTTTTAAGGAAGGCCATCCACCTGTCGAGCATCAATCGGCCCAGGCCAATTTCATCAATTAACGGCACGCCACTTTTCCGGCACAAGCAGTGCGGTAATCTTGGCCGTCTTGATAAACGTTCACCTGCCTACTGTTCCAGGAGCGACACCCGATGGAATTTCATATCGTCATCAATGGCAATAAGAATCTGGCGGGACAGCTTTTCGACCAGTTATACAACGCCATCGAATCTGGCCAACTGGCCCCCGGAACCCAATTGCCTCCCAGCCGGTTGCTTGCACAGCAATTGGGCATTTCGCGCAAAACCATTTCTGATACCTATGCCCAACTCACTTATGAAAACCTGCTCGCGGGCAAAGTCGGCAAAGGGACTTACGTCAATGGCCGTCCCACCAAAGCCATCATAAAAAAGCCCGCGCTGCAGCTGGCCAGCGCCAACAGCCTCGAAGGTTGGGAGGCAATGCCGACGTTTTTAAGGCATCCGGAACTGGACGGCGCTTTACGTTACGAATTCATCGGCGGCGCAACCAGCCAAGGCCTGTTCCCGCAAGATGAATGGCGCCGTTGTTCGTCGAACGCTCTGCGACAGATTTCGCAGTCGAAGGGCCTGTACGGTTCCCCGGAGGGGCTGCCAGCATTGCGAAATGCTATTGCGCGACACATTGCTTTCTCCCGCGGCGTCAACTGCCAGGACAGTGAAGTGGTGGTGTGTAACGGCGCGCAACAAGCACTGGATCTGATATCCCGAGTGCTGACGCGTGATGGAGGCACCATCGCCATGGAAGACCCCGGGTACCCGCCAGCGCGAATGCTGTTTCGCTCGCACGGTGTTCATGTCGTAGGCGTTCCGCTGGATGAGGAAGGCATACAAGTTGACTTGATCCCCGACGGCACTCGCCTGATCTACGTGACGCCCTCCCACCAGTTTCCACTCGGTATGCCGATGAGCACGGCTCGCCGTCAGGCGTTGTTGGATAGGGCCAAGGCGCTGGGTGCAATTATCATTGAGGACGATTACGACAGCGAGTTTCGCTACGAGGGAAGGCCCACCGACTCATTGCACAGCATGGACACCGACGGCATCGTTGCCTACGTCGGGACATTCTCGAAAACGTTGCTGCCGCAGTTAAGACTGGGTTATATGATCCTGCCCCCAACGATTCTGGAAGCGGTGATCAGGGCTAAACAACTAACCGATCTGCACACCTCGACACTGCCCCAGTGGACATTGGCAAAATTCATCGCCGAAGGCTGTCTGCTCAAACATATCCGCCGTTGTCACAGCATTTACGCCGCCCGGCGAGAGCGCATTCTGGAGCGGGTGAACGACGATCTGTCGCCCTGGTTTGAAGCAATACCCAGTACGGCCGGCTTTCACATGACCTTGTTGTGCAAGGTACCGACCGACATTGAGCTATTGATCGAATTGGCGAAGAAAGTCGAGGTGGGCCTCTATTCCATCGCCGGTTTTTTCGACTCGCAGCCCGCCAGGCAAGGCTTGTTCATGGGATTCGGTGCCATTGAAACGCTGGATATCGACATCGCCCTGAACCGTGTGCGAGACATCCTTGCGCAGATAGGCTGATGACACTTATGCCACTGCCGCGCTGTTTTCCTGAGGTTCGAACCTGTCGACAGGGGCCGCTTCTGGCCAGAACAATGCGGCTTGCCCTATTCGTATGCCCGCCTCGTTCAGGACTTCCCAGACAATACCGTCATGAATCATGAACGCAGCACCCTGTCGATCGACGCGGTAGCCGCAATATCCGGAAGCGATGCCCTTGTCCGATACAACTTCAAGCAGCGCCTGGCGCGCCAGCCTGTCGAGGCTCGAAGCACTGAACCGTGAGGGCATGGCGTAGAAAATTTCCCGACTGTATTTGAAACACGCCAAGGCACATTCATTGGCATAGACGAAGCACGGGTCATCGAGATCGTTATGCGACAGCACGCTATAAGGCGCTTGATGGTGTATCCACTCCTCTCGTGAGCCAGGGTGCGGCACAGGGCACGGAAGCCCCTCACCGGTCCAATGGCGGTAAGACTCATCCAACTGTCGAATGAGCGTATCGGGGGTTTGATGACGCTCTTGAGTGCGCTTCATGAATCGTTGTGCTCCAGCCGTATCATTTGATGAGTGGATGACGCCATGCCCAAGCGGTCAGGCCCAGGGCGATCAGCGCCGGAAGTGTCACCGCCGGAAAATCACCGATGAGCGTTTCGAAACCGCACAACCCCGCCATCACTTCCCATACGTGAAAAACCGCATGACCGCTCAGCCATAGCGCGGTCGCGCCCCACAACATCACGCTGTGTTCACGACGCACCGCGCCGGCCAGCAACGCGGTGCCAATGATCATGTAGAGAATTGCAATGTCGCGAATGAAGTGCTGATTGAACGCGCCAGTCCTGGCCACACCCGGCACCGCCGTGTACCAGAGCGCTGGATTGATCAGCATGAACACACCGTTGGCGAACATGCTGATGCTCAACAAACCGGCGACCGACAACACTGCTGTGGTCGCGAGACTTACAGTGGGTTTACTCATAGCGCTGCAGACTCCCAATTGCATTGAGCAGTCAAATTTCACTGCGAAACACAAGACAAAGGTGGTCGATGAATTCGCCACGTGAGGCCAAACTATCCGACAACCTGGCAATCGCCCACCGCCAATCCGGGCTATTTTTGGTAGCCCAATCAGGCAGAAAAACAGCTGTGACGAAGCCGCGGCCGGGGCAGCAAGGCGCTGATTTGAATTACGCTTTGCGCGCGGTATAGATTTCCGAGCTATTCGGGAAATCAGCACTTTTGACGTCCATCGCGTACGCGGCCACCGACGCCTCGATCAGGGTGTGGAGATTGGCGTATCGACGAACGAACCTTGGCGTCCACGCAAAACCGCCCAGCATGTCGTCGACTACCAGAATCTGTCCGTCGCACGCACTCGAGGCGCCGATGCCAATGGTGGGAACGGCAATCGCCCGGGTGATGTCGTCCGCAAGCTGCGCAACGACGCCTTCCACCACAATCGCAAATGCACCGGCCGCACTCACTTGCCGTGCGTCATTGAGAATTCGTTGGTGTTCATCGGCGGTGTGTCCCTTGGTCTTGAAACCACCGTCGGTATTGACGGCCTGTGGCCTCAGGCCGACGTGGCCAACAACGGGAATGCCGCGCTGCACCAGAAACGCGACAGTCTCGGCGATCCCTTCGCAGGCTTCGATTTTTACGGCCTGACAACCGGTTTGCTGCATCACTCTCACCGCTGATGCGTAAGCATGCGCCGGGCTGCTCTCATAGCTGCCGAAAGGCAAATCAATCACCACCAAGGCGCGCTCCGAGCCTCGCATCACTGCCTGGCCATGCATGATCATCATCTCCAGAGTGACGCCGATCGTACTTGGCAAGCCATGCACCACCATGCCCACGGAATCACCTACCAGAATCAGATCGACATGCGCATCCAGCAGCGCCGCCATTGGCGCACTGTAGGCCGTCAGGCAGACAATTTTTTCTTTACCCTTGCGGCTGATAATTTGCGGGACGGACAAGCGAGATGAACGTGTGCGAAGCGACATAAGGTTCCTTGACGCATTGAGGTTTATGGGCACCTGAACTTGTAGGCTTTACGCTTCAATCGACGCAGGCCTCGGCTCTTCCAGCAGCGGCCCAACCCAGTTTGCAACGCAGGTCTTTGCGCTGGGGCGCTGTTTGCGACGAGGAATCCTGGTCGGGGTACCGACATAGATGAACCCCAGCAGTCGGTGGTTCTCCTGCGAAAGTCCCAAAGCACGGCGCACATGCGCATCGTAGGTATTTTCGCCCGAAGCCCAGTAGGCGCCGTATCCGAGGATATGCAGCGCGTTCAGAATGTTCATTGCCGCGGCACCTACCGAGAGCATTTGCTCGATTTCGGGTACCTTGCTGGACAACGATATCTGCGCTCCGATGGCTATCAACATCGGCGCCGCCGTCGCCTGTAGCCTTGATGCTTTGCCGAGATCCTGTGCATTACGTTTCACGGCGGCGGCGGCAAATATTTCGCCGAGCTCGTGAGTGGCGGGCTCCTTGATCGTGATAAACCGCCACGGTTGCAGGTTCGAATGATCCGGCGCGCGGATCGCCGCCTCGAAGACCAGATCCAGCTCTGCCGCCTCCGGGACCGGCAGCCCCAGAGGCCACTGCGATTGGCGGCTCATCAGCAGCGCCAACAGTTCGCCCTGGCTTAACATTGAAACAGCGGAAAACTCCATAAGAACTCCTTTATTCCGGCAGCGGTGTGGGTTGATCCACCGATTTCTGTTGAGGCTTGACTATGACGGTGCAAGTGATGCCGGCCGCCAGCACCACGCCGTCCGGTACGTGATCCAAATGGATACGCACCGGAACACGCTGGGCCAGGCGGACCCAGTTGAAGGTCGGATTGACGTCGGCAATCAGATCCCTGCTCTGCGGGTTGTCCCGGTCATAAATTCCCCGGGCAATACTTTCGACATGACCCTTGAGCCGCTCACCGCTCATCAACTGCATGTCGGTGGTATCACCGATGCGGATACGGGGCAGTTTAGTTTCTTCGAAAAAGCCGTAGACCCAGAAGGAGTGCAGATCAACCACGGCCATTTTCGATTCGCCCATCCTGGCGTAATCGCCACGATGAACGTTCAGATTGGTGACATAACCGTCGACGGCCGACAGCACACGGGTGCGTTCGAGATTGAGCTCAGCGGCCTCGAGCTGAGCTTGTGCCAGTTGATAATCAGCCATGGCAGCGCCGGCAATGTTGCTGGCGTCTTCGCGGTTTTCACTGGAAATGACCAGGTTGTCCATGTCGGCACGTCGCTTGGCATTGAGCCTGCGCATGTCCCATGTCGCCTTGCGTGAAGCAACCAATGCCTGCGCTTGCTTGACGGCCAATTGATAATGTTCGGGGTCAATTTGCAGGAGCAAATCACCTTTCTTGACCAATTGGTTGTCGCGAACGGGCACCGCCACCACGACACCGGCAACATCGGCGGCAACATTGATCACATCCGCCCTCACCCGGCCATCGCGTGTCCAGGGTGTGTCCATGTAATTGATCCAGAGAATGCGACCAATCCACAGCGCCAATGCCAGTACCAGCAATGTCGCGATCAAACTGAAAAGCTTTTTCATCCAGGGGCTCTCAACGGTAAACAGTTAACGCCAACGCGCCAAAAATGCAGGCAAAGACGCTGAGTCGAAGCAGCGCCGGATGCCAGAAATATCGATACAGGTCGACGCCGCTAAACAACGTACCCAGCGCCCACGCCAATACCGCAGCGATAAAAAACATCAACGTCATGGTGGGCATGTAAACGCCGTGGAAAGCGATTTCACGGTACATGATTCACTCCTGGCTCTCGGCGACAGGCGTAGTTAGAAAGAGGCGATTGAGGGTCGAGCAGTGACGTGCGAATGAAGTGCAGATAGCTCCCGACCCGTCGAAGCACCGACGTGTCGAAATGGCCAGCGAAGGGCTCTTCAGTGCTCTGCGCGCAATCGATGGCATGTTCAACGGCAGCAAGAGCGCGGCTGAAATTACCCTGCACCGGCTTGAGGAACAGGCGGATCAAGGAGCGTCCCAAGGCCCGGATCGCCTGACGCCAGGGTTGCGAATCGGCATAACACGGATGAATGGGGAGCACGGCTTGCTCACGCCGCAATTCGATGATGGCGTGACCGACTTCCTGTACCAGGAACATCCATCGCAATAACCTTCGCTGTACCTGAGGTTTGCCTGCCGCCAGCCCATAAGCCTGATTCAACAAATCCCGACAGCGGCTTTCAAAACCGGAACCAAGCGCCTTCAAGGGTGCGTTGATGGCGAACGCGACCTGACGTCGCAGGTCATGCTCAAGCCTGCGCAACAACCATCGGCTGTTGGGGGGCAGAATGATTGCGCCCGCCGCCGCGCACACCAACATGCCAAACACCATGGCGATGTAGTCATTGATCAGGCCGTAAGGGTTGTAGCTGGTCATGTTGTTGGGGATCGAACTGGTCCCGAAGAACACCAGCATGCCCAGCCCGTATCCCGCCCACAGGGGACGGACCAGCCAGTAGGAGCCCAGTACGATCACCGGTGAAATGACCAGGCATAACAATGCGAAACCATCGATGAGCGGGTACACGAAAAACACCTCGAACACCCCGACCACCGCCGCCAGCAAGGTCCCGCAGGCAATCTGAAAAGACATCCGCTTGGGGTTTGTGGAGAACGCCGACAACCCGACCGTCAGAGCCGATACCAACGTCATCGCCGCGCCACTGGGCCATGTCGTGAAAATCCACAACGTACTCAAAACCAACAGCACAAACGCCGAGCGCACACCGGCCGCGAGGGCCGCTATCCAGTTGGTTTGTGGCATGAATGGCTCGTCCCACTGCTCCCTCGCATGGTTGTGATCGGCCAGCGAGGCATGGGTCAATGCATAGCTGTGAAGCTCATCGACCAAGCGATGCAACAGTTCATACGCGGTATGGAAGTCGAGCAAATCCTCCGCGCCGGGGTTGGTCACTATGAATGCCGAGCGCAGACGCCGTACTTGTGCAGGCAACGCTTGCTTGCAAGTGTCCATTCTCAACGCCAGCGACTCGGCATCTGCAGGTGTCAGTGAGTGCCCCGCGAATGGCTCCAGCGCGTCAGCCAAGCCACGCAGTCCTGGATCAATGGCCAGGGCAACCGATTCGCCACCGCGATGAAGAACGCGCTCAAGCAATTGATGCAACGCATTGAAGCGTGTCGTGATCGCCATGAACTCGCTGTTCAGGCGGTTCAGGCGACCATTGCGCCGGCGCATGTGTGGGTCTTCGAAAATGGTGATACTGCGCAAAACCTCCAGACTGACCGACTCTGCGATAAACCGGACGTTGCCACTTTCAAAGGTTTGTTGATCGATGGTTCTGCGAATGCCGGCGACGACAAACGCAGAGAAATTCCCGAACCGTTGATACAGCGTATTGCGCATGCTGGCGCTCGCCGAACGCGGTAACAGCGTGGCACTGACCACGGTGGCGCAAATAATCCCCAGCGTGATCTCCAGTACTCGCCACGCAGCCGCCATGAAAACATCCTCGGGATGAGCAACCACCGGCAAGCCAACCATCACGGCGGTGTATCCGGCGAGTACAAAACCGTACGCCTTGAAGTTGCGATTTCGCGCTGCCCCGGTCGAACAAATGCATACCCAGATGGCTAACCCGGCCAGAAACAATTCTGTTTCCTGCGCAGCCATGGCCATCAGCAACACCATGAATGCCGAGCCAACCAGGGTACCGATAAACCGGTAGATACTTTTGACCAGGACATGACCGCTTTGCGGTTGCATGACGATAAAAACGGTGGTGATGGCGGTGCTGGGTTGCGGCAACTCCAGCCGCATGGCAAGCCACAGCGTCAGGAACGAGGCCACCAGGACCTTGAATAAATAGAGGCAGGTAACCCCTTCGTTGCTGAGCCACTCGGCGAAGTTTCGGCGAGTCTCCAACGACGCGAACTGCCGTTTGAGTGCAAGCAACGCGGTCATGGCCGGCTCATCCATTGATCAAGGCCGCGCAGCACGGGCCCGGGTTTGCGAGGGTTCAGCGTTTGCTCGGCGGGGCTGTCGACAGGCGTGTTAACCCCTCCTCCCAACGCCACGACCAAGGCTGCGTGCACCGTCAAACGTTCAGCCTGGATTTTTTGCTGGATTTTCTCTTGATGAAACAACGCGGTCTGCGCGTTGAGTACATTCAAATAGTCGGTCAGGCCGCGTGCGTACGCCGTTATTGCAATGTCGTAACTGCGTTTGGCAGAAGCCACCGATTGCGCAACGAACACTTGTTGGCGATCCATCGAGGCTCGACGTACCAACTGGTCGGAAATGTCAGTGAGTGCGTTGATCAGCGTCTGGTTGTAATGCGCAACGGCGACGTCGTATCCCGCCGAGGCTTCGCCGAGCTCCGAACGCAGACGACCGCCATCAAAAATCGGCAGCGAAATCGCGGCACCGGCGTTGTAGTTGATTTTCCGACGGGCGAAGAACTCGAGTATGCCGCCACCACTGGCGATGTAGCCAAGACCACCGACGAGATCGACGTTAGGGTAGAAAGCGGCATGCGCCACATCCACACCTCGCGCATTGGCTGAAACCCGCCACCGACTGGCGACGACATCGGGACGGTGACCGATCAATTCGCTGGGCAGCACAGACGGTAACGTCATCGCGCGTTGCAGCGACAGAACAGGTCGATGGAGCGCGGCACCGGCACCCGGCCCTTTACCCGCCAGCATTGCAAGTTGATTGCGGCTAAGTGCAATCGCCTCTTCCAGCGAGTCGATTTGACGCTGTGATTCAGCCAAGGGGGTTTGCGCCTGACTGATTTCGAAATGAGTGCCGATTCCGCCTTCGAGTCGACGTTGCGCCAGCTCCAGGATCTGTGATTGCTGCGCGAAAACCTCGTGAGCAATATCCAACTGTGCAAAATTTAGGGAAAACTGGATGTAGGCCCGCAACACATTGTTCTGCAGTTCCAGTTGTGCCTGACGTGCCTGGGCTGCGCTCATGTGAGCGCTGTCGAGCATTTCTTCAGTCCGGCTGCTGTCCCGTCCCCACATATCCAGCGGGTAAGAAAGCCCAAGCGCAGAATTGTTGTCCCACGTACTTTTGTCGGACAGATCACCTGGCCCATAAAACGGATCGGCGGGCCAGTGATGCCGTTTGATGGAAGCATTGCCATCAATGCGCAAGGATTCGGCAGACTCGGCAATCCCGGCCATCGCCTTGGCCTGACGAACCCGGGCGGAGGCGATCGCCAGGCTCGGGCTGTCCTTGAGAGCGAGTTCGAGCCACTGATCGAGTTGTTCATCACCGTAGTCCCGCCACCACTGAAAAGACGGCCAACCGGCTTCCTTGGCAGCCTGCGCAATCGCGTCGCCAGAATCCAGATCACTGGCGTGAAGCGTTTGTTGTTGAGGCGCAATACCCTGGGTTGCGATGCAGCCGCTCGTAGCCAAACCTAACCAGAACATGCATTGAAACTTTAAACTTTGGCTGAAAAATCGCGGCACCGTAAATCACTCCCGTCTTGAGTAGTGCTGAGGGCCGGGAAGAATAGAGATTAATAAATACGCCGATAAGTCATCGGAAAAGCGAAAGATTGTTGCTTTAAAAAAGACAATAAATAGGGTTTACGCCGCAGTGTTACTTTATGCCACACTAAACTTCGATTACTCGGAGAGTCCCAATGGACATCCTGCAAAACATGCGAATTTTTCAAAGTGTGGCGTTAGCGGGCAGCTTCACCGCCGCTGCGATACAACTGGATTCCACAACCGCCAACATCTCTCGCGGCATTTCCCAACTGGAAAAGCATTTGCGTACGCGCTTGTTCAATCGCACCACGCGGCGGATCGCGCTGACCGATTCCGGCAGGCGTTACTTGCTCAGATGCGAACAGATACTTAAGTCGGTGGCAGAAGCCGAGGTTGAAGCTGGCGATGCCCACACACGTCCGACAGGACAGTTGAATGTGCATTCGATGACCGGTATCGGTCAGCACTATGTGGTCGATGCAATTGCCCGGTATCGCAAGAATTACCCGGATGTCACCTTCAATCTGAGCATGAGTAACCGGATGCCCAATCTGGTCAACGAAGGTTTCGATGTGTCGATCATTCTGGCCATCGACTTGCCAGACTCCACCAACGTTTCGCAAAAACTCGGCGAAACCTACAGCATTGTTTGCGCCTCGCCCTCCTACATCAAGGCATTCGGCATAGCACACACGCCTCAGGATCTGCTCAACCATGCGTGTCTGACGCTGGTGAGCCCGGTGATCCCCCTGCAAGAATGGTCGTTCGTCGGGCCAGACGGTCGGGAAGAAGTCACTATCACGTCCTCGCCTTTCCTGGTCGATTCGGTCGACGCGATGAAAGCCGCGATCAGCAATGATATGGGCATCGGCATATTGCCGGTGCACGCTGCCATCAAGGGTTTGAGCAATGGCACGCTGGTGCGGGTGCTGCCAAAGTACCGCCTCGAAGAATTGGGCCTTTACGCCATCTACCCGTCCCGACATTTTCTCGATGCGAAAATCAAAACCTGGGTCGAGTACCTTAAAACCTCATTGCCAGAAGTACTCGCGGACCATAAAGCCGTCCTGAAAATCCGCGATCTGGTGCACTTCACCTGATCGAAGACACTTCCCGCGCCATGGATGGAAGGGGCATGGATGTTTTCTGGAACAATAAACAAAGTGTAAATACTGTTTTAACCGATGGTCTCGATAAACCGTTTGCATGCAACTTTAATCCTCTCGCCATTGTTTTTTTGAGGCCACTCTGCATTGGACTAGTGGGATTGCGTCATATCGGTTCGTTACTCTTCGTCGTCTCCCCTGCACAATGACCCGCCAATACAGACAGCCGCATCCTCACTGTTGAATGTGTTCAACAGCGCGAAAAAGTGTGCTCGCCCCGTGGTAGATGTGCCCACCCTTCCAACAGCTGAAACCCTGTTTGTTGGAATAACTGGCTGTGGGTACTCGGTATGCAAAGGACCGTATCTCAATGAATATTGACCTTAACAACTTGATCAGTTTTTCGCGTTTAACTCGACGTCGAAAAACGCTTCTGCTGATCCTCGGTCACGCGTTGCTGGCAATAATGCTGACGGCCTGTAAAGAGCAAAAAGCAGGCAGTGCAACCCTGGCAGCCGCCGAGGTCGATGTGACGTCGGTTGCAGTCACGCCCCTGCGCCAGTGGGACGAATTCAACGGCAGGATCAATGCTGTCGACTCAGTTGAAATTCGCCCCCGCGTGACAGGCTACGTACAGCGCATCGTTTTCAAGGAAGGCGACAACGTACGAAAAGGCGATTTGCTGGTGGTGATCGACCCGCGTAAATACCAGGCCACGCTGAACAGCGCCCTTGCCCGGCTCGAACGCGCCAGAGCGTCGGTAGTCATGAACCAAGCCCAGGATCGGCGTGCTCAGGTGCTGGTACAAAGCAACGCGATCTCGCGAGAAGAAGCCGACTCGCGGCGCGCCAGTTTCATCCAGAGCCAGGCAGATGTGCGCGATTCGACAGCCGCAGTCGACCTGGCCCGGCTTGATCTCGAGTTCACTGAAGTACGCTCGCCCATCAACGGCCGGGCCAGCCGCGCCGCTTTGACCCTGGGCAATCTTGCCATAGCCGATCAGACGCGGCTGACCTCGGTCGTATCGCAAGACCCGGTGTATGTTTATTTCGACCCGGACGAGCACAGCTATTTGCGCTACAGCGAACAGGCACGCAATGTTCATGACCACTCAAGCAGACTCAGTGTGCGGGTCGGATTGGCCAATGAGTCTGGATTCCCGCATGTCGGCGATGTCGACTTTCTCGACAATCAGGTCGACCCCTCCACGGGCACCATTCGGCTGCGCGCCACCCTTTCAAACAAGAACCGGCAGTTCACGCCGGGGTTATTCGCGCGCGTGCAACTGTCCAGCAGCGTCGAAAGCAGCGCCATTCTGATTGACGACAAGGCTGTACTCACCGACCAGGATCGCAAGTACGTGTACGTCGTCGGCACTGGGGACGTCGCCCTGCGCAAGGACATTCAGTTGGGTCGAATGAATCAGGGACTGCGCATCGTCGAGTCGGGCCTGACCCCGGGCGACAGGATCATCGTCGGAGGCCTGCAACGTATTTATTACCCGGGGATGCCGGTGAAACCCTCCGAAGTTGCCATGAAAACGTCTAAGAACTGAGGGCCCGGTCATGGATTTCTCGAAATTTTTCATTGATCGCCCGATCTTCGCCATCGTGCTGTCGATCATCATCTTCGCGCTGGGCCTGATTGCAATTCCCTTGCTGCCCGTGAGCGAATACCCCGAAGTCGTGCCACCGAGCGTCGTAGTACGCGCGACCTATCCCGGCGCCAATCCCAAAGAGATCGCAGAATCAGTGGCGACGCCGCTGGAAGAAGCCATCAACGGCGTAGAAGGCATCATGTATTTGAAGTCGGTTGCAGGCTCCGATGGCAGCCTGCAAGTGGTCGTTACGTTTTTGCCAGACGTCGACCCTGACACTGCCGCCGTACGTGTACAAAACCGTGTGAGTCAGGCGCTTTCGCGCTTGCCCGAGCAAGTCAGGCAGTTTGGCGTGACGACGCAGAAACAATCGCCCACGCCGCTCATGTACGTCAGCCTGTATTCACCGGGTAACGGCTACGACCCGCTGTATTTGCGCAACTACATGACCTTGCACATCAAGGATGAGCTGTCGCGTATTCGCGGGATCGGCGATGTCGGAGTCTACGGCTCGGGTGATTACGCCATGCGTCTGTGGCTTGATCCGGACAAACTGGCGTCTCGCGGACTGACCGCAAGCGACGCCTTGAATGCCGTCCGTGAGCAGAATGTGCAAGTGTCATCCGGTCAATTGGGCGCAGAACCCTCACCACAAGGCACCGACCTGCTGATCTCGATAAACGTCAGGGGGCGCTTGCGCAGCGAGCAGGAGTTTGCCGACATCGTGCTGAAAAAAGGCAACGATGGTCAGATCGTACGACTCGGCGATGTGGCCCGGGTAGAAATGGGCGCGAGCGACTACACCATGCGTGCCATGCAGAACCAGCAGAACGCAACCACCGTCGGTATCTTCCTCTCGCCCGGTGCCAATGCCTTGGGCGTGGCCGAGCAGGTCTACAACAAGCTGGATCGACTGGCCGAAAGCTTCCCCAATGACATCGCTTACAAAGCCGTGTGGGATCCGACAGTCTTCGTTCGCGAATCGATCAGTTCGGTAAAACACACGCTGTTCGAAGCAGTCCTGTTAGTGGTGCTTGTGGTGATCTTGTTTCTGCAGAGCTGGCGGGCATCGATCATTCCTCTGATCGCGGTGCCGGTATCGATAGTAGGCACCTTTGCGTTCTTGTACCTGCTGGGCTACTCGATCAACACTTTGACCTTGTTCGGCCTGGTACTCGCCATTGGCATCGTCGTGGACGACGCAATTGTGGTGGTGGAAAACGTCGAGCGGAACATCGAAGAAGGTTTGAACCCGCGAGAAGCGGCGCACAAGGCGATGCGCGAAGTCAGCGGCCCGATCATCGCCATTTCGCTGGTCTTGTGTGCAGTGTTCGTGCCGATGGCATTCCTCAGCGGTGTCACCGGCGAATTCTATAAACAGTTCGCCGTGACCATCGCGATATCGACGGTGATTTCCGCAATCAACTCATTGACACTCTCCCCTGCGCTCGCGGCAAAACTGCTGCGCCGCCACGACGCACCAAAAGACCGCTTGGCGCGGTTGATCGATCTTGCTTTGGGTTGGTTCTTTCGCCCGTTCAACCGATTTTTCCTCAGCAGCTCCCAGCGCTACACCAGCGCCGTATCACACACTTTGAATCGCCGCGGCGCGGTGTTTGTGGTGTACGCGATACTGTTGGCCGGCACCGTACTGCTGTTCCAGCAGGTGCCGGGCGGATTTATTCCGACGCAAGACAAACTCTATCTGTTCGGCGGCGCCAAGCTTCCGGAGGGTGCTTCGCTATCGCGTACGGACGCGGTGACACGACAAATGATCGACCTTGCCCAAGGCGTCGATGGCGTGGATATCGTCCCGGCCTATGCGGGGTTGAATGCGTTGCAAAACGTCAACACGCCAAATCTCACGGCGCTGTACATCATTCTCAAACCGTTCGATCAACGTACTCGCAGTGCCGCCGATATTAACCACGAACTCAACGCTAGGTTCGCCAGCATCAAGGACGGCACCGCTTACGCATTAATGCCTCCGCCAATTCAAGGTTTGGGTAACGGCTCCGGCTACTCGCTGTATCTGAAAGACCGCGCGGGCCTGGGCTATGGTGCGCTGCAAAATGCACTGAATGCGTTCCTGGCGGAGATCGCCCAAACCCCCGGCATGACGTGGCCGGTCAGTTCGTATCAGGCCAACATTCCGCAACTGGAAGTCAAGGTGGACAGGGTCAAGGCCAAAGCGCAGGGCGTGTCTCTGACGGATCTGTTCGATACGCTGCAAACCTACCTGGGCTCGGTTTATGTCAACGACTTCAATCAGTTTGGCCGTGTTTACCGCGTCATGGCTCAGGCCGACACCTCGCACCGCCAAACTGTCGAAGACATCGGCAAATTGCGCACGCGCAATGATAGCGGGGAAATGGTCCCGATTGGTTCAATTGTGACTGTCGAGCCCACCTTTGGCCCTGATCCGGTCATTCGCTATAACGGTGTACCGGCGGCCGACGTGATCGGCGATGCTGACCCCAAGGTGTTTTCGTCCGCACAAGTCATTAGCAAACTCAGCGAAATCGCCGAGCGAGTATTGCCACGCGGTATCGAGCTTGAATGGACGGATCTGAGTTATCAGCAAGTCAGCCAGAACAACGCCGCGTTGATCGTGTTTCCACTGGCGGTGATGCTGGTGTTTCTGGTGTTGGCTTCTCTTTACGAGAGCTGGACATTACCGCTGGCAGTAATTCTTATCGTGCCGGTGTGCATGTGTTCGGCGCTGCTGGGTGTGTGGCTGACCGATGGTGACAATAACGTGTTTGTCCAGGTCGGACTGGTGGTACTCATGGGCTTGGCCTGCAAGAACGCCATCCTGATCGTAGAGTTCGCCCGTGAACTTGAAATGCAAGGCAGGACGATTGTGGAAGCAGCACTGGAGGCATGCCAATTGCGGTTGCGCCCGATCATCATGACGTCAATCGCCTTCATCGCAGGTTCAGTACCGCTGTTGCTGGGACACGGCGCAGGCAGTGAGGTGCGCCTGGCGACCGGTGTGACAGTCTTTGCCGGAATGCTCGGCGTGACGCTGTTCGGATTGTTTCTGACGCCCGTGTTTTACGTGGTCTTGCGCAAGCTGGCGACTCGCGGGGAACCTGAGGCGGTATTGCCGGCCGAGCAAGTGTGACGTAAGTGTCGGCGGACATAGATCTTCAGCAAGTAGAGTTCCTTGCAAACCTTCGCGCCGGCCGAACTTTTAAACTTCACTGCGATGTTTCGGAGCCACAGTCTTTCTCGTTTAAAGCAACAATGACGAACACTAACAAGTGCTATGATCAGCTCCGAAGAATGACCACTAACCATCCACTTTAGATACAGGTGGATTGATCCGTGGTCGTGCTTTGCTCCCCTTGGTCACACCTTTAGCCACCTTACTTAAGTCAGGTGGTTTTTTTTATTTATTTCACACACCCCACAGTGAAGTGTTGGTTCGTTCGGGCCACAGCATGTTAATGGCCCGTGTGATTTAACGATTCAGAAAATGGGCAGACTGTAAGTGACGAGCAAACGGCTTTCATCCTTATCGGCGCTATCGTTACCGCGCAGGACTGCATTGCGCCAGGTCAAACCCAAACCCTTGAGCGGGCCTTGAGGAAAGACGTAATCAATTCGAAAGTCGTGCTCCCATTCGCTACGCGTTTGCGTTGCTGTCTGGATATGTCGTCCACTCAGATACGTGAAGCCCGAAGTCAATCCGGAAACTCCAACATTTGAGAAGTCGTACGAATAGGCGGCCACCGTGGTGTCTTCACCGGCGTTTACGAACTTTAAAGATTGCGCATTGGTTATCAAATAGAGCGTCCGGCCCTGCCCCTGATTAAGGTGAGGGAAATCACTCTCGCCTCGTGTGGATTGATAACCGACACTCAGGGAGTGCCCTTGCAGACTATAGGTGAATAAAGAACTCCATAAGCGATTGTCGACTTTCCCGACAGTGGCACTCCCGCCAAAATAACCCGCAGAAACATAGCCCTCCTTTCTACCCTCGACGCTGGAGTTTTTACCGTCAGAGGTGCTGTAAAAATATCGAAGATCGGTCTTGAGTTTCCCCACAGGCAACTGCCAGTTATGCGTCAACCCTAGAAAATGCTGCTGATAAAAGTCTTCGAGACTGCCGTAATAGTACTGCAGCTTAAGGTCAGTGGTTGCCTGGTAATCGGCACCGCTATAGTAGAATTGGTTGCTGAATTTACCTTTCTGTGGATTGTTCGCCCCGGCAATCGACATTCCCTGCCCGTTGGTAGAGTTACGATCTACCACCTGTTCAATTCTGCCAGCGATGATATTAACGTCCTGAAACTCTTTCGCTTCAACTTGCCAGCCTCGAAACGTTTGCGGTAATAACCTGCCATCCCCATACGTCAGCACCGGAGTTTTGGGCATCAGAGTGCCGACTTTCAACTGAGTTTTTGACAGACGAAACTTGGCCGTTGCACCGGGTTTGGAAAAATCGTTGGCGGCCTGCCCGTGGCTTAAAGGAAATACACTGCCCGGCGTATTATCCTCGCCTCGTTTACCTGCCCGTCCCGACGCATCAAGACGTACGCCATAAAGCGCTTGTAGATCCAGCCCTGCGCCGAACACGCCCTCAGTGAATCCTGACTGAAAATTCAGCATAAACGCTTGTCCCCACTCTCGATCTGTAGGCGCGCTCTGATTACGGGTGTCCTGATTAAAATAAAAATTCCGCAGTTCGAGTGTAGCCTTACTGTCTTCAATGAAGCCGGAGGCCGATACCTCCTGGCCAACGCCCAAGGTGATGGCGAGCGCAATGTACGATTTACGGTGCATGCAAAAATTCCGAAGTTACAAAAAAATGCGATTCCCATAAAAAAGCCGCCATCAAACCCGCCTATGTGTTAAGCGTCATTTAATTTGGCGGTAGATTATTTCCGCGCACAGAAGATAAAAACGCCCATCGGGAGTTTTCAGGAGACAGCCACCCAGACAAGAACAACGTGTCAAGAAAACCAAAATATAGTTTTAGTTTCAGGCCAACTAGATGGTTTTTTTGCGAATGATATTCTTTTTTTTTGCAACGATAAAATCGTACATTGCCAAACCGGCCGTTTAGTGCGGGGATCAATGCTGTAACGCATAGCGCCGACAATGTTCCAGATAACCTTTTTCATGATTGCCGACCAGTTGCACAACGCTGGTCCACAGCCACGACGGCGCATCCAGGCGTTTCGAGCGGCAGGTTTGCAGTTCTGCAATCCACGCGGACCGGGTGGCCAGGTCCATTTGCCGGGCATGTGCGACGCCGACGACGCGGGCCAGGTAGCCGGCCGCGAGCATCGCATCGCGCTGACTCAATTGATCCAGTTCCAGCTTCATGTCCTGCGGCAACAATTCGCGGACGAAAAAGCCGTGGTCGAGCATGCGTGTCGCCAGCATCCGATTGCCCAGCCCAGGTGAAAGAAACCGCGCGCCTTCGACCACGCGCTTGCCATTGTCACGCGGCATGGCTGCTCGGGCGGCGCGCGGTGCGGCGGCGCCGACGGCTTCTTTGATATCGAGCAGGCAATATTCCTCGTCATCGCCCTTGCCCACGCCCAGCAGCACGGCATAACGCTTTAACCCCAATGAACTACAGCCTTTGACCCAATACGCCGAGTCGAGCATTTTCACTCGGTCATCCTGTGAGCGGCCCTTCAACGACGTCACCAGCGTATGGATCTCTGGGGTGGCGCAGAGGGTTTTCAGCGCCGCGCGTTCATCACGTGAAAGCGTCCAGAACTGTTTGCCCAACGGAATGGTTGGCTTGGTGTTCTCGATGCGCTCTTCGGCCAAATGCTTCCAGGTGCGCTGCACGGCACTGCGCATTCCCGCTTTGACTTGCGCCGGACGCGGTGGGTCTTCCTCAAGATCGCCGTCAAAGGCTTGCTCGTAGCCGCGCATCATTTCTTCGAGCATGCGTGCGGTGGCCACGCCGGGCAGATCGGAACCGCGCGCTGCTGTGGCGAGCGACAGCGCCAGGCGCACCAGATCATGCGCCGGGTTGCCGATCACGGTCTGATCAAGGTCACGAATATGAATATCGATCTGCCCTTTGAGATCGCCGGTCGGCCCCAGATTGCCAGCATGGCAATCGCCGCAGATCCACACCGCCGGGCCTTTTGGCAGGCTGCGGCCCGGTTGGCTGTGCAGCCACTCGTAAAACTGCACGGTGCTGCCGCGCACATAGGCGTGCGCGGATCTGGCCATTTTCAAATTGCGCAGTTGCGACAGCGGTTCAAGTCGGGCGGAGGGACGCGGGGTTTTCATGGACACTTCTTATGCGGGATGTAAGCTGTTGACCGCTCGCGACGCACGAATGTTTCAAAGTGTTTCAGAGAAATTCGTAGAAGCTAACCGCCCTAGAGTGGCAGTTCTACGCACGCCAGTAATCCTCCACCGTGGCGGTTGCTCAACGTCAACTCGCCCCCTTGTTCGCGCGCAATCGCCCGCGCCGCCGACAACCCCAGGCCTACGCCCCCGGTGTCACGATTGCGCGAAGCCTCCAGACGAAAGAACGGATCGAACACCTGTTCCAATGCTGCCTCGGGAATACCGGGGCCTTCGTCGCTGACCTCGATACGAATCGAATACTCGTCACGCGTCAACGCAATGACCGGACGCTGCGCGTACTTCAACGCATTCTCCAGCAGATTGACGATCACCCGTTTGATCCCCAGCGGTCGACCTTCATACACCAGATGCGCCGGGCCATCGAAATCGACATGGATGTGCTGATCGCGGTAATCGTCGACGATGGTTTGCAGCAGCTCCGACAGATCGAATGCAGTGGTCTCCTCGCGATGCGTGTCCTCACGGAAGAACGCCAACGCAGCGTTGATCATCGACTGCATCTCCTCGACGTCACGAATCAGTTTGCCCTGATGATCGAGGTCTTCCATGAACTCACTGCGCAACCGCATACGTGTCAGCGGTGCGCGTAAATCGTGGGAGATCGACGCCAGCATGTGCGTGCGCTCGGCGATGAAGTGCTGGATCTGCGCCTGCATGGTGTTAAAGGCGATGATCGCCTGACGGATTTCGTCAGGACCTTCGAGTTTGATCGGCGGTGCCCGTAGATCGGTGCCGAAGCGTCTGGCGGCTCGCGTGAAACGCTGCAACGGATTGGCCAGTTGCCGGGTGGCGACCCAGGCGACGAGCAATGTGGCAATCAGTCCCAACGCGATGACGATCGCGATACGCACGCCAAATTCCAGGCCCCAACTGCGCTCCGGCGGGATAAATGACAACCAACTGCCATCGACCAATTGCACGACGGCGGCGTAATGCGCCTGGGGACTGCCGTTCGGCCAGTCGCCCGGGCTGAACACCTCGATTTTTCGATCATTGCCCAGCAGTTGCTGCAGCACCGGCACCCTGCTCGCTGGCAGGCGAAGCCCGTCATTGGGCAGATCGAAATCCGCACGCTGCGCTTTCCACGACACCTGCAGCATGGCGCTGCTCGCCGCAGCCGCCAGTTGCGGGCGCAGGTTGGCCGGGGCCGCTTCGATCACCCGCGAGGTCGCGGCAATCTGCTCCAGCAGGCCGGTGCGTTCGATCGGTGGCCGCGCCCAGATGCCGGCGACTTGCACGAACAGCGCATTCAATGCCAATGAAGCAATCATCGCCGCCACGATAGTCAGGGCGATGTGCCGGCGCAGGGTGTCGCCGCGCAACAGTCGGCGGATCATGAGCGGCTGACCTTGGCGGTGAACAGATAGCCGCCGTTGCGCACCGTACGAATCAGGTCAGGTCGTTTGCTGTCCGGTTCGATCTTGCGGCGCAAGCGGCTGACTTGCACATCGATGCTGCGATCGAACGCGTCATGACCGTGGCCGTGGGTCAGATCGATCAGCTGCTCGCGGGTCAGAATGCGCTGTGGATGGTCGAGGAACACCACCAGCAAATCGAACTCGCCGCCGGAGAGCGGAATCATCACGTTTTCCGGTGAGCGCAGTTCGCGACAGGTGATGTCCAGATGCCAACCGGCGAAACCGATCACCGGCCGTGACGGCTCGACCGGATTGCGCTGTTCACCAGCGCGGCGCTGCAAGGCACGCACCCGAGCGAGCAGCTCCTGTGGGGCGAAAGGCTTGGTCAGGTAATCGTCTGCACCCAGCTCCAGACCGACAATGCGATCGCTCAGCTCGGCCATGGCGGTGAGCATGATGATCGGAATGCCCAATTGCGCGCGCACTTTCTGGCACAGGCTCAGGCCGCTTTCGCCGGGCATCATCACATCAAGAATGATCGTGTCCGGACGGTTCTGCGCGATCGCCGCCCACATGGCTTCGCCGTGGGACGCCACGTCGACTTCATAAGCGTGCTGCACGAAGAACTTCTTCAGCAGCGCGAGGATTTCCATGTCGTCGTCGACGAACAGCAGTCTGCTCACAGTTACAGATCCATGCGGCGAAAAAACGCCAATCTAAAGCCATTTTGCCGCCCGGGTCATTTATTTCAATCGAGCAACATTCCTGCGCGCCAGACATCAAGCGGACATCCTCCGGCAAAACCGCGCGGGCACTCTGCAGGTATTTCCAGCGGGGGGATTGGCATGAAGGTATTGAACAGCAAACCGGGCGTTACGCAGCACAACGGCAATCGGCCGTTGATTCTCAGCCAGCGCACCGCCGCACTCGGCCCGGACACACCGGTGGTGTTTCAGGAATCGTGCCTGGGGGTTTCCACTGATCAGAGTACGGTGGTTTTACGCCGCTACTTCGAGCATTTCAGCCCGACCAATGCACACTGGGTGGAATACGTGCATAGCGTCAACACCGCTGACCTCATGAACTGGATCATGGCCCATGGTCGATTGCACATTGAATGCTCGGACAACCTGGCGCAAAACAAGGAAGCCGTTTGATGTCGCGCATTCATTCGCTGTCGCTGTCGATTGTTGCCACGCTGAGCCTGGCGGCGTGCAGCAGCAAAACGCCGGAACACAGCGGCTTTCTGCATGACTACAGCGTGTTGACCGAGCGCCAGTCGCCGTCCGGGCAACCCGTGTTGGCGTGGGTCAGCCCGGCGCTCGCCCGGGGCCGATACACGCAGGTTTATCTGGCGCCGAGTCAGTTTTACCCGAGCGCCGAGCCGACGCCGCGAATTCCTTTGAGCACACTGGCCGGGGTCACCGACTATTACGACGCGGCGCTGCGGCTGGAATTGAGCAAGGTGCTGCGGCTGGTCAATCAACCGGGGCCGAACACCCTGGTGGTGCGCCCCGCCATCACGCAAGTGGCGACCAGCACTCAGGGTTTGCGCTTTTATGAGTGGCTGCCGGTCACCCTCGTCGCGGCCGGTGTGAGCACGGCGACCGGCATTCGTGATCAGGACAGTGAAGTCGCCACCGAAGTGTCGTTCGAGGACGGTTCGACTGGCGAAGTGATTGCCGAAGTGGTGCGCAAAGGCACAGGTGTGCCGCTGGAGAACGACAAACAGGTGCTGACTGCCGACGACGTCAAGATGGTGCTGGAAGGCTGGGCCAGTGACCTGCGGCAATCGTATACGGCCATCCGCCGGTAAACACATATCCCCTGTAGGCGCTGCCGAAGGCTGCGATCTTGATCGTTCCCACGCTCTGCGTGGGAATGCAGCCGGGGACGCTCCGCGTCCCAACAAGATCGCAGCCTTCGGCAGCTCCTACACCGGAGTGCCAGGAAAAAAAGCGCCAAGCAGTGAATTATTTCGTGTCTTCATGTATCTGAGCCAAAGAGTGCGCGCCATCAAATAGATGGCATCTACGCGGCACGATGGATCAGCAAAGAGAAGACCCGGATGAAATCACGCAAGAAAACCGTCAAGCCGATCGGCCTGAACGACATCACCATTGTCGACGACGCCAAGATGCGCAAGGCGATCACCGCCGCCGCACTGGGCAATGCCATGGAATGGTTCGACTTTGGTGTCTATGGCTTCGTCGCCTATGTGCTCGGCAAAGTGTTCTTCCCCGGCGCCGACCCCGGCACGCAGATGATCGCCGCACTGGCGACGTTCTCCGTGCCCTTCCTGATCCGGCCACTGGGCGGCTTGTTCTTCGGCGCCTTGGGCGACAAGTACGGACGGCAGAAAGTCCTTGCCGCGACCATCGTCATCATGTCGCTGAGCACCTTTGCCATCGGCCTGATTCCGTCCTATGCCTCGATTGGCATCTGGGCGCCGATCCTGCTGTTACTGGCGAAAATGGCGCAGGGTTTCTCGGTCGGTGGCGAATACACCGGCGCGTCGATCTTCGTCGCTGAATACGCACCGGACCGTAAACGCGGCTTCCTCGGCAGTTGGCTGGACTTCGGCTCGATTGCCGGTTTCGTCCTCGGTGCCGGTGTGGTGGTGTTGATTTCCACCACGCTGGGCGAAGCGAAGTTCGAGGAATGGGGCTGGCGTCTGCCGTTCTTCCTCGCCCTGCCGCTGGGTATGATCGGTCTCTACTTGCGTCACGCCCTGGAAGAAACCCCGGCGTTCCAGCAGCACGTCGAAAAGCTTGAGCAAGGCGATCGCGAAGGCCTCGCCGGTGGCCCGAAAGTCTCGTTCAAAGAGGTCGCGACCAAGCACTGGCGCAGCCTGATGACCTGCATTGGCGTAGTGGCGGTGACCAACGTCACCTATTACATGCTGCTCACCTACATGCCGAGCTACCTGTCGCACAACCTGCACTACAGCGAAAACCGTGGCGTGCTGATCATCATCGCGATCATGGTCGGCATGCTGTTCGTGCAACCGGCAATCGGTTTTATCAGCGACAAGATCGGACGCAAGCCGTTCATCGTTGTCGGCAGCATCGGTTTGTTCATTCTGGCGATTCCGGCGTTCATGCTGATCAACAGCGGCAAGATCGGTTTGATCTTCGCCGGCCTGCTGATGCTGGCCGTGTTGCTGAACTTCTTCATCGGCGTGATGGCCTCCACCCTGCCGGCGATGTTCCCCACGCACATTCGCTACAGCGCTCTGGCGGCTGCCTTTAACGTCTCGGTATTGATTGCCGGTCTGACGCCGACCGTGGTCGCGTGGCTGGTCGAGAGCACCAATGATCTGTACATGCCGGCGTATTACCTGATGGTCATCGCCGTGGTCGGCCTGCTCACCGGTGTGACCATGAAGGAGACCGCCAACAAGCCGTTGCGTGGTGCCGCGCCGGCCGCTTCTGACCTTGAGGAAGCCAAAGAACTGCTGCAGGAACACCACGACAACATCGAGCAGAAAATCGAGGACATCGACGCCGAAATCGCTGCGCTGGAAGCCAAGCGCAAAGAACTGGTGCAGCAACATCCGCGAATTAACTAAGCCACGTCATTCATTCGAATCGCCCGGTCAGCCAAATCGGCTGACTGCGGCATCGATGAACTGGCGAACTTTCGCCGTTTTCTGTCGATGAGCCGTATACAGCAGATGCATTTGTCTGCTCGGCGCCTCGAATCCCTCCAGCAACCTGACCAATTCCCCTCTGCGCAACGCCGGTTCTAGAAAATCGGCAGGCCCCAGCACAATCCCGAAACCATCGACCGCCGCTGACAACAACGCCTTGCTCTCGTTGACGTGCAAGCGACTGCTCACCGGCACACGCTCGACCTGGGCGCCGTTGAAGAATGACCACTCGTGGTCGACGGGCCGCGACCAATAGGCATACCCCAGGCACTCATGCTGTTGCAGATCGGCGGGCACTTGCGGCGTGCCATGTTCGGCCAGATAGCGTGGCGCCGCACAAACGATCAAGCGGTACGCAGCCAACGGTCTGGCGGTCAGACTGGCCGTGGCCAACGGGCCAATCCGAAAAGCTACCTCAAACCCCTCCTCCACCAAATCCACGGCGCGGTCGGTCAAGTGCAGGTCGATTTCCACCTCGGGGTACTCGCGCAAGAACGCGGTCACGAACGGCATCAGACTGTAAGAGCCAAAGCTCACCGGCGCGCTGACCCTGAGCTTGCCGCGCGGCGTATCGTTCATGATCTGCGCCAGCGAATCAGCGGCCTGCGCCTCACTGACAATGTGCTTGCAGCGCTCATAGTAGGCCTGGCCCAGTTCGGTCAGGCTTTGCCGGCGCGTGGTGCGATTGAGTAGTCGTGCGCCGAGCCGCTGTTCAAGGGCAGCCACGTGTTTGGCGACCATTTGCGCGGACATGTCCAGGCGTTGCGCGGCGCTGGCATACGAGCCGGCTTCAGCCGCCATCACAAAAGCCGCCATGCTGCTCAGCCGATCCATTCGAAACTCCTGTTAGCGAAAGTAAGTAACAGAGTGCGATTTATCTGCATCTGGTCAGCAATCATCATAGTGGCTCCCCACCTGATAGAGAAACACACCATGCGCATTGGAATCGTTGGAGCCGGCTTCATCGGGCGCGCCGTCGCGCAAATCGCCCTCGCTGCCGGGCATGAAGTGATGCTCAGTAACTCGCGCGGCCCCAGAACCATGAGCAGCGTGCTCGCCGGTATTGCCGGGTGCCAGATCGGCACGGCCGAACAGGCCACGCAATTTGCCGACGTGGTGTTGCTGGCCATCCCCTACGAGCACATCCCGAGCCTGCCGCCCGCCTGGTTCGAGGGCAAAACCGTACTCGATGCCAACAACTATTACCCTGATCGCGACGGCCACATCGCTGCGCTCGACACCTTTCAGACCACCACCAGCCGCTTGCTCGCCGTGCATTTGCAGGGCGCCAAGGTGGTCAAGGTGTTCAACGCCATCCTCGCCGCAGACTTGCTCAGCGATGGCCGACCGCGCGGTTCCAGCGAGCGGCGCGCCCTGCCCATCGCAGCGGATGACGCGCAGGCCAAGGCGTTGGTTGTGGGGTTGCTGGACGAACTCGGCTTCGATGCGGTCGACGCCGGTGGCCTCGATGAGAGCTGGCGATTCGAGCGGGCGAAACCGGCTTACTGCGCGCCGCTTGACAAGTCTGGGCTGGAGATAGCCTTGGCTGCAGCCGAGCGCGAGGTCGAGTTACCCTTGGGCAGTTGGCGGCGCTGATAGAGCCTGAACAGCGTCCAGCCAGTGGTGCTCCGGGTGCAACAGCGTCAAATGTCGAACCAGCCACACGCGCTCCTGCGCCGACATCTGCGGTAAAGCCATGGCGAAATCGCTGCGGTCTTTGGCGCGCGTGTGCTTGGCTTTGAACAAGAGAACGGCAGCAGGTCGCAGATACGGAATGCCGGCCGTGCTTTGCAGAACCATTTCCGCGCGTGGACAGGTAATTGACGGATCGCGTTTATAGGCCCAGGTTTGCGGGGTGCCCGGCTCGATCATCACATCCACACGCCAGCTCTGTGCCGCGCGGTCGTATCCCCAGACCTGAAAAATGTCTGCGGCGGGCAGGCAAGTCGCTGACAGAAACTGCAACGTACCGTCCTTCACCGCGTAGAAGTCGAGATCACTCAGCGCTTGGCGAAAACAGGCGAAATCCGCCCGCAGCACAGTGAATTCCAGATCGCTGTGAGTCCGGGTTTGCCGCCCATGCCACAAGTCCAGCGCCCAACCGCCGACCACGCACCACGGGCGATTGACCGTACTCAGATGTGTCGCCAACTCCTCAGGTGTCCAGGGTTGCCATTGCTCTTGATCGGGCTCCAGCAGCTGGGCTGTCGTCATGTATCTGGCTCGTTGTTCTATTGATGGATAACGGGAGTGCGCCATTCGAACCGCTTTCACCACCCGGCTCAAGATTTTTATCAGCTAGCCTTGAATCCGATCCGGCTTACGCCGTGGCGGCCGTGGCATGCTCGCGCAGATGCAACCCTGGGTGCCGAAAGCCTGATCAAGGCGCATTGACCACCACATACGTCACATCACTGCCCTGATACTGCGGCTGGTACCAGGTCGAGCCGCACTGCATGTACGCGACGTTGTACTGAATCACCTGCACACAACTGCTGGGCATTTGCGCCGGGGTGAGGATCGAGCCCACCACTGCTGCCGTGACCGCGACGGTTGCCGTGACCGCCGCTGCGGCCGCCAGCGGATGGTAGTGATCGTCGTAGCCATAGCGGCCATGGCCGTCGACATCAATATCGACATCGCGACTGTTATCGATGTTGACGTTACGGTTGACGTTGCGATTGCTGTTATTGACGTTCGTGCGGTTGCCGACGTTGTTGCCGGCATTGACCCGATTGCCCGAATTGACCCGATTGCCGGCACTGACATTGTTGGTGCGCTGCGGCGCATTGATCCGCTGCGCCCGTTGCGCGTTCGGCGCCGGCGCGCGGTTGACGTTGGCGCGGGCATGTCCCTGAGCGCGTTGGCCCCGGGCATCGGCTTCGGCGACATAACCGGCGGTCAGCAGCGTGGCGGCTGCCAGCGATAGCAACAGACTCCACGTCATTGACTTGTTCATGTCACTGCCCTCCCTGATCGCTGGCTTGTTTAAACGCAATCGCCACATCGCCCTTGCCCGGTTTGAAGGTGAATTGCGTGTCCGGAATGGTCGGCTTGAGGTTCCACTGATACACCGCGCTGTACTCGGGGAAGCTCTTATCGTCGGTGGTAGTGATCACCAGTTTGCACGGCAAGGGTTTGTCGGAGCGGGTCAGCCACAACTGCCAGTCAATGCCCTCCTGGCGAAACGCCAAATGGTCGCAGAGCTGGCCCTTGATGACCGACGGGCCCACGTACAACGCGGCTTTCAAGGCATCGATCTGCGCCTGATCGCTGCCGAACAGAAACAGATCCTCCATCGGTACCTGCACCCCATAGAAGTTCTCGACCTTGTGCAGGGTTTCCGCCACGGTGGCCGGGGCGTCGACCGTGGTGTAGTACTTCAGGTACGGCGAATACTGGGTGAGTTTTTTGCCGTTATAGAAAAACTCGCGGGTGCGCACATCGCCTTCGCTTTTCGCATACAAACGATCGTGGCCGACCACTTTCAGGGTGTTGGCGGATTCGGTCTTGATCTTCTGCCCGGACTCCAGAACCGTGTCGCGTGAGACTTGGGCATCGACCTGAAATTTCGGCAGGCTGCGCAGGTAGTTGCCCATGTCGATGAGCTTGTCGACCACTTGCGGGTTGATCAACGGCGCATCGTCCGAGGGCTCGGCAGCGGGCGCAGCCGGCGGGTCTTCGGCGCGGGCTCCCGGCGCGAGAACCAGTGTGAACATCAGGCAGACAATACTGGCTGGGGCTTTCATCGGTTCCGCTCCTGTCCCTGGGTGGGCGTTGCGCCCGAAGGGCGACTGATTGTCCAGCCTAGACCTCAGTCTGGGGGTACGCCAATGCGTCAGCGAGAGGGGGTGAGTGTCACGGCAGATGTTCTTTGCGCTGGCTCTCCAAAAGCTCGGTGACATCGGCCGGTTGATACACCCAGCCGATAAACAACTCATAACCGACGGCGAGAATCACCGGCCCGGTGAACAAGCCGATAATGCCGCTGGTGACCATGCCGCCCAGTGCGCCAATCAGCACCACCGGCATCGGCACCGCGACGCCGCGCCCCAGCAACATCGGCTTGAGCACGTTGTCGGCAAGCCCGGCAATCGCCATCCACACCGCAAAGATAATCGTGCCGGCGCTGACCCCGTCCACGGCGAAGACATAAATCACGATGGGCAGCGTAATCAGCAACACCGGCAATTGGGTGATGCCCAGCAGCAGCACCATCAAGGCGAGAACGCCAGCCGCCGGTACGCCCATGACCACCAGCGCCACGCCGACCAGCAGCATCTGAATAAACGCGATGCCAACCACGCCCTGCGCCACGGCGCGGATGGTTGCCGTGCACAATTCGGCAATCTGCGGGCCGCGCACCGGCCCGGAAATGCGTGTGGTGACGGCAACCGCTGTCCGCTGGCCGCGCTCGCCGTGGTGCATGATCAACCCGGCAACGATCAACGCAATCACAAACACCACGATGCCCGCCCCGACACCGGCGGCTTGATGCAACACCACTTTGCTCCAGTCCTTGAGGTGTGGCGCCAGTTCCTGAAACACCCAGCTCAGATCCTGTGAAGCATGCATCCAGACGCCGTACAGCGGCGCGCCAATCAGCGGCCAGCCTTCGACACTGGCCGGTGGCGGCGGTATCTCGAACTGCCCGGCCTCGAACGTGTGCATGCTGCCCTTGATCGACTCGGCGATCGACGCGCCCAACAGGCTTAACGGCAACATCAGAATGACCAGGCCCAGCAGCACCAGAATGATTGCCGCCCAGCCGTAGCGATTACCGAGTTTCGCGCCCAGCGCCTGATTCAACGGATACAGCGTCACCGCAAGGATCAGCGCCCAGAGCATGACATTGAGAAACGGATGAAAAATGTCGTAGCAGAACAGCACCAGAATGGTGATCAGACCCGCGCGTATGAGCACGTCCAGCAAGGCTCTGGAACTGTGAAACGTCAGCAGCGATTTGTCTTCCATTTCGGCTCTCCTGATTGGGCCACCGTTGAACCGCTCTGAGCCTAGTTCACAACCGGCACATCGGCTCGACTGGTGCCCTGCCCGAATCGCGACTACACCTGAAGGCTGATCTGCATTGATAAGGAATCCGCGATGAAATCCACGCATTCACTGATCATTCTCGCGCTCGCCGGCACCAGCGGTCAGGCACTGGCGGGCGGTATCGATTTGTATGAAGCGGGTCAGGAAGGCGCGGGGCTGGCCAATGCCGGCTCGGCGGCGCTGGCCACCGATCCGAGCGTGTTGATGAGTAACCCGGCCGGCATTGCCGCACTCAGAGGCACGCAAATCAGCCTGACCGGTCAGGCCATATTCGGCGGTCTGGGTTTTGATCGCGACAGCGACAATGACTTCTCCGGCAACGAGGGCGGCAATCCCCTGCCGATCCTCCCGGGTACCAGTTTCTTTATCAGCCATGAGCTCAATGACCGCGCCAGTATCGGCTTCGGTATGTATGGCAACTTCGGTCTCAGCGTGAAATACGACGATGACTGGGCCGGGCGCTACTTCAGCCAGGAATCGACATTGATCGGCATTTCGATGCAGCCGACTTTCGCTTACAAGATCACCGACGATCTTTCGATGGGCATCGGCCCGCGTCTGGTCTACGGCTACTACTACACAAAAATGGCCATCGACAATAACGCCTTCCTGCCCGGCACGCCGTTTCAGGAAGATGGCAAGTTGCAGTACAAGGACACCGACATCGGCACCGGGATCAACCTTGGCCTGCGCTATCAGTTAAATGAACGCACCACTGTCGGCCTGGCTTACACCAGCAAGGTCAAACTGGAGTTCAAGGACTCACCTTCCGTGCATGGCGTGCGCAATCCGTTGCTCAATCTGGCGCTGTCGAGGCTGGATGTCGACGAGCTGGAAATCGACATGAACATTCCGCAGACCGCGACCCTGAGCATTGCCCATCAGTTGAACGAACAATGGACGCTGCTGAGTTCGGTGAACTGGCAGGACTGGAGCGATTTTGCCGACATCGGCGTGGCGGTGGATACGGCGGCAGGCGACGTGTCCCGCTCGGTCGACCGCAAGTATCAGGACACCTGGCACCTGTCGATCGGTGCGCAAAACCAGATCAGCCCGAAACTGCGCTGGAACATGGGCGTGGGCTACGACAGCTCCGCCGTGAAGGACAAGGATCGCACCGTCGACAACCCGATGAACGAAACCTGGCGGCTGGCGACCGGGCTGAGCTACAAACTGGCTGAAGACACCGACCTCAACCTCAATTACACGCTGGTCTGGCTGGGGGATATGGATGTGCAGCAGACCAAGCGTAATGGCCAGACGCTGTCGGGGAGTTATCCCAACAGCGCGCTGCACATTGTTGGCGGTGGGGTGACATGGCGGTTTTGAGACGATCAGCGCGCAAGCATGCCGTGACACAACAGATTCAGAACCCCACGCATGTGCAAGGTGTGCGCGGTACGGTCCGGATTTTCCTGGGTCGCCAGACGAATGAACGCCATGTTCGCGTACTGGTTGAACAGCGTGGCGACCACGTCGATATCGATCGATTCGCGCACTTTTCCCGCCTGCTGAAAATGCAGAAGCAGCGCTTTGGTCTCTTCGATCACGGCCGCGTTCCACGGGCTCATCGCCTCAGCCAATTCACCGGTCAACAGAAACGGCGCCAATTCGCGCCACAACGAAGCCGGCATCGCCTGTAGCTGGTAATCGGTCATCAAGCCTTCGAACTCGCACAACGCCTCCAGCGGATCGCTGTCCTCGTCCAGATTTGCCCGCGCCTCGCGCATGGCTTGCTCGTCGGGTTGTTTGAGCAAGGCCAGCAGAATCTCCTGTTTGCCGCCGAAATAATTCACCACCGTCGGCGCGGAAACGCCCGCCTGCACGGCGATCTGGTCCAGCGTGGTGGCCGCAAAGCCGTTGCGCTTGAACAACTCGAGCGCCGCCTCGGCAATCACCTGCCGGCGCTGTTCCTTCTGCCGCTCTCTGAGTCCGCTCATGTCGCCTCTGATGTTCCTTGCCAATGGCCCTCAGCCTACGGATATCTTTTTTCAGCGACAAATATTTTCTTTACAAAAATATTTTTAGATGACAAAACTTTGCCCATGCAGCGCTGCAACGAACACACCCACTTGCCCTTTGCTCTGGA
The DNA here is from genome assembly GCF_044541255.1 of Pseudomonas sp. NPDC085632. Taxonomy (NCBI): domain Bacteria; kingdom Pseudomonadati; phylum Pseudomonadota; class Gammaproteobacteria; order Pseudomonadales; family Pseudomonadaceae; genus Pseudomonas; species Pseudomonas sp. NPDC085632. The sequence goes on along the minus strand of NZ_JBITSX010000001.1, from coordinate 132,603 downwards.
GATCCGCCATGTCCGCCGAATTCGATTCGACCCGCAGTACCCGCGATTACCAAGTCTCTGACGCTGCTCACCACATCCACGCGTTCGTTGATCAGAAGGCCCTCAACGAGGAAGGCCCACGGGTGATGGTCAGCGGTGATCGGCTGGCGTTGTGGGACAACGATGGCAATCGCTACCTGGACGGCATGTCCGGGCTGTGGTGCACCAACCTCGGTTACGGGCGCAAGGACCTCGCCGCTGCCGCGACCGCGCAACTGGAACAACTGCCCTACTACAACATGTTTTTCCACACCACTCACCCGGCGGTGATCGAGCTGTCCGAACTGCTCTTCAGCCTGTTACCCAAGCACTACAGCCACGCGATCTACACCAACTCCGGCTCCGAAGCCAACGAAGTGCTGATCCGTACCGTGCGCAAGTTCTGGCAGGTCATGGGCAAACCCGAGAAGAAAATCATGATCGGCCGCTGGAACGGCTACCACGGCTCGACCCTCGCCGCAACGGCGCTGGGCGGAATGAAGTTCATGCACGAAATGGGCGGCACCATTCCTGATGTGGCGCATATCGATGAACCGTACTGGTTCGCCCACGAAGGTAATCTCAGCCCGGAAGAATTCGGCCTGCAAGCCGCGCGGCAACTGGAAGACAAGATTCTCGAACTGGGCGCCGACAAGGTCGCCGCGTTTGTCGCCGAACCGTTCCAGGGTGCGGGCGGCATGATCATTCCGCCAGCGACGTACTGGCCTGAGATCCAGCGTATCTGCCGCCAATATGATGTGTTGCTGTGTGCTGACGAAGTGATTGGCGGTTTCGGCCGTACCGGCGAATGGTTCGCGCATCAGGCGTTCGGTTTTGAACCCGACACCCTGTCGATCGCCAAGGGCCTGACCTCCGGTTACATCCCGATGGGCGGTTTGATTCTGTCGCGACGCATGGCTGAAGCGTTGGTCGAGAAAGGTGGTGTGTTTGCTCACGGCCTGACCTATTCCGGGCACCCGGTGGCGGCGGCGGTGGCGATTGCCAACCTCAAGGTGTTACGTGATGAAGGGGTGGTCGCGCAGGTGAAATCCGACACTGGGCCGTATCTGCAGAATTGCCTGCGCGAGGTGTTCGGCAATCACCCGTTGGTCGGTGAGATTCAGGGCATGGGTTTGGTGGCGGCGTTGCAGTTTGCCGAAGACAAGGCCACGCGCAAGCGCTTTGCCAATGAAAACGATATTGCCTGGCGATGCCGCACGATTGGCTTTGAGGAAGGGCTGATCATTCGCTCGACATTGGGGCGGATGATCATGGCGCCGGCGCTGGTGGCCACGCGTGCGGAGCTGGATGAGCTGATCGACAAGACGCGGATTGCGGTGGATCGGACGGCGCGGGAGTACGGGGTGCTGTGATCGTCTGAGGACGTACCTGTCTTCTGGGGACGCAACAAATCCCTGTGGGAGCTGGCTTGCCAGCGATGGCGATAGTTCAGACACTTCATTATCGAATGGGCTGGCCCCATCGCTGGCAAGCCAGCTCCCACATGGATCTACAGCGGACACGAATTCTGCATACCCCGCAGCCCCCTGTAGGAGTGAGCCTGCTCGCGATGGGGCCTGTAGGGTAGAAAATCGGTGGTAGATCGTTCCCGCCGATTACTCCGCGCGCCGCTTGGTGTTAAATAGGCGCCAGTCTTAACCTTGTCGCGTAAAGCCGTGCAACGAGAACCGCTATGAACACCCATTTCAAGAAAAACACCTCTATTCCAGCAGCGGTGACCGCATGATCGAAGTCACCGAAGTTTCCATTGCCCAATTGCGCGCCGCGCTCGAGTCCGGCCAGACCACCTCGGTCGAACTGGTGCAGGCCTATCTGGCCCGTATCGATGCCTACGACGGCGCCGACACTCCAACGGCGCTGAATGCCGTGGTCGTGCGCAATCCTCAAGCGTTGGACGAGGCTCGGGCCTCCGATGCCCGTCGCGCCAAAGGCGAAACCCTCGGCCCGCTCGACGGTATTCCTTACACCGCCAAAGACAGCTATCTGGTCAAGGGCCTGACCGCCGCGTCCGGCAGCCCGGCGTTCGCTGATCTGGTTGCCTATCGCGATGCCTTCACCATCGAACGCCTGCGCGCCGCCGGGGCGATTTGCCTGGGCAAGACCAACATGCCGCCGATGGCCAATGGCGGCATGCAACGCGGCGTCTACGGTCGCGCCGAAAGCCCTTACAACGCCGATTACCTGACCGCACCGTTTGCCTCCGGTTCGTCGAATGGTGCCGGCACCGCCACTGCTGCGAGTTTCGCCGCATTCGGTCTGGCTGAAGAAACCTGGTCGAGCGGACGTGGCCCGGCGTCGAACAATGGTTTGTGCGCCTACACGCCATCGCGCGGGGTGATCTCGGTGCGCGGCAACTGGCCGTTGACCCCGACCATGGACGTGGTCGTGCCTTACGCACGGACCATGGCCGATCTGCTGGAAGTCCTCGACATCGTCGTCGCCGAAGACCCGGACACCCGTGGCGACCTCTGGCGCCTGCAACCGTGGGTGCCGATCCCGAGCGTCAGCGAGGTGCGCCCCGCCGCTTACGCCGATCTGGCAGCCAACAGCCAAGCGTTGGCCGGCAAGCGTTTCGCCGTACCGCGCATGTTCATCAATGCCGACCCTGAAGCCGGCACCAGCGCAGCACCGGGCATCGGTGGCCCGACCGGCCAGCGCATCAACACCCGCGCCTCCGTGATCGACTTGTGGAAGCAAGCGCGTCAGGCGCTCGAAGCCGCCGGTGCCGAAGTCATCGAAACCGATTTCCCGCTGGTCTCCAACTGCGAAGGCGATCGGCCCGGCGCGCCAACCGTGTTCACCCGTGGTCTGGTCTCGAAAGAGTTCCTCCACCATGAACTGTGGGACCTGACCGCATGGGCGTTCGACGATTTCCTGCAAGCCAACGGCGACCCGAAACTCAATCGTCTGGTCGACGTCGACGGGCCGAAAATCTTCCCGCACGAACCGGGCACACTGCCTAACCGTGAGGGCGATCTGGTGGCGGGCATGGACGAATACGTGCGCATGGCCGAGCGCGGCATCACGCCGTGGAATGAAATCCCTACGGTGCCTGACGGCTTGCGTGGCCTGGAACAGACCCGACGCATCGACCTCGAAGACTGGATGGACAAGTTGGGCCTCGATGCCGTGCTGTTCCCGACGGTCGCCGATGTCGGCCCGGCGGACGCCGATGTAAACCCTGAGTCGGCCGACATCGCCTGGAGCAACGGTATCTGGGTGGCCAACGGCAACCTCGCGATCCGCCACCTCGGTGTGCCGACCGTCACCGTACCGATGGGCGTCATGGCCGACATCGGCATGCCGGTCGGCCTGACCTTCGCCGGCCGCGCCTACGACGACTCGAACCTGCTGCGCCTGGCCGCCGCGTTTGAATCGACCGGCAGCAAACGCCAGATCCCGCCACGTACGCCGCCATTGTCGTAACGCGATCAAAACTGTAGGAGTGAGCCTGCTCGCGATGGCGGTGTGTCAGCCTGGATAAACTTGACTGACACGCCGCCATCGCTGGCAAGCCAGCTCCCACAGGTTTCAGCTCCAGTCACAAAACCGCATTCAACCCAATACTCTGTGGGAGCGCGCCTGCTCGCGAAAGCGGTGTATCAGCCGAAACAAATGTTGCCCGATGTACCGCCTTCGCGAGCAAGCTCGCTCCCACAGTTTTTTGTGTGATGCCAAGATTGGTGGGTACGCCATAGATAACTGTGGGAGCTGGCTTGCCAGCGATGGCGTCAGCGCATTCACAACCTCATGACCTGACAGCCACAGCAATTCAGCACATCCGCTCAATCCCCTGCACTGCATTCCCGCGATCATCCCAGCCACCTTAATTGCCGCTGGCCACTGACCATGATCGACCGCGCCCCTTCGCGTCTCACCCTCCTTGCGCTGCTCTGCGGTCTGAACCCAACCGCCCACGCCAGCGGTTTTTTCGACGACGCCAAAAGTGAAGTGCTCAGCCGCAACTTCTTCCTCAGCAACGACTATCGCTCGCCCTCGCCGTCCGGTAAAAACTACAAACAGGAATGGGCTCAAGGCTTTATCGGCACCTTCTCATCTGGTTTCACACCTGGATCGATCGGTTTCGGCATCGATGCCCACGCCTTCGCCGGGCTGAAACTGGACGGTGGCAAAGGACATTCCGGGACCGGTCTGCTGCCAGTCGACAGCGAAGGTCGCAGCGAAAATGACTACTCCAGCGCGGGCGGCGCACTCAAGTTGAAAGCCTCGCGCACCACCCTCGCCTTCGGGGAAATGACCGTCGAAACCCCGGTGTTCGACACCTCCGACAAACGCCTTCAACCGGAGTACGCCACGGGTTTTCTGCTCAACAGCGCCGAGTTCGACCACCTCAATCTGGTGGCGGGGCATTTCACCGCGTTCAAGAATCAGGACAGCTCATCGGGCAAAGGCGATTTCTACGGCTATGGCGCCAATACCGAGGCCGGCGGGATCAGTTTTGTTGGCGCCGATCTGTTCAGCGATAGCCCCGTCGGTGGCGCGCTGTACGCCTCAGACCTCAGCGACACTTGGCACCAGTACTACGGCAATCTGCACTTCAAGCAATCCGGCGTGCTGCTCGACGCTAACCTCTACCACACCCGCGACACCGGCCGGGCGCTGGCCGGCGCCATCGACAACACCGCGTTCAGCCTGTCCGGAAAATACGCCTTCGGCCCTCACGCGGTAATGCTCGGCTGGCAACGGATAAACGGTGACACGCCGTTCGACTTCGTCGGTGGCGACTCGATCTACCTCGCCAACTCAATCAAATACGCCGACTTCAACGGCGCCAACGAACGCTCCTGGCAGGCGCGCTACGACCTCGACCTCGGTGCATTCGGCATCCCCGGCCTGAGCTTCATGACCCGCTACGTCAGCGGCAGCCACATCGACGGCACCCACGCACCCAAGGGCGGCGCTTACAACCCGTTCGATCCTGACAGCGGAAACTACCAGCCGCAGCAAGGTGATGGCGGTAAACACTGGGAACGCGATATCGATTTGAAATACATCGTCCAGTCGGGCGCCGCGAAGGATCTGTCGGTGCAGGTCTCGCAGGTATCGCACCGGGCCAATGCGGCGCAGGCTGGCGATGACATTGACCGGATCTATGTGGTGATTCAGTACCCGCTGGGCTTCTGAGCGAAACGCGATCCACCTGCAAGAGAACTAATACCGTTCGTCGCCACCTGTCAGAGTTGACAGTAGCCAGCCTTCCCCGCTCCGGTGTTTGATCAACCGATCCCGGCCAGCACTCCTTCTGGCCAGCCACCAGGAAGGTGTCCCATGGCAATCACTCGGTCACGCAACGAGACGCAACAGCTCTACCCCGCCAAAATCGCTTTGGCCACCAACGGTGTCATCAGCGAGGAGACACCGCCCGACGGCGTGCCGGTGCAGGGGGTGCCGTTGGGGATATTCAAGGAGGTGCGTCGCGACAACGGCACGTTCGCTGCGGCGGTCCAGGTGCTGGTCGATCCGCCGATGGATCCCGATCAATACGATGAAATCACCCTCTGGCTCAATGGCGTGCAGATCGGCCTGCCCCAGCAAGTCGGCAATAAAATCATCACCTTCAACATGTTCCAGTCCGACTTGCGCGACGGCATCACCAACGTCATCCAGTACAAACTGAAAAGACACTCCGGCAATCAAGACGAATCCACTGAGTTATGGGCGCTCTATAGCGCGACACTGCCCGGTGGCAATGATGTACCGGGTAATGGCGAGCATCCGGGTTTGGGCATCAGCCTGCCGGCCGACTGGGGTGATCCAGCGAACATCGACAAGGACAAGATCGACAACAAAGTGCCCCTCACCCTCGCTTATTCGCACATGAAGGCCCACGACAAGGTCACCGTGGAAGTTGGCAACGAGCGCTTCGACTTCACGGTAAAACCTGGCGAGGTGGGCGCCTCGTTTGTGGCCCTGATCGATCGCGAGCAGTTCGAACTGGTCGGCAGTCAGGACAACTGCCCGTTCTCCTACACCGTGGTTGATCAACTGCTCAACGCTGCGCATAAACGGCGCTGGTCGAAGATTATCCGGGCGAACGTTGATGTTGATGGGGTGACGTTGGGCAAGCCGATTTTGCGGGAGATACTCGACGATTCAGAGGATGAGGCAACGGAAATCGACCTGGGGAAACTGGCAGGCAAAGAGTTGTTGGTTGTGGTGTTGACCAGTCCCAGCGACTTTAAACTGCGTGACAAGATCGAGGCTGAATATATCGCCAGGCTCCCAGAACATCCCGATGTTGTCGAAAAGATGAAAGGCACCGTGGAAGCGGATGAGTTTGGCGAGAAAAAGCGCTGCATTCTGAAGGTCCCCTACGCCAAGGTCATTGCTGGCAGTAGCGTGACGGTGACTTACGCATTGTTCACGCGTGATGATCATCCCGTAGGCAGGTCCGAAACGGCTACGGCGACAGTTGTCGGCGAAGCCCTGCCACCGGCGGTGCTGGGGTTTACCAATGCGCCTTATGCGGTAAGCGCCGGCGGAGAACTCGGCCCGGTCAATCTGCGACTTACCCGAACCGGGGCTCCTGTCGCCAATGTCACTGTGGGTTTGACGCTACCGGCGGGGTTCACCTATTCCAACGGGGGGGGTGGCGCGCGGGATTTCACCACGGATGCGAAAGGGGAAGTGTCGGTTACCGGGGTTAAGGGGGCGGAGGCAGAGGGGGAGTTTGAGTTGGTGGCGGTGAGTATGGGGGCGCCTTTGGTTCGTGCGCAGGTGGTTGTTTTGGTGTCGGGGCCTGTGGGGGTTATAGATATGGGTGCTCCTCAAAACACCATCGCTATTTCGAGAGACGGCACGCGAGTGTATGTTGAACTAGAGTCCAAAATTTCAGTAATCGACACCAGAACCAATATTATTATTGGACATATCCTTAAGCCTGCCGCCGAATCTTACCTAAAAATGTTCATCACTCCAGATGGTAAAAAACTTTACGCAGGTAAAAGCAGCAAACAAATACACGTATTTGACGCAGTAGAATTAAAATTCTTTAAAACAATAAATCTACTGACTAGCGGGCTCGCCATGAGTCGAGACGGGACTAAACTAGCTAGCACACACCAAAACACAATGACCGTAATTGAAACTACTAACGATACTGTCGTAAGCACATTTTCAGCAGGTCGCTATCAGGATTATTTTTTTCTAAGTCCAGACGGATCATCCCTATTCCACACAACAAAAGAGGTGAATGGGGTCTATACAGCTGTGTATAAGGCCAACACGATGACGGGAGAAAATACTTCATCGTACCAATTTACTCCACCTCCAGGCGCAAGAGTAGATATCATATTTCCTTTTTTAAGCTCAGACGGCACGAAGATTTATGCAAACATGTACCTATATTCTTACAGAGCAAGCATGATAATTGAGCTAAGCGCTGACACATTGCAGGAATTGCGAAGATTCGAAATCCCAAATGACTCATATATATCTCAAATTAGTTCCGATCGGATATATTTAGAGCACCACAACTCAACCCGCCTAGCTGTTGTTCAAATCGACTCCGGCGAAATAATTAATCATATTGAAGTGGGTCGTTATGGGCAGTCATGGGTAGGTTTTTCCGCCTGTACACTAGACGAGAAAAGGCTCTACGTAAGTAACCGAAGCGGGCCTTTATTAGCTGTAGTCGCCACCGGAAAATAATCGAAGCACACCTGCAGTTTGGCGCGCAAGTAGCCAGTGGCTGTTGAAAAAGATGAGTCAGTTACTTTACCAGTGGCTGACTCATCGCCATTACAAATAAAATCTGAACTGTTGAGATGTCGATGCTAACAGCGCTTTGCCCTTACGACTTCAGGGGTTCGCAAATGCGACACGTCACACCTTGGTTGACTGCCCTGCCCCCACTCCCTATCCTCGCGCCTGTCACGACTCATTCGTGATCGGGTTTGACGGCCTGGACTTCCTTACTACGCGCATAGCCTTTCTCTGCTCGTGCACTTGTGTGCCCGCTCATTGCTTATGGTGACTGTGTGTGGGGCATCTTCGGATGCGCCGGGTTTGTGAGGACCGGTCCGTCAACCTGCGCACAGTTGCCACCCTATTCGTTTGACGGCGATTTCGTGGCAGCTCTCTTCACTCCTGAAAGAGACACCTCACTTATGACGCAAGCAACCACAAAACCCACCCCCTTCGCCCCCTGCGACCACGTCGCCCACCACCTCTTCACCGTCCAACCCGACATCCCTCTCCTCGACGCCCTCGAACATGCCTCTGTTTACCTAAACTGCGCCGAAGCCCTCGCCCACCAAGCCCCCACCGCCACTCGCCCGGAACACAGCGGTTCACTGCACTGGGCCAGCCAGCAAATGCTCGCCACCGCCCGCGCGTTGGTCCTTGCCTCCGTCGCCGGTATACACGCCGCGCAGGCCGGAGGTGACGCATGAGCTCGCACATTTCGATGACCCACAACGAAGACAGCATCCCCGTGTTGCTCGTCTCCACCGAAGCCCCGCTGGATGTCCTGCACAGCAGCGCGGCCAGTCGTTTTCTCGCGGTAACGCAGATGATGGAGAGCCTGGCCAGCCTGGATATCTCGTCCGCCAAAGGTGCCGATGTGCAGCAATTGGCCCACGCGGCGGCGATGTTGCTACGTGATGGCTGTGACGTGATGGATGTGTTGGGCCGGCAGATTCGTTTGCGCGTCTGATAGCGGCAAGATCAAAAGATCGCAGCCTTCGGCAGCTCCTACTGGGATCGGTGTAGGAGCTGCCGAAGGCTGCGATCTTTTGCTTTTCAAGCGAGGTCGAGTCATATCTCTGAAACACCCACAAATAACAATATTTCTCGTTTGAGACTAAATCCCAGCCGTACCCCTCGTCTTTGAACAAACGGATTTTTTCCCTCGAAGACAAGGAGTCGGCTGCGATGTTCGCGCCCATTACCCGTTCCATGACCCTCACCCTCGGCCTGTGCAGCGCTGCATTCAGCGCCGATCTGCTAGCTGAAACCGAAGCCGAAAAACCGCCGCAGCCCACTGACACAGCGCTTGAGCTGGCGGCGACCAACGTCAGTGCACAAGGCCTGGGCACCACCACCGAAAACACCGAGTCCTACACCACTGGCGCGATGAGCACGGCGACGCGCCTGAACCTGTCGATCAAGGAAACCCCGCAATCGGTGTCGGTAATCACCCGTCAGCAGATGGATGATTTCAAACTCGGTACATTGTCTGAAGCGATGCGCCAGACCACGGGCGTGGTGGTGCAGCATCTGGATTCGGATCGGGTCAGCTATTCCTCGCGCGGTTATGCGATCAACAACTTCCAGATCGACGGGATGCTCAACACCTTCGATCGCATGAAGTCGGACTCCGACACCATCATTTACGACCGCATCGAGGTGGTGCGCGGTGCCACGGGACTGACCACGGGGGCCGGTGATCCATCGGCGACCATCAACATGGTGCGCAAGCGTCCGACCGCCCAGTGGCAGGCGCTGGCCGGGGCCAGTGGCGGCAGCTACGACAATTACTACAGCTACGTCGATGTCGGCGGGCCGCTGGCGTTCGACGGACGCTTGCGCGGGCGCACGGTGTTGGCCTATCGCGACAATCAGTCGATCAAAGACAAATACGCGCTGCAACGGGAGGTCGGTTATGGCGTGCTCGAAGCCGATCTGACCGACTCTACCGTGCTGGCGGTCGGTTACGACTATCAGAACAAGCATGTGCAAGGCTCGTCCTGGGGCACCGTGCCCTACTGGAATGCCGATGGCAGCAAGGCCGGACTGGGGCGTTCGACCAACATGGCGACGTCGTGGAGTTCCTGGCCGCTGCAAGACAAGACCGCGTTCGCCACCCTTGATCAGCAACTGGCCGGCGGCTGGCGCCTTAAAGCGGCGTACACCCACCGCGACAGCGCGAGCGACGGCAAGGTCTATTACGGCGGTGGCGGTTTCCCCGAGGCCGACCGCAGCGGCATGCTCGCTTACACCTCGCACATGATCGGCACGCAGAAAATGCAGGCGTATGACTTCAACGTCTCCGGCCCCTACTCGCTGCTCGGCCGTGAGCACGAAATGATGTTCGGCTACGGTGAAGCCGAACGCCGCTCGAACTCCCCATACACCATCGCCGGCGCACAACCCAGCGATTACGGAAAAATCCGCGACTGGAAATACATGGGCAATATCGCCAAGTTCCATGACACGGTCACCGACCTCACCGGCTCCAAGGACAATACCCGACAAAAAGCCGGCTACATCGCCACGCGCCTGAGCCTGACCGATGAGCTGCACGCGGTACTCGGCAGCCGATACGGCAGCTGGGAGGCATCCAGCACCAGCAACCGTTACGACGCCAGTCGACAACTGACCAAGGTCGATTACACGAGCCAGAAACAGAACGACGTCTGGACGCCTTACGCCGGCCTGCTGTACGACCTGACCCCGGAATACACGGCGTACGTGAGTTACACCGACATCTTCAAACCCCAGGGCAACCGCGACAAGAATCGCAAATACATCGACCCCGTGGTCGGCAAAAACTATGAAGTGGGCGTCAAAGGCAGTTTGCTCGAGGAACGCCTGAACCTGTCCACGGCACTGTTCTGGAGCAAGCAGGATAACGTCGCTGAACTCGATAATTCGGTACCGGCAGATCCGGTGACCCGCGAGCAGTTCTATAAATCCGGCGGCAAGGGCAACAAGGTCAACGGCTTTGAAGCGGAAGTGTCCGGCGAAATCCTGCAGGGCTGGAACATGACCGCCGGTTACACCTATACCCACTCGGTCGATGGCAACAGCGAGCGCACCAACACCAATGAGCCGATGAATCTGTTGCGCGTCTCCACCGCGTACCGTTTGCCGGGCGAATGGCAGGCGCTGACCGTGGGTGGTGCGGTGAACTGGCAAAGCGATGTGTATGGCACCTCGAGCCGACCGGTTGGCGGCGACACGGAGGAGGCGCGCATCAACCAGAGCGCCTACACCGTGGTCAACCTGATGTCGCGCTACGCGTTCGATCGACACCTGTCGGCATCGCTGAACGTCAACAACCTGTTCGACAAGAAATATTACGACAACGTCGGTTTCTATAACGGTGTGTATTGGGGTGACCCGCGCACGGTGACGCTGAGTCTCGACTGGAAGCTCTGACCCCCGCCCCTCGGGCACGGCGCACCTTCGCTTGATGTGCGCCGCGTCTGTCTGATATCGCCCCGCAACACCTTGCAAAACCTACACTGTACGGGCGTTAACCCCGTGTTAATTCATGCCACCCAGACTCTCTTTCGAGATCTGCTTCATGGACGAACGGCTCCCACTTGTTCAGTAGGAGGCACCATGAAAATCACTACCGTAATGCTTGCCGGGCTGTTTGCCCTGGGTTCTGCCAGCGTCTTTGCCGAAGGCGGCGCTGAGCGCATGCGCTATTACTACGACAACTTCCCGGTCCACCAAGCCCAGAGCGCGCAGCAGAGCGACGCCAACGCAAAAGAAACTCGCGTTCCCGCCGATCAGACGGCGCAAGTGACCGAGTCCTATCGCGACTGAGATTCACCGAGCAACCGATGGACCTCCCATGGCTCCGCTCTGGCCCGGGAGAAGACAGTTTGGCGCCCTGATTGGGGCGCCTTTTTTATGGGCGTTGATTGGGTGTTCGGCTTTTGATTTGTGGTGAATTTGCCCCTCACCCCAGCCCTCTCCCGAGGGAGAGGGAGCTGTTTTGTGTGCTTTTCAGAATCTGAGTTCGGCTCGATGTTTCAGGTCGGCGTACCTCGCCAAAACACCTCGGTCAGTCCCCTCTCCCTTCGGGCGGCCCGACGTTTCGGGAGGGTTAGGGTGAGGGGCTTTCAGGCCTGCAGACTTTTGATCCAGAACAGCATCTGCCCGTGATTCGGGTCGAACATGCCCGGCGCGAAGCCGAACTTGCGGTAGGAACCTTGCGCCACGGCGTTGCCTTCCAGCACTTCGAGGGTGATCTTGCAGCAGCCGCGCTGGCGAGAAATTTCCTCGACCTTCTGCAGCATCTTCTGGCTCAGGCCGAGACCGCGAAACCGGTCCACCACCGCCACGTCATGGACGTTAACCAACGGCTTGCAGGCAAACGTGGAGAACCCTTCAAAGCAATTCACCAGCCCCGCCGGCTCACCACCGACAAAGGCCAGCACGCTGAACGCATGCGGGCGACGGGCCAGTTCTTCGGGCAGTCGGCGCAGCAGTTCAGGGTCGAGCGAATGACCGCCGCCCATGGGGTCTTCTGCGTAATGATTGAGCACGATACCGATGGCCTCGGCGTGCGTTGGATTGCTGTAGCTGGCTTGAAGTACAAGAATCTCTGCGGAATCCATTTCCATCCCCGAACACACAAAAGCCCCGGCGCGCAAAGTGCGTGCTGAAAGGCTGTCTGACCTTAGCGCGGGGGTGATCGGGCGGGCAACCCGCAAATGCAAAAGATCAAAAGATCAAAAGATCGTCCGATCTTTGGCTTTTTCAGTGGCCCCAGATCAATTCTTCAGTCCAGCCCAGTTCGGCAAAGTCTTCGGCGCGCAGACTGCTTTCGCCAGCACAGAAAAATTCATCCAGTTGCGGGGGTTTCACCGTCGTACCGCTGAGCATCGCGTGCACCTGGCCCCGATGATGAATCTGGTGTTCAAACAGGTGCGACAGCATGCGCAAGCGGCTGTCGTGCTGCGGCGTGTCGCGGGCAATGGTGACCATTCGGGCCAGATCGGCATCGCGCAGTTGCTCGCAATAGGCAATCAGCCGTCGATCAACGTGAGCCTGCTCATCGCGCAGTTGCGGGCCGTCGGTAAATGGCTCATCCGCATTGAAAAACACATAGCAGTCAGGATGCGGCTCAGCCCCGCGCAATTCGCGCTCCAATGCATCGACGTAGAACCAGTCGCAGGTGAGGATGTGATTGAGGGTCAGGCGAATGCTCGGGAAGAAACTCACCCGAGGCGCCGCCAGGTCTGCCGCGCCGAGCTGCGTCCAGGCCTTGGCCAAGCGATGATTGGCCCAGGCATTCTGATAAGCCATGGTCAGCAAATGATGGGAAAGCGGTTGGCTCATGTCGGCGCCCTCTTCACTCAAGTTTCGGCAAAGCGCTGCAGTTGCATCTCCTGCAAGCGACTGAGGGTGCGGCGGAACGGGAATTCCAGATAACCCTCGGTGTACAGCGCATCCATTGGCACTTGTGCCTCGATGTACAGCGGTACTTTGCGGTCATAGCACTCGTCGACCAACGCGATGAAGCGCCGCACGCCATCGTCGTGAACCGACAATTGCGGCAGCTCGCGGTCACCTGCAACGACCCGCTGCGCGCCATCTTCAGTGCCGCGAGCGATGCGCCCTTCGCGTTTTTGGGCGCTGAGGTTCGGCACCTCGCTCAACAGAATAGCCGTGTAGCGATCGCACAGCGCGATGAAATCCATGGCGGCGAACGGCTGCTCACAGAGATCCGCATAGCGACACCACAACACCGATTCACTGGCCTGCACGACGTTCAAATGACGATGACCGACCGACACGGGTTCGGTGCTGGCTGGCTGTCCGGCGGTCAACGCCTGAAAGACTTCTTCCAGCGCGCGGGCCGGGGACGTGGCCACAAAGTAGCGTTGCAGGCCGGCCCCCGGATGCAAACGATGATCCTCGGCGCCATTCACCGCCACCACCTGCATATGCGCCTTGATCGCGGCAATTGCCGATACGAAGCGATCGCGGTTGAAGCCATCGGCATACAAGTCATCCGGCGGCAGGTTGGACGTGCAGACGATGACCACGCCTTCGTCGAACATCACCTGAAACAGCCGACCGAGAATGATCGCGTCGCCGATGTCATTGACGAACAGCTCATCGAAGCACAGCACCCGCACCTCGGAGGCCAGCTCCCTGGCCAGCGCGCGCAACGGATCGGCAATCCCGGTCAACTGGAACGAGCGCTGATGCACCCAGCCCATGAAGTGATGAAAGTGTTGGCGTCGCGCCGGTACGCGCAGGCTCTGATAGAACTGATCCATCAGCCAGGTCTTGCCGCGCCCGACCGGGCCCCACAGATAAACGCCAGTGACCGAACGGGCACCGGCGTGCAGCGCTTCATGGCATTTTTGCAGTGCCCAGACCGCGTGTTCCTGAGCTTCATCCTGGATGAAGCCCTTGTGTTGAACGGCGTGTTGCCAGGCGCTAAGAGGAGAGTCGAAAGTCATGCGCGGCAGTATGCCACGACTGTTACAACGACAAAGATCGGGATTGGCAACCCCCCGTTCCTCATCACGCCGCGCCGATCGAATGACCGTTGAGCAACAAGGCACTTGACGATGAATATTACCAACATCATATTGGCTGAAATATGTTGCTCGTAATTTTTACTCTTGCCACTTTTTCTGTCTGGAGCGTCGCCATGCATTACAAGGTTTTCGGCCGCAAAACCGGCCTGCGCGTATCGGAACTGGCGTTGGGCGCCGGCAATTTTGGCACCGGCTGGGGTCATGGCGCCGAACGTGATGAAGCCAAGCGTATCTTTGATGGTTTTCTCGATGCCGGCGGCAATTTCATTGATACCGCCAATGGCTATCAAGGCGGGCAATCGGAAACGATGCTCAGCGAATTCATTGCGCCGGAGCGGGATCGGCTGGTGATCGCCACCAAATACAGCATGGGCACAACCCCGGCCGACGGCATTTCCCACACGGGTAACAGCCGTAAAAACATGGTTCGCGCGGTTGAGGAAAGCCTCAGACGCCTGAACACCGACCACATCGATCTGTTCTGGGCCCATGTCACCGATGGCGTGACCCCCATGGAAGAAATCCTGCGCGGTTTTGATGACTTGGTGCGCGCCGGCAAGATTCACTATGCCGGCCTATCCAACTTCCCGGCATGGCGCGTTTCCCGCGCTGACGTGCTGGCGGAACTGCGCGGCTTCGCGCCGATTGCAGCGATTCAGGTCGAGTACAGCCTCGCCGAACGCACCGCCGAGCGCGAACTGCTGCCGATGGCTGAGGCGCTCGGACTCGCGGCGACACTGTGGTCGCCACTGGCCGGTGGCTTCCTGACTGGCAAGTATCGCGGCAGCGATGACAACAACCGTGCGAGCAAACTCGGCATGCTGGTGCATGCGGAAAAAAGCGCCCGCGACACCGCCCTGCTCGATACGTTGCTGGCCGTGGCCGCAGAAATCGACGCCAGCCCAACCCATGTGGCTATCGCCTGGTTACGCGAGAAAGCCCGACGTTCGACGACCGCGCTGATTCCGATCCTCGGCTCGCGTACCCGCGAACAACTCGACGCCACCCTCGGCGCACTCGAGGTGCAACTGAGCGAACAACACATGGCGCGGCTCGAAGACAGCAGCGTCGTGCCGGCCGGTGTGCCGCACGAGACGATTACCAGTGCCGCGCCTCGCTTTACCGGTCCGCAAACGTTGGACCTGCCGATCATCCCTGTGGCCTGATCCGGCTCGCGTCGCCACGGGATAATCGTTCCCGCGCTCCCGCGTGGGAACGCCTCAACGGACGCTCCGCGTTCGGCGGTGGACGGGACGCGGAGCGTCCCAGGCTGCGTTCCCACGCAGAGCGTGGGAACGATCATTGGCGGCGGGTTTAGAGATCGACCTTGTGTCGGGCGGCGTAAAGGCAAAGCATTTCCATGGCCAATGTGGCTGCCGCCAACGAGGTGACCTCGGCGTGATCGTAGGCCGGGGCGACTTCCACCACGTCCATGCCCACCAGATTGATCCCGCGCAGACCACCGAGAATCTCCAACGCTTGCACCGTGCTCAAGCCTCCACAGACAGGGGTACCGGTGCCCGGTGCGAAGGCCGGATCCAGGCAATCGATGTCGAACGTCAGGTACACCGGGTTATCGCCGACCCGGGCACGAATCGCTTCGACAATCGCTTCGCAGCCACGACGATGCACCTGCCGGGCGTCCAGCACCAGAAAACCCATGTGATCGTCATTGGTGGTGCGCAAACCGATCTGTACCGAGCGCGCCGGATCAACCAGCCCTTCGCGCGCCGCGTGCCAGAACATGGTGCCGTGGTCGACCCGCTTGCCCTCCTCGTCCGGCCAAGTGTCGCTGTGCGCATCGAAGTGGATCAGCGACAGCGTGCCGTGCTTGCGTGCATGAGCCTTGAGCAGCGGATAGCTGATGAAGTGATCGCCGCCAAACGTCAGCATCGCGCTGCCCGCGTTGAGAATCTGCTCGGCGTGGGCTTCGATACTTTCGGGAATGCTGTGGGGCGCGCCGTAATCGAAGTCGCAGTCGCCGTAATCAATCACCGCCAGATGATCGAACGGGTCAAACGTCCACGGCCAGTGGCGTTCCCAGGCGATTCCGGTGGAGGCGGCACGAATCCCCCGTGGCCCGAAACGTGCACCGGGGCGGTTGCTGGTGGCAGTGTCGAACGGCACGCCGCTGACCGCAACATCGACGCCGCGCAGGTCACGGCTGTAACGCCGGCGCATGAAACTGGTGATGCCGGCGTAGGTACTTTCGGCGGCAGTGCCATAAAGGCTGTCACGGGTCAGGGCTTGATCATTCTGCATGGGCACATCCATCGTGGTGCTCCTGTTGTTATTGATGGCTACGGAAAGTGGTCCACAGACGCGTGCGCTGGCGCATGTCCTTGAGGCTCATGCTGTGATCGGCATAGAGCCGCGCGCGCACCTCGCTGGGTGGGTAAATGTCGGGATCGTTGCGCACGGCTTCATCCACCAGCGGCGTGGCGGCCAGGTTGGCGGTGGCAAAAAACAGCGTGTTGGTCAGCTCGGCCACCGAGTCGGGGCGCAGCATGAATTCGATGAACGCCCGAGCGGCTTCGGGGTGCGGCGCGTCTTTGGGGATGGCCAGATTGTCCTGCCAGACCAGCGTGCCTTCCTTGGGAATGCGATACGCCACTTCGAAGGTTTTATGGGCCTTGTGCGCCTGATCGGCGGCCATGCTCGCGTCACCGTTATAGGTCAGCGCGAGGCACACATTGCCGCTAGCGAGGTCATTGATTTGCCGGCCGGTGGCGACGTAGAGCACCGACGGCTGAAGTTTGTGCAACAACGCTTCGGCGGCGGCCAGATCGTTCTTGTCCGTGCTGTAGGGATCTTTACCCAGATAATGCAGGGCCAGTCCGATGACCTCTTGCGGCGAATCGAGGATCGCGATGCCGCAGTCTTTCAGCTTGCTGGCGTTCTCGGGATTGAACAGCAGATCGAGGCTGTTCAGCGGCACATCGGGCAAGCGCTGCTTCACCGCCTCGACGTTCATCCCCAGACCCAAAGTGCCCCAGGTATACGGCACGCCGTAGCGATTACCGGGGTCGACGGCGGCCATTTTCTCCAGCAAATCCGGATCAAGGTTGGCGTAGCCCTTGAGGCCTTCGTGGGGGATTTCCTTCAACGCGCCGGCCGCCAGTCCACGCGCCAGAACGCTGGATGACGGCACCACCACGTCGTAACCGCTGCCACCGGTGAGCAACTTGGTTTCCAGCACCTCGGAGGTGTCGAAGGTGTCGTAACGCACATGAATGCCGGTTTCCTGCTCGAACCGTTGCAGGGTTTGCGGCGGCACGTAATCAGCCCAGCTGTAGAGATTGAGGGTTTTGTCCTCGGCCTGAGCCTGAAGAGCCACGGACAACAGCAGCGCGGGGAAACACAGCTTGAACACGGGAGCCATGACGAACACCTGACCGGAGGAAGTGGTTGCAGGATGCGCGGTCCGATACATTAGAAAAATAGCCGAATAATTATCCTGACTTTATCCCGGAGTAATGTGATGTTGGGTCAACTGCACGACGTGGACTTGCAACTGTTGCGCCTGTTTGTGCGGGTGGTCGAGTGCGGTGGTTTCAGTGCGGCACAAGGTGATCTGGGCCTGAGCCAGTCGAGCATCAGCCAGCAAATGGCCAAACTGGAAACCCGCCTCGGCTACCGTTTGTGCAGCCGTGGCAAGAGTGGTTTCAGTGTCACGCCCAAGGGTGAGCAGCTCTTGATCGCGGTGCGCGCGCTGTTTGAATCGATTGAAACCTTCCGCCATCAATCCAACGGTGTTGCCGGACGCTTGATCGGTGAAGTGCGCCTGGGGATCTCCGAGTCGGTCGATCAGTCGGTGTTGCAGCGGGTGGCGATGGCAATCCGGCGCTTTCGCGAGCGCGATGAATCTGTACGCATCGAATTGATCAGTGCCATGCCCGGCGAAATGGAGCGGTTGCTGTTGCAACAGCGACTGGATCTGGCGATCGGCTATTTCTCGCAAGTGCAAAGTGCCTTCGACTATCGCCAGTTGTTCAGCGAAACCCAGCATTTGTACTGCGCTGCCGGCCATCCCTTGTTTACCGATGCAGCGCCGAGTGATGCCGCCCTGCAGGCCTGCGACCGGGTCGATCACCCCTATCGGTTTTTGCGCAGTGACGAACCGTTTCAGGGCAAGGTCTGCTCGGCGCGGTCGGAGCAGGTTGAAGGCACGCTGACCTTTATTCTGTCCGGCAAACATGTCGGTTATCTGCCGGATCACTACGCGCGCAGCTGGCAAGCCAAGGGCCTGCTGCGGCCCATTCGTGAGGGTGAGTTGAGTTTCGAAGTGGGGTTTCATCTGGCCCGGCATCGGGCGCAGGTGCCGGGAGATGCGCAAAAAGCCTTCGAGGAAGATCTGCTCGCGGCCTTCTCCTGATACATCTCCCTGTAGGAGCTGCCGCAGGCTGCGATCTTTTGATCTTCAAAGATCGCAGCCTCGTTTCACTCGACAGCTCCTACACGGGCGTTTGCCGATAGCGACCAATAAAACCTGACCTTTCAGGCAGTTATTGCTCGTTGCCCTCGCCGCCCTCTTCCGGCATCCTGCGCCTCCATTTTCTGACCCGGCCCCGCCTCGCGGCGCGCAAAACACCATGACCGCCTCTGAAAAAGCCCCGCGCAACAACGACCTGATCTATGGTCTCAACGACCGCCCGCACTTGACTGCCACCGTGTTTGCCGCGTTGCAACACGTATTGGCGAGCTTCGTCGGCATCATTACTCCCACGTTGATCATGGGCGGCGCCCTCGGTCTGCACAGTGAAATCCCCTACTTGATCAGCATGGCGCTGTTCGTTTCCGGCCTCGGCACCTTCGTCCAGGCCAAGCGCTTCGGCCCGGTCGGTTCGGGACTGCTGTGCCTGCAAGGCACCAGTTTTTCCTTTATCAGCGTGATCCTCAGTGCCGGGTTCATGGTCAAGGCGCGCGGTGGCGGCACCGATGAAATTCTCTCGACGATCTTCGGCGTGTGTTTTTTCGCTGCGTTCATCGAAGTGGTGCTGAGTCAGTTCATCGGCAAACTGCGCATGTTGATCACCCCGGTGGTCACCGGCACCATCATCACGTTGATGGGCCTGTCGCTGATCAAAGTGGCAATGACTGACATTGCCGGCGGTTTCGGCGCGCCGGATCTGGGTGCTGCCAGCCATATCTTTCTGGCAGCGCTGGTGATCGGTACCATCGTCGTGCTGAACCGCGTCGACGTGCCGTTTCTGCGCCTGGGCGCGATCGTCATCGGCCTGACGCTTGGCTATGTGGTGGCGTGGCTGATGGGCACCGTGGATTTCGCTTCAATGCCCGAGGTGCCGCTGGTCAGCGTGCCGGTGCCGTTCAAGTACGGTTTCAACTTTGACTGGGTGGCGTTTGTGCCGGTGGCGGTGATTTTCCTTGTCTCGCCACTGGAAGCTGCCGGTGACCTGACCGCCAACTCGATGATTTCGCGGCAACCGGTCAAAGGCCCGCTGTACATCCGCCGGATCAAATCCGGCCTGCTCGCCGACGGCCTCAACTCGGCGATGGCTGCCGTGTTCAACAGCATGCCGATGGTGACCTTCGCGCAGAACAACGGCGTGATTCAACTCACCGGCGTGGCCAGCCGCTACGTCGCCTTCTTCATTGCCGGTCTGCTGGTGCTGCTGGGGCTGTTCCCGATGATCGGCGCGGTGCTGCAGTTGATGCCGAAACCGGTGCTGGGCGGCGCCGAACTGGTGATGTTCGGCACTGTGGCGGTAGCCGGGATCAAGATCCTCGCCGAAGCCGGCCTGCATCGGCGCAACATGCTGATCGTGGCGATTTCGCTGGGCATGGGCCTGGGCATTGCAGCGGTCCCGGAAGTGCTGCGCGAGCTGCCGCAAGCACTGCGCAACATCTTCGAATCGCCGATTACCGTCGGTGCGTTGTGCGCTATCGTGCTGAACATCTTTCTGCCGGAAGAGTTCATCGAGCTGGAAGAAGACGATTTCGACCCGGAAGCTTCTATCCTTCAGGTCATGGAAAACCCGGACATGCCGGCCAAAGGTGAACCTGCCCCAGCCGCGGCTGTCGCACAGTCGAACCGCTAACGTCTGGCCTTTGATAGAAAGGGCTGAGCCGGTGACGGTTCAGCCCTTTTTTGTTGAGAGACCGTTTATGCGCCGTTTTCAAGCCGTCATGCTGTCACTGCTCCTGCTGTCCCTCAGCGCCTGTGCGCTATTCCCCAACCGTGATCCGGTGAACATCAACGTGGTCGGTCTCGAACCGTTGCCGAGTCAGGATCTGGAAGTGCGCTTCGCCATAAAAATCCGCGTACAGAACCCCAATGAGACGGCCATCGACTACAACGGCATCGCGCTGGATCTTGAGGTTAACGGCCATTCGCTGGCCTCGGGCGTGAGCGATCAGAGCGGTTCGATCCCGCGTTTTTCCGAAACCATTGTCAGCGTGCCAGTGAGCATTTCCGCGTTCTCGGTCCTGCGCCAGACGCTGGGCCTGAGCCAGACGCAAACCCTCGATAACCTGCCTTACGTGCTGCGCGGCAAACTCGCCGGCGGCTTGTTCGGCACCATGCGTTTCGTTGACAGCGGCAAGCTCAGCCTGCCCAAGGCCACTGCCGCGACCTGGTAAAAATGCGCTAGCCTGCTTCGTTCCTCAAAGACACTCATGGAGGCTGCAGGTTTATGGAAGACACACCGACGCTGTACACCGAACGACTGATCCTGCGCCCATTGCAACTGGCCGATGCCGACGCCGTGCAACGCGAATTTGCGCATTGGGACGTGGTGCGCTATCTGAACTCGGCCGTGCCATGGCCCTACCCGGAGGATGGCGCCCTCACCTATCTGCGCGACATTGCCTTGCCGGCGGTGGCGGCAGGCAAGGAATGGCATTGGACGATTTGCCTCAAGTCCGCACCTGAACAGTTGATCGGCAATATCAGCCTGATGGATCAAGCGGACAACCATCGCGGCTTCTGGCTGGGCCCGGCGTGGCAAGGTCAGGGATTGATGACTGAAGCCTGTGCGGTGGTGGCCGATTACTGGTTCAACGCTCTGCAGCGCCCAGTGATGCGCGTGCCGAAAGCGGCGCCGAACATTGGCTCGCGCAAGCTCTCGGAACGCGCGGGGATGCGCTTGATCCGGACAGATGAAGGCGATTTCGTCGGTGGGCGTTTTCCACGGGAGCTGTGGGAAATCACCCGCGAGGAATGGCTGGAACAACACAATAACTGAATCGAGTGACTATCCCCTGTGGGAGCGAGCTTGCTCGCGAAGGCGGAATATCAGTCAACGAAAATGTTGAATGTGATGACGCATTCGCGAGCAAGCTCGCTCCCACAGGTTCTCTATAAGGCTGGAGTCATGTGTTGAAGCGCACCCCGGGCTTGGCGCGTTCATCCACTGACAGCTCAAACACATCCGGCCGCGCGTAGTGGCCGACCACATCGTAGTCATACCGCGCGCGCACCAGTTCATCGGTGTCGATTTCAGCCGTGAGCAACCCCGCCTCCCCGCGCAACGGCCCCGCCAGCACGTCCCCCATCGGCCCGACAATCACGCTGCCGCCGGCAATCAACGGGCGATCCGCCGGCCAGTTGGCAATCTCGACACCCAGCGCCTGAGGCGATGCCTGCACCTGACACGCACTGACCACAAAGCAGCGGCCTTCATGGGCGATGTGACGCATGCTGACCTGCCACATCTCGCGCTCGTCCACGGTCGGCGCGCACCACACTTCAATGCCTTTGGCGTACATCGCCGTGCGCAGCAACGGCATCATGTTTTCCCAGCACACCATGGCGCCGAGCTTGCCAACCTGGGTGTCGAATACCGGCAAAGTCGAGCCGTCGCCCTTGCCCCAGATCAACCGTTCGGTGCCGGTGGGCATCAGTTTACGGTGTTTGCCGACGAGGCCGGCCTGGGGGTCAAAATACAGCGCGGTGCAATACAGCGTGCTGCCGGAGCGTTCGATCACGCCGACCACCAGATTGGCCCCGGTGCGCGCTGACAGATCGGCCAGTGCTTGCGTCTCGGCACCCGGCACATCGATCGCATTGGCGAAGTAACGGGCATAGGCATCACGCCCCTCAGGCAGGCGATAACCCAATTGTGTGCCGAAACCCTCGCCTTTCGGATAACCACCCAGCAGGGCTTCCGGCATCACTACCAGCGCCGCGCCGGACTCGCTGATCGCGCCTTCCCAACTCAAAATCTGTTCCAGAGTGGCAGCTTTGCCGTCGGGCAATGCGCCGATTTGCAGCGCTGCAACAATCGATTTGGCCATTGCGGGGACTCCTTGAGGTTCAGTGGTTGCCGATTCTGCGGCGCCACGCGATCATGAATAAAGCCCCGAACACTGCTGAATGATATGAGCCAAATGAATATCGCCACCGTCGACCTCAACTTGCTGAAAGTCTTTGAAGCCCTGCATGAAGAGTCCAGCGCGAGCCGCGCGGCGTTGCGTCTGGGCGTCACGCAATCGGCCGTCAGTGCGGCGTTACGCCGGTTGCGTGAGGTATACGGCGATCAATTGTTCGTGCGTACCGGGCGTGGGCTGGCACCGACGCTCAAAGCCAATCAATTGAAACCGGTGGTCAGCGACGCGCTCAACAAATGCCGGCAGAGTCTGGCGATGGTCGACCCGACGGCCAATCAATACGATGGCCGCTCGGTCACGGTGGGGCTGTCGGATGACTTCGAGATTGCCTACGGCCGTCGCCTGATCGAGGAAATTGCCCGCAGCGCACCGAAGCTGCGGGTGATCTTCCGACAGACTCATAGCCAGATCGTCGCCCGCGCGCTGATGGAGCGCAGCATCGATCTGGCGATTACTGCCGGTGGCTTTGCCGAGCGCTTGCTCAGCCGTCAGGTGTTGGGCGAAGGTGGATATGCGTGTCTGGTCGATCCGGCGAGCCTTGCGCCCGGCCAGCAGCAGATTGATCTTGAGGCGTTCGTTGCCCGCGAGCACATTCTGGTGTCGTCCGGCGGGTTTATCGGGATTACCGATGAGGGGTTGGCGGCGCTGGGCCTGAGCCGACGGGTGTGCGCTTCGACCACGCACTTCGCCGCGCTGCCGTACCTGCTCAAGGGCAGTCGGGCGGTGGCGACGATTCCGACGCATGCCGCCGAGAGCATCGCAGCACTCAGCGGTCTGGCGCTGCTGCCGTGCCCGCTGAAATTGCCACGTTATCCGATCGAACTGGGCTGGCGCACCAGCACGCAGATCAATCCGGTGGTGGTCAAAGTGCGTGAAGCGATTGCCGAGACGTTCAGTTGAGGCGTTACTTGTTGGCGGCCATCAGTCGATTGACTTCACTGCGTACCATGTTGGCGAACTCTGGCGGCGACATGCCGTCCAGTTCCGCGCGGACCCACTCGGCCCATTTGCCTTTGCGCTTGCCGCGCTCGCCGAACAAACGCGCGGCTTCGCCTTTGGCTTTGCCCAGATTGTTCTGCCAGAGTTCGAACAGACGGGATTTCTCGTCTTCCAGCGCAGCGCGCTCTGCGAGGGATTTGTCGGCCAGATTGAAACTCATGGGGAATTATCCTGCTGCGTAAAATGGCGACATCTTACACGCTCGACAGAAATCTCCCGCGCAGGTTTTTCTTTCTGACCTAAATTCAGTGCAACTTTTCAGTAAGCGCCACACTCCATTGATCACTGTCCATTCAACTGCAAGGAGTCACCCAATGGCCCGCAAATCCGCCGTGCAAGCCGCCGAAGATCAAATCAAGGATCAGGCCTTCAGCGAACTTCAGGCTCTGATCGAAGAGTCCGACAAACTGCTCAAGAGCAGCGCCTCACTGGTCGGCGAAGAAGCGGAAACGCTGCGCGGACAAATCGCCCTGAAACTGCAACAGGCCCTGGATTCCGTGTCGAGCGTGCGTGATCGCACCAAACCGGCGGTCGATGCAACCGAAAGCTACATCGGCGGCCATCCGTGGCAGACCGTGGCGATCTCCGCCGGATTCGGTCTGGTGGTCGGTTTGCTGCTCGGCCGTCGCTGAGTCAAACGCACACAAAAAAGGCGAACCCGCTGGGTTCGCCTTTTTCATGCCTGCTTGAATTTCGCTGTTCAAAACCTGAGCTCAGCTCGATCTTTCACGTCGGCGCACATCCCCCATTCACCTCGTTCAGTCCCCTCTCCCTCTGAGAGAGGGCTAGGGTGAGGGGCTTTGCTCTTTGCTCACACCCCCGCCAGCTCACGCAACTGCACCAATGTCTGCGCATCAAGCACAATACCCTCAGCCAACGATTTGCTCCGCTGCCAATGCCGACGATCCCCCGGCAAACGCTTGAGCCCGACACCGTGCATCTGCCGCACCAGTTCGCCACTGCGTTCGGCAAAACCTTGTCCGGCAGCTTTACTCGGATCAATGACGATCAACAGTTGCCCGGTCCACGGCGTTTTCGCCCCGGGATGATTGGACCAATCGAATTCGAAGGAAAAGTTGCCTCCCGTCAGCGCCGCCGCCATTAGCTCGACCATCATCGACAGCGCCGAGCCCTTATGACCACCGAACGGCAACAACGCCCCGCCCTCAAGAATCGCCTTGGGATCCTGAGTCGGCTGGCCGAGGCTGTCCACGCCCATCCCGGCCGGCAGCCGCTCACCTTTGCGCGCGGCGATCTGCACGTCGCCATGGGCAATCGCGCTGGTGGCCAGGTCGAAGACAATCGGCGCGGCGCCGGCCCGTGGTGCGGCGAACGCAATCGGGTTGGTGCCGAACAATGGCCGGTCGGCGCCGTGGGGTACCACGCAGGTCATGCTGTTGACCACGCTCAACGCCACCAGACCTTCATCGGCGAAAGGCTCGACATCCGGCCACAGCGCGGCGAAGTGATGCGAATTGCGAATCGCCAACACGGCAATCCCCGCGCTACGCGCCTTCTCCACCAGCAACGGCCGGGCGGCGGCCAGCGCCGGTTGCGCGAAACCATTGCCGGCATCGACACGGACAAATCCGGAGGCGACATCTTCGACTTGCGGCACCGCGTGGCCGTTGACCCAGCCACTTTTCAGGGTCGAGACATACCCGGGAATGCGGAACACGCCGTGGCTGTGGGCACCGTCGCGCTCGGCGCCGGCGCAGTTGGCGGCCAGCACTTGCGCGACTTCGGCGGAGGTGCCGTGGCGCAGAAAAATCGTTTCAAGCAGGTGCGTCAGCGCTTCGAGAGACAACGAGGACGAGACAGCAGAAGACACATGATCGTGTGGCGCAGACATCTGAAGCTCCAGAATGATTATTGGAGGGAACAACAGCGTACGGACGACTTGCCCACCGATTAACCATGGCGGAGCTGTCGGCTGTCAACCCTTGGATGGGTGATGACCGACATTGACCCATGGCACATTTCCACTCGGCATGTGCGGTAACTATGTACCGCCTGCACGGCGACTTGCGCTCCTACTCTTGAACTCCCCGCCCAAGGCGCCCCGTTCAGAGTTGCGAAGATGTCCAGCCCGCTGCTGTTTCCCGACATACTCAAATCCACAGGCCGGCATGACGAGTTGAGTCGAACACACGGCCTCAACAGTAAAGATTTCAGCTGGCTGGCCCATGTGCAGCTGGCGACCCACGCCCTGCGCAGCGAACAAACCCCACCCATGCTCGCCGAACGGATTCTGCTTAACGCCGACAAGCAACTCGCCGTACCACTGGCCGGCAGTTTTATTCTCGGCACCGGGCCGGATGACAATGGCGTTTTTTTATACACCCCCTACGACGGGCTGAAAAAATACAGCGATCACAAGGCCCTGACAGACGCCTTGCAGACGCGCCTCGACAACGCTGAGGAAACCGATGATCTGTTCGCTTTTCTCACCGTTTCGCTGCGTAAAGAGCTGGTCGAAAAGCGCGGTATTACCCTGACCCGCGAAACAATCCAGGGCGATGTGTTTGACGATCAAAAAGCCCTGATCAGCGAATCCCGGGACGCCTGTGCGCGCGATCTGCTGGATGAACTGAAACGCCTGCCTTCGCTGACAACACTGCTGGAAAAAATTCTCGACGAACTGCTCGAACCGCACTTTAACGGTTTGCCGCAATCGCTCACCCGCGTCAGTTTGTTCGCCAACATCACGTCCCATTCAGGGGATACTCGACATCGGGTCGATTCGTTGTCGCCAAGTGAAGCGCTGCTGCTGCATTTCCGCCGTCAGGGCTGGCCGCGCGGTCACACGGCAGAATTCTCCCACCCGACCCGTCCCCCCCGGGATGCTGACCAGATAGCGTGGGCAAAAGCGATCACATCCGCGTCGGAAAAGCTGACCATGCTGCTGTTTCGACAACTTGAGGTCTACTGGAATACCGCCGCATTTGAGGGGTCGTCCAGACGCACCTTCTTCACCCAGACGCTGCAGGATCAGGTGCGTGCCGATTTGATGATCAAGCGCGAAACAGAAATCCTCTCGGCCACTGAGTTCAACGCCCTGCACAGCTTGATTCGAGAGCCAAACGTGGGTGTCCGGCGGCCGAACTTCGAAACGGTATGTCTGCGCGAGGAAACCGCTTATGTCGAGTTGGCCGGCTCGCTGATGATCAACCATGACAAGGCCTACCTCTACACCCCCACGCAAGGCTTGCAAGTCCTCACGAACTACGCCGACCTCAAGCAAACGCTGACGGCCAAACTCAATGCAGCGGGACATGAAGACGAGCTGTACGGGCTGATGAATCTGGAAGAGCGCAATCGCTACCTGGGTTTCGCCAACGCTCAGGTTTCAGGAGAGAACATCGGCGGCGAAATCATCACGACGCTGTTTGAGGCGATCCTCACCAAACAGCGCCAGAACGTTGAATTCGCCTTGCAGCTGTTTCGCCAAAGCGAGCGCACGATCGACATCCACGCGCTTTTCGATAAAGCGCTGGATATCCGCTCAATGATTCACGAACGTCTACTCAAGCTTGACGTCAACGAGCGGTGGAGTACGCGCCCGATGTTTACCAGCGCTCCTCCTTCCTCACTCGTGCAGGCCGACAAGGCGGCTCACCTGGCGACAGAACTCGAACGAACCCTGGACAATCTCTCCAGCCACTTCAAAGATCAGCCGACCACGAGCAGCACCGATCAGCGCGTCTTTCTCGAAGGCATTCGATGGAAACTGGCGCAGGCTTTCGAGGAGGGGGTGCGCGGGGAGGCGCGCATAAAAAACCTCAGCGATTCCTGGCTGACGGCCGAGCGAAAAATAGTCGATACCGTGTTCGATGCAAAACACGCAACCCGGATGGATCGCCAGTCACTCAATGGGTTCCGGCCGGATGCCTGGTCGCTCAACCTCACCTGTGCCGGCCAAAGCGGTGTGCTGCCGCTCGCTCATTGCGTGCTGATGACCGAGCGCGGCGGCATGGACGGCGAGCATTCCGGGCGTGCCATCCTGTGGACGCCAGCCATTGGACTGGAATCGTTCGACGATATCGCCATTGCGCAGAAGCAATTGCAACGGCGCCTCGACGACCATGACCAGTGTCGGACGCTGCTGGAAAACCTGCCTGTGAAGCAATATCAACTGGACCGCCAATACACGCTGGGCACCTTCCATTTGATTGAAGGCGACGTGTTGAACGATCGCATGCAATCGGCCATTGAACATTTCCTGGCCCATTGTGAGGCTTTACGCGCTTGTATCACGGACAAGGACATCCTCTCGGATTATCTCAACCAAACGAAAAACACCGTCATCGATACGAACTTGCGCCGAACCATCGAACTCGCGCGCGCCTTCGTCAGTCAGCGGGATTTTCCCGACTGGTTGCGCATGGCCCCAATCACGGAACAACGCACACAACTCGCACTGCTGGATGAAGTCCGGCGTAGTTTTATCGATGGCAAGGATTTTCTCGAGGCCGTCCCTGCGTTGGCCACCCACGTTGACCAAACACTGAAGACACTGCTCGACGCCCGATTTCCGAACAACGGACTCATGCCACACGATATCCATATCACTCCGAATCTGACCCTTGCCGGCCCTCCCTGCAACTTGCTCGAATTTGCCTTGCATCACTACAACATCGTGCAAGGCACCGGGTTCAAAGTCGCCTCGAAAGCAACTACAGCGTTGCCGACGAACTTTGATCAGTCTGCGGTACAGCAATTGTTGTCATCGCTCAATGTCACCACCACCTATGTGGAGAAAGTGACCAAGACGCTGTCAGGCAGTCATGAATCTGCACGCACCAGCAAAGAACGTTTTCTGCGTCAGCTGCCTTGGCAATTGATGCAGCACGCGCACTCGCTGAAGCTGCAACAGCAACTGTCAGAGACCGGATATGACTACATCTGCCAAGTACTGGACATGCCGGATGCAATAGCCCGTGCCACCGTCAAGGGTGCGCACGCCATTGTCGGCCCGCTATCGTTGATGAAGACCGAAGGCAGTGATGCGGTCGACGCCCTCGGCCTCTATGTCATTCGGCCTGGCGCGGGACACTCAGGGCCACGGGTGCTCTACGCCCCCTACTCCAGATACGTTTTTCGCGAATTCGAAAATGAAGCGCAATGGGTGGACGCCCTCAATACACCTGGGCATTTCCAGGATCTGATCCTGCGACGTCTGCCCGCCGAGCAACAGACCGTTCTCAAGAACCTGTTGAAAACCACGATTGGCAAAACCAGTGAAATCAAACTTCACAACACTGCCATCAACGGCAATGTGTTGGAGCACTTTCACAAAGATACGCTCAGTCTTTTGCCGCGTTTACTCAGTTGCCAGCAGCAGATCAATGCACAATCCGACTGGGAAACCGCGAAGTCTTTGTTCAGTCGCGGTGTCCGTCTGGTGCCTCACCTCTTGTCCGGCAAACTCGCGTCTTTGTTCTTTCTCTGGAAAAGCTACAAGGACTTCAAGGAGTCCGCCGAAGGTCTTCAGGATCACCATTGGGCCAACGCTCTGAAAGGCTTTATTGCCGGGGCAATATCCCTGTTTAGCCTGGGTCGTCTGTCGTGCGAAACGGAGGCAGAAGCGCAAACAGCTGACTTTGCCTCCGAGGCGCAAAGACCTGAATCGAAGGGTGCCGACGCAGCCGTGAACACGACGGCAAAAGCCGTCGTTCGCTGGTCAAAAGTGCCACCGGTTACGCCCTCTCGCGTCAACTTGCAGCCTTATGAGACAACCACCGCACTCGAGAGCCTCAAGCTTGAGCCACCTAAACTTGTTTATATGGATTCATCGGGTACTCGCAAGTATGCGGCGATTGCCGGCAAGGTCTATCCGGTAATAGAGGCAGAAAAAACCTGGTACTTGCGCAAAAAAGACGGGGGCCGAGGGCCGGCCCTGGAGCAGAAAAACTCACGACTGGTGCTTGCCCGCCCCGGTCAGCCCGTGCATCGCTGCCGATCAAAGCGGCGCAATCGACTGCAAAACAGAGTTGAGCAACATTGTTCGATTCTGATGCGAATCCAGGCCCGAGGGATGGCACAGATCAATCGCCAATATCCCGCCAGAGCTTTCGTGATACAGCAAGCTGTCGCCCGGGCAAGAACCTACGCGCTCAATTGCCTGCATAACTTTGTCGTCCATCGCGACAACCTTGGGGGCTCTCGCGTGGAAACGGTCCTCAGAGATTTTTTCGAAATCTCGCAGATCACGCCCATGCTCCTGAAGAAAGTCGAGAAGGTCATCCTGCCGATTTGCCGGGAGCTGACTGACCCAAAAGATGACTTGCTCTATACCGACCGTTTTTTCGTTGGCCACAATGAGCGTTACGATGACGATACGGTTGCCTTTGTATTCAAGGAAGACACGCGAAAGGTCATCCACTTTACGGAACATTTTTTCAACCCGAGACTGGACGCTTATACCGAGTTTTTGCCTCCCAGGTTCAATGTGGATTCCCACGCACGCGCAATCACACTACTCCACGAGCTGTCGCATTTGATCTGCGACACCGAAGACTTTGTCTCCGTAGAGGCAATGTGTCCATTCCCTGACCTTATCGACATCACCCTCCCGGATGGGCAGCTGCTCAAAGCGATCCTGGAACGCTATCGTAAATCCTTGTCCCGCTCCGCTGACCCTTCACGATTATTCGTGGAAAAGAACGATACTGGGGTGTGGGTGGATCTTGACCAGTTGCCTGGGCACGCCAAGGCCTACAAAAAACTTCTCAGCCTGACCAAAACCGCAAACCTTGCAGAGGCTCGTAAAGCGATCCGCCATCCGGTCACTAATGAAGCACGTATTGACGTAATGCTGGCCAATGCCGATTCGATCGCCCTGCTCATCAGCGAATTGGGCCGGCAACTTGATCCGCCACTGGTGCCGATACCCTTGCCGGCTCCAGCGTCAAGTCAAGCGCAAACCCTGCAAACGTTGGCGTGACCAGCGAAAAAAATGCGCCGGGTTGACGCCGGCGCATGTTTCAGGAGCTCACTGAGTGTTTACAACGTGATCAATCCTTCTGATCCCGCAAAATATTGCCCGATGCCCCGTCGATGCGGAACTCGTAAACAACGCCGTCCGCCTTGCGCCCTTCACCTTTCCAATAGCCGTTGTTGTCGGCTTCGATCTCATAGACCTCGACGTAACCGGCCTTGGTTTTAACGATTTCGATGGCTTTTTCGATGGTTACCCAACCAGCACCCGGCTTATCTGCCAACGCTGCGCCAGCACTGAGCAAACCGGCAGTGGCGATCAAGGCTGCGAATGTCTTTTTGATCATTTTTTCACTCCATTTGTGGATAGTGGTCATTGTCGTCCTGTCTTTTTGGGCGCCTGAGCGAAAAATAAGTTCCACTTTGATGGGTAAATGCCATGACGGTTGTTCTCGGTAACTTCCCGACAAGGTTAGAATGTGCGAAATCAGGACGAGTCAATGACCCAAGACACCCTCTCGGAAGCCGAATACGATGCGATCACCGATGCCGCCGCGCATTGGTGCATGCGTGTGCACGCCGCCGACTGCACCGCCGAAGAGCGTCGCGCGTTCAAGCAATGGCACGATGCTCATCCACTGCATGCCTTCGAATATGAAGCCATGCTGGAAATCTGGGACGTGGCTGAACACTTGCCTCGCCCGGAATCTGCGTCAGTCGTGCCAGCGCCTCGACCTTCGCGCTCATGGCGTCAATTCGCTGTTGCAGCCGGTGTCTGTGCGCTCGCCCTGCCACTGGCCGCTTACACTGGCTGGAACCTGGGCTGGCTGCCCAACAGCTATCAGCATTTCGCCGCCACCGATAATGTCCGGCAGGTCACGCTGAATGATGGCAGCCAGATCGAACTGAACCTGAACACCGACCTGACCTTCAGCAATTACAAAGACGAACGCCGGGTCACCCTGAAAAAAGGTGAAGCGTTCTTTACGGTCAGTCACGACCTGGCCCACCCGTTTGTCGTCCGTGCAGGCGAAGGCAAGATTCGAGTCACGGGAACACGGTTCAATGTCTGGATGTATCAGGATCAAGTGCGCGTGAACCTGATCGAAGGCTCGGTGCTGGTCACCAGCAATCGTTCATTACCCGGCGATGGCTTGCGCCTTGGCCCGTCGATGCAGGCACGCTACAAGCAAGGCGATTACATGCCGCAGATCAGCCAGACTTACGCCAGCGACACTTCACTGGCGTGGCGCAATGGCAAACTGGTGCTGGATAACCTGGCATTGAGCGAAGCACTGCCACTGATCAATCGTTATCTGAGCAACCCACTCGAACTGGCTGATAACAGCACCGGTTCGATTCGCGTGGGTGGCATCTACAACATCAAAGAGTTGAACAACCTCGCCAACAGCCTGCCCAAAGTGCTGCCGGTCTACCTGAGTCGTAACAAGGAAGGTAACCCGGTGATCAACTCGATACCGCAACAGCCGCCAAAAAGCTGAAGGCCGCATCCCTTGCAGGATGCGGCCTTCAGGCTTGATGCGATGAACGCTTGTACTTATTGAGCGGCGACTTTCCCCGCCTTGTCCAACGTCTCGCGAACAGTCTGCACCTGATACTGCGGATCAGCCTGAATCTGCTGTTCGGTGAACGGCAACACACTCCACTGCTTCTTCGAGAACGCCTCGGTCTGGTCCCGCGAATACTTCGACGCCGGATCGCTCGACAGCGAAAACGCCAGCAGCCCTTGGGCGTGCGGGCCCTTGTTGTCAAAGGTCACCACTTGCAGGTAGCTCGTGCCACTGACCACTTCGAGTTTGCCGTCCTCACGGGGCACGCTCTGCATGGCGTTGTAGATTCCCAGAGTCGCCGGCCCGCCGTGAATCGGCGTCTGTTGCCCGCCACTGCTGACCACCTGGATATCACCCCAGCGGGTTTGCGGCGTGAGACCCATTTTTGTCGTCGCTTCGACCGACGCCAACATGGCCTCACGCAACGCCTTGGCCACCGCCGGCCGCTCGACTGCCAGGCCACGCGGAGTGTGTTGTGCATCCTTGGGATCGAACGCCACGCGCCAGACATCCGGCGCAGCCTGCAATGCTTGCATGATGTTCTGGAAGTGCACCAGGCCCACGCCCGAATCGAGATTGGCGCGGCCATCCCAGGCCTTGAGGCTGACGCAAACCGGTTTAAGGGCCTGAGCATCGGCGCCGAGATCAGCGGCACAGAACTTCAACAGATCCGGCACCACCTGCGTCGCCAGATACACCTGGTCGTCCATCACCATTTGCTGCAGATCTTTCACCGCCAACGGTCCTTTCTTGCTCAGCGTGCTCAAACGATCCAGAGCAAACCGGGCGCGCAAGCCCAGCGGTTGGCCATCCTGACTGATCAGCGGCGAGAAACCGGTCAGCGGTTGCGCCGGGTTGGCCAGCCACGCAGAGTCGTTGGAATGCTGGACGAAATCCTTGCGCAGCAGTTGCGGCAATTGGCTGGCAGCATAAATGCCTTTCTGCGCAGCTTGTGGGTCGATGTCCCACGCGCAGGCACTGTTGGAGCCGTCCAATACGATCATTTGTGTGCCGATACGCGGGTCGCTGCATTTGGCCAGCTTCTCGGCGTTGACGTTCGGCACCACCGACAGGTTCATGTACAGCGTCTGGCCTTTGTCATCGACGGCCAGAGTGTTGACCCACGGAATACCCTGAATCTTGTGCACCGAATCCTGCAGCTCCGAAAGTGTGGACGCCTGATTCATCGTGTACCACTGGTTCAGCACACGATCATTGTCGAGGTTGGCGTCGCGCAGGCTGTAGGCGAACTGATTGTCCCAGTCGAGCTTGCCCGGCCATTGCACGATCGGCCCGAATTGCGAACTGTAGACATCACGCGAGACCGGCACTACTTGCCCGTCGGCCTGTTTCACCTGCACGGTGACGGTCTGCTTGTTCAGCGGCATTGACTTGCCATCGAGCAGATAACGGGTGGAATCCTTCGGATCGAGTTGCAGACGATAGAGCGTGAAATGTTTCGACGAATCGACCGTGTGCGTCCAGGCCAGGTGCTGATTGAAGCCGATATTGATCATCGGCAGGCCTGGCAAGGCGGCGCCCATGACGTCGAGTTTGCCGGGAATGGTCAGGTGCATTTGATAGAAGCGCATCCCGCCGACCCAAGGAAAGTGCGGGTTGGCCAGCAACATTCCACGCCCGTTAAACGAGCGCTCGCTGCCCACCGCGACAGCGTTACTGCCACGGTCCAGGGCAAAGCGTTGCTGACGCGCGTCAGCCAACTGATAGGCCTGCACGTTTTGTTCGATTGCGGCGCTCGCATGCGGCGGTGTAGCACCGGCCAAGGCCTCGGCGAACTGGCCGACACCGCCCTCGACCAACAGTCGGCGGGTCAGCTTCACCAGATCTTCCGGTGCAATATCTCGCACCCACTCGCCCTGACACTGTTGCGGCAAGCCTTGCGGACGGCGCTCGGCCAGATAGCGGTTGTAGCCCGCGGCATAACCTTCGACCAGATCACGCACCTGCGCAGGTTGCGCCTGCCAGAAAGCCTTGACCGCCTCTGGCGTATTGAGCCAGGTAAAGAACACGTCGCTGACACGGTTTTCACGTTGCTCGACGCTGAACTGATCCGGGCCGAAGT
This sequence comes from Pseudomonas sp. NPDC085632, assembly GCF_044541255.1. Taxonomy (NCBI): domain Bacteria; kingdom Pseudomonadati; phylum Pseudomonadota; class Gammaproteobacteria; order Pseudomonadales; family Pseudomonadaceae; genus Pseudomonas; species Pseudomonas sp. NPDC085632. Next base: position 98,368 of record NZ_JBITSX010000001.1, on the reverse strand, counting down.
AACGGGAACGCTGGCCATTGACCGTCACGATCTCGTTGGCCAACAGGCACAGATTGTCCTGGGCATAGGCATAGCCGATGCCAAAACCCAGCCCGCGCTCGTCTTGCGCGCGGATATGCGGCACGCCAAAAGCAGTGCGGCGAATATCGGCGCTGACATCCGTCGCCGGGCTGAACGCATGGGCCGAACCACTCAGGCCAAAAACCACGCCGGCCAAGGTCAGTCCGGTTAACTGTCTGGAAATAATCACGCTCGCTCCTGATCGACATGCCAAAGAGCGGATCAGGCGCTTGCGCGGACCCGCCCTGGAAACACCCACGCGTCCACGCGCAATGAGCCTGTCGAAGAAACGAAGTCAGAGGAAAAAATTTAGGCACTCCACGCAATCCCCCGAACGCAAAATCAAAAGCCCCTCACCCTAGCCCTCTCCCGGAGGGAGAGGGAACTGACCGCGGTGACTGTGAGACATGCGCCGACGTGAGATTCCGAGCCGCACTCAAATCCAGAAACAAATCAAAAGCCGCCCCCCACCCTAGCCCTCTCCCGGAGGGAGAAGGAACTGACCGAGGTGATGGCGAGAGATACACCGTCGTGAGATACCGAGCCGCACTCAATACTGAAGCAAATCAAAAGCCGCCCCCCCCCCCGCTCCTCACCACTCAACAGGATGAGCGTTAGCTCGGCTGCAGCTCTTGATCTTGCCGTGCTGGCCCCTTCGGCAGGCTGAGTGGAGGGATTTATCCGGGGGTGGGAGCGCAGCGACCGTTCGACGAAGTCGAATGCATCGAGAGGAGGTGCAGCGAAGCAAACCGTAGGCGATGCCCCCGGATAGATCCCGTAACGAAGGAACCCGAGCCACGGCGAGGGCCGAACGCCGGGGCCCAGCCTTTTGGTTACTTTTTGGCGTCTGAAAAAGTGACCCGCTGTAAGAGCGGAACCGCCAGCCGCAACCCCCAAAAAAACGGATATACACCCAAAACCCCAACAGCATGGTCGGCCCAAAGGCCGCCAAGCCCAACACAATCCCAACCCAGAATCACAAGGAAAAGACAAACCCACGACAAATTTTCTACATTTTTTCTTTCATGATTTGTCGTGCTGAAACGTCTTGTTTAGAGAGAGCAAAAAAACCTTTCCCGATCAAGCTCTGAAAAGGAGTAATCGCATGTACAACTCGCATCTACCAACGGACGGTAGCCAGGCCCCCAAAGGAGTTTCCATGAGCCCTCACGCGAGCGATTTCGGGCAACGCGTCGAGCGTCACGGCAACGAACGCATCCGTTTGCTGCTGAAAAGTTTCGGGCTGCGCACCAGCCTGATTCGTCTGAAAGTCATTGATGCCCTGCTGGTCGCCGCACAAAGCGAACGGCGTCTGGGCGTGCGCGGCGTCCACAGTCAATTGCTCGACCTGGATATTCCGCTGTCCTTCCTCAGTGTGCGCGAAGTGCTGAAGCGTCTGTGCGCCGAAGGGGTGATCACCTTCAATGAAGACAAGAGCTACAGCCTGCATCCACAGGCTGCGGCAGTCCTCAACAACGATTGAAGCGTGCGGCAAACGCCGTCAAGGCTTGACCTTGCGGCGCATGACGCCGTTGATCACCACCACAATCACCGCCACACCGATGGCGACGAACTGGAACGTCTTCTCCGAAATCATTCCGGCGTTTTGCAGCCAGGACAGGCCAAGCATGATCGCCAGGACCGACACGGCGATCAGAATCGAATAAATCAAGCGTTGCTTGTGGGTCATTGCGGCTTCCTGAAACGTTGAAATGTATCCGTTTTGTATCCGTTTGCATGCCATGCACATACCGTTCTACGGGGATGCGCCGCGGCAATCGGGGTCTCATGTTACAGCCGATGAAGAGTTTTGGCTTCATGACGGCGTAACCATGAGGAATTTTCAAAATGCTGCGTCGAATCACCTGGCTGATTCCGGTTCTTGCCCTGCTGACCCTGAGTGGCTGCATCATCTTCCCCCACGGCGGCTGGCATGACGATCACCACCGTTATTACCAGGGTGGCCCTGGTTATTACCAACATCGCTAGAACAGGATTGTTCGCCCTGCCCGCTTGCCAACTAACAGATTGAGGCAGGCCATCAACAAGCCCGATCAACTTCAAACAAAGCCCGCCCTGTTGCGGGCTTTTCTGTTTCTTGCCGGCGGCTCTGCCGCGCAGTTGAAATTCGCCTGCTACGCAAAGCGGACTCGCTAAATAAGTTGCAAGCATTTGAAATTTAATGTCGCAGCAAAACAATAGGTCACGTATGCCTCTGCCACTAGTCTCTGGCAACTTTCCTCCACTCACTAACAGGGACGTTTATGCAGAGAACTCTTATACAGATCGGGCCTCGACAAGTGCTCGGCTTCTGTTTAGCGCTAAGCGCTTTTGAACTTCTGACGTATATGGCCAGCGACTTGATCATGCCAGCCATGCTGAGCGTGACAACTGAACTTCACGCTGATGTGCGTCATGTGCCGAACGCCTTCAATCTGTATCTGATTGGCGGAGTCTGCCTGCAATGGCTGATTGGGCCGCTGTCCGATCAATGGGGCCGGCGGCGGGTACTGTTGGTCGGCTGCGCATTGTTTGCGGTGGCCTGCGCAAGTGCATTTGCCACCCAGAGCATTGAAACCTTCAATCTGCTGCGACTGTTGCAAGGCATGGGCCTGGGTTTCGTGGTCGCGGTCAGTTATCCCGCCCTTCAGGAAGTATTCTGCGAGGCTGATGCGGTGCGCTTGATGGCGCTGCTCGGCAATATCGCCCTGCTTTCACCGCTGATGGGGCCGCTATTGGGCATTGTCTTGTTGCAATGGCTGTCCTGGCGCGAACTGTTTCTGGGCCTCGGTTTTGCCGCATCAATGGTCTGGCTGGGGCTTTTCGTCTGCATGCCGGAAACGGTCGGGGTCACTCGCCGCGATGGGCACGTGCAGGCCGCCGTACGTTGTTCCTGGCGCCAGACCGGTCAACGCTACCGAGCCCTCTTGGGTAATCGTCGCTTCCTCGCTGCCAGTCTCGCACTGGGGCTCATGAGTCTGCCGCTGATCGCCTGGATCGGCTTGGCACCATTGCTGCTGATCCAGCTGCTCGGGCTGACGCCGCTGGAATATGCCTTGTGGCAGATTCCGGTTTTTTCCGCTGTTATCACCGGCAATCTGATCCTCGACCGCTTGCTGGCTACGCATTCTTTGTCCCGGTTGATCCGGTTGGCGCTCTGGCCTTTTTGTCTGGGCCTTGGGGCGTTGATTGCCTGCGCGCTGTCAGGTGCCGGACTGGGCGCAGTGGTTGCCAGCCTGGCGTTGTACGCGGTCGGACTGGGAATGAGCAACGCTGCGTTGTATCGGCTGGCGCTGTTTGCCAGCGACGACAGCAAGGGCTTGGTCTCGGCGCTGGCCGGCATGATTTCGATTGCGGTGATGGGGCTCGGCGGCTCGCTGATTGCCACCATCGGCGGCGGCGCCGGCCTCGAACGCTTCGCACTCTGCGCCGCCTTCAGCGGCCTGATGTGCCTGCCCCTGTTGCACGGTTTGTTGCAACGCACATCTCCCGACTCCGTCTCTGCTCAATAAAGGAATATTGAATGAACCACTTCCCCGCCAGCGATGCGCTTTGCGCGTTGCCACACCCCTATTGCCCGGATTCTGTGCCCACGGGCCTGTTCGACCAGGCCATGACCGAAATCAGTCGGTTTCATTGCCAGCACACCCCCGGCTACGAACATTGGCTGAACGCCAACGGCCTCGATGTGAAGGATCTGGACAGCCTCGATGACTGGTCCCGACTGCCGCCGATTCTGGCCAATTTTTTCAAACAGCAACTGTTGCTCAGCCCGACCGGGGAGGATGCCCTGGAACTGACATCCTCCGGCACCAGTGGCCAAAAAAGCCGCATGCGCTACGACCAACGCAGCCTGTCGGCCGCGCAGTTCATGGTCGAGCAGATCTTTAATCATTACGGCTGGAACACGCCGGATACGCCGTGCAACTACCTGCTGCTGAGCTACGAACCACAAGGTGCGATCACACTGGGAACGTCCTATACCGACCAGTTCCTCTGCCGCTTTGCGCCCGTCAATAGAGTTGTCTACGCCTTGCGCTGCAACGGCGATGGCCACCAGTTCGATGTGTTTGGCGTCATCGCGGCCCTGCAATCGTTCGCCGAGGAAGGCCTGCCCGTGCGCATTTTCGGTTTCCCGGCGTTTCTTTGGCAGACCTTGCAGCAAATGCAGGCCACAGGTGTGCCTGAGCTGAAACTGCCGGCCGATTCGCTGGTGTTCTTCGGCGGCGGCTGGAAAACACAGGTCCGCGAGGAGATTCCAAAACAACAACTGTATGGGCGCATCGCCCGACAACTGGGTATCGCAACGTCACGATGCCGCGACGGTTACGGCGCGGTCGAGCACGCGGTGCCCTACATCGAATGTGCCCAGCATCATTTTCATGTGCCCGTTTACGCCAGGGCTTACGTGCGTAATCCGCAGGACTTCTCCGTTCAACCCTACGGCCAGCAAGGCTTGCTGGGGTTCGTCTCGCCCTATATTTCGTCCAGCCCGGCGCACGCCGTGGTGATGAGCGATCTGGCGACATTGCACCCCGGTTCGAGCTGTGACTGCGGCCTCGCCAGTGACTGGTTCGAACTGCATGGCCGCGCAGGCACCACAGTCGGCAGAAGCTGCGCGATGGCCGCGTCCGAATTACTGGGGAGGCACTGACATGTACCTGATCAACGGAGATCTGCACGCGGACGTAAACCTCGACAACGCACTGGCGCTGCTGCATCAAACCTTGCCGCAACACCTGAGTACGCCGCTGGACAGCGCCACCGTACTGACTGCCGCCGCACAGTTTGCCCAGCAATTGCACAGCGCCGAACTGCCGCTGGATGAAGAACAACGCCAGGCCCTGATCGACTTCTGTCAGCCTCATGCTCTGCAACTCAAGCTTGAGCGCGAACTGGGCGATCAGGCTGAATCGCTGCGACGTATCGATTATCAGCAATCGCGCTTTGAGCGCTGGAGTCCGCTGGGACTGGTGGTCCACGTCACGCCGGCCAACGCGCCGCTGCTGGCGTGCTGCGCGATGATTGAAAGTCTCTTGGCCGGCAACATCAACTGGCTACGGCCCAGCCGCAGCGACCAGGGCCTGACGGCGCGCCTGCTGCACGCTCTGGTGCAATGCGACCCCAGCGGTGAGTTGCGCCATTACGTCGCTGTGTTACCGGTGGCGACAGCGCAGATCGGCCGTTTGTGCAAAATGGCCAACGGCGTTTCGGCGTGGGGTGGCGAAGCGGCGCTGCAGGCGATCCGCCAACAGTTGCCGCCCGGATGTCGCTGGATCGACTGGGGGCACCGCATCAGTTTTGCCTACCTGACGCCGGAAGCGGCCTCGCCACAGGCGCTGGACGCACTGGTCGATGAGGTCTGCCGACTGGATCAGCAAGCTTGTTCCAGCCCGCAATGGTTGTTGGTCGATAGCGACGACCCCGCCGCTCTACAAGCAATCGGCAGCGAATTGGCCAAAGCGTTCGAGCGCCGCGCCGAACAATGGCCGGCACTGATGCCGACGGCTCAGGAGGCCAGCGAAATCACTACCCGCACCCTGATGACGCGCCTGAGCCAGAGTTTTTCCGAGGTGACGGCGCAGGTCTGGAGCGCACCGGGATGGCGGGTGATCTGGAGCCATGATCAGTTGCTTGCGCCCTCGCCGCTGTTTCGCACGGTGTTGCTCAAGCCCCTGCCGCGTGCACGACTGACGCAAAACCTGCTGCCTTGGCGCAACGTTTTACAGAGCTGTGCACTGGTGTGCGACGAAGCGCAGATCGGTGCATTGTCGCGAACATTGATTGCCGCCGGCGTCAGCCGGATTGCGCCCATTGATGCAATCCATGATGGCTACGATGGCGAGCCCCACGACGGCGTTTATGCACTGCAACGGCTTAGCCGGCGGGTGTCGGTCAGCGTCGCACCGACGCAGTTGCTTACCCACATGACCCTCGACCGGCCACCGTGCAAGCCGACGCTGGCGGGCCGCGCGATCACCGACAAAGAAGCGTTTATCGCGCGACCGACGACAGCCGCGGCGCAACTGTTTTTCCGCTCTGGCGGCAGCAGCGGCACACCGGCGCTGGCGGGATACAGCTACCGCGATTTTCAGCGGCAAATGCGCGCAACGGCCGACGGGTTGTTTGCGGCGGGTCTCGATCCGCGCCGCGACAAGGTGATGAACCTGTTCTTCAGTGGCGGTTTGTACGGCGGCTTCTTCAGTTTTGCCAAAGTGCTGGAAATATTGGGCGCCCACCACCTGCCAATGGGTGCTCCGGCCGACGATGACTACAGCGATGTTGCGCAAGTCATCATCGAACAGCGCGTGACGGTACTGATTGGCATGCCCAGCACGCTGCATCGTTTGTTCCTCAACGAACAGCAGCGTCTGAGCCGTTATGGTGCCATCGAAAAAGTCTTTCTCGGCGGTGAACACATCAGTGATCAGTGTCGCGAACTGTTGCAGCGCTGTGGCGTTGCCAGCATCCGCTCGGCGGTGTACGGCAGTGTCGATGCCGGTCCCTTCGGGCATGCCTGTGCCGCGACCGGCGATGGTGTGTTTCATCTGATGGACGCGATCCAGCATCTGGAAATCGTTGCGCTTGCGGAGGACGTGCCTGTCGTTGGCAATGAAATCGGCCGTTTACTGTTCACCTCCACAGCCCGCGAAGGTCAGCAGGTACAGCGTTACGACGTCGGCGACACAGGGCGCTGGTTGCCCGGCGAATGCGCGTGCGGGCTGAGTTCCCCGCGTTTCGAACTGCTGCAACGGCACGGCAGACTGCTGCGTATCGGCACCGATTTCATCTGCCTGAACGAGCTCGCCAGACACCTGCAAACACCTTTTCAGTTGCGCCTCGATCACGCCCCTGACGGCCTCGAACGCCTGATGATTCGCAGCCCCGCTGCCCCCGCCGACATCCACCGCCGACTGGAAGGCTACGCGACGCTGACGACCCTCGTGCGAACCGGGCTGCTCACCGTGCAAGCGCAAACCTGCGAGCCGCAACAGTTCGACAGAAACAGACACAGCGCAAAGATACCGGCAGTGGTTGACGCTCGCCGCTGAAAGTCCAACTTCGTCCATGACCAGAACAATTAAAGAGACCACCATGAATACAACACTTGAACTGAGCAAGTTGCTCGCCTTCGCCCGCGAACATTCAACGTTTTACGCCAGACATTGGCAAGACTCTGCGCCACAGATCAGCACACTGGATGAACTTCCGCCGATTGATCCGCAACAATACTGGGCCAGCAGCACTCACTTCGATCAATGGCCAGTACTGACTTCAACAGTCCAACGCGCACTGGTGTTCAAGACCGGTGGAACAACCAGCGCGGGTAAACTTTCGGTATTCACCCGTGAGGAATGGCAGACACTTGTGCGCGACTTCGGTCGCCATCTGGCGAGCCAACTGAATACGGGAGACCGGGTTGCAAATCTGTTTTTTGTCGGCGACCTGTATGCCAGTTTCATCTTTATCCACGACGCCTTGGCACACGAAACATCGGGTATTACCGAGTACCCCTTCACCGGTGACGTCGACTTTACGGTACTCGCTGACTCTATCCGCCAGCACCGGATCAATGTGCTGGCCGGCGTGCCCGCTCAATTACTGACGTTCGCCAGCGTGCTGGAGCGCCAGGGGCAAACCCTGGCCGAGGTCGAAAGTGTGCTTTACGGCGGCGAAAGCCTGTTCGCCGGGCAATTGCAGATCTTGCACCGAGTGTTCCCGAACGCACGGATCGCCTCCATCGGCTACGCCAGTGTCGACGCGGGATTCATCGGCGCCACAAGCCGCGATTGTGCCTTGGGCGAGCACCGCATGCTGGCCAGCCACAGCGTGCTGGAAATTATCGATGAGCACACCGGTGAAGTGATTGAAGAGTGCAATCGTACCGGGCGCCTTCTGATCACCAACCTCACCCGTCGGCTGATGCCATTGATCCGTTATCCCGTGGGTGACCTCGCCTGCTGGCGAGAACCGGCCGAGGCGTCCATGCGCAAGTTTGCCTTGATGGGCCGTAGCATGAGCAGTCAGCGTATAAGGGTGAGCAGCCTGACCCTGTTGATCGAAGACATCGCCAAAGTGATTCAGCGCAGCACTGTCAGCGCCGACTGGCAACTGGTCATCAGCCAATCGGCAAACGTCGATATCTTGTGTCTGAAGTGGGTGCCCGAGGCGTTCAATCCCGAGACAGCGCAGACCGGCACAACCTTGCAAAACGGCTTGATCGAGCAATATCCGCTGATCGCGCAACTCTGCGCTGATGGCCAACTTGAACTGCAGGTCGCCCATTGCACAGCCGAGGCACTTGCTCGCCATCCGCGCTCCGGCAAACGCCAGCGAGTCGTCGACCTTCGCAACTACGACACCCCACGTCCGGAGCAACGCCCATGGACAACGTGACGCTGCGCAGTTATCGCCGCTCCGATGCTGGAGCGATCAGCCGTCTGTTCCGGGAAATCTATGGCGACCATTACGTGCAGCCGCACGTGTATCTGCCTCTGATGATCAACCAGAATCATGGCGATGGCAGTTGGCATTCGTTGGTAGCGGAATCCGGCAAAAAAATTCTTGGCCACGCCACGCTGTGCCGCAACACAGGATCAAACACGGCGGAACTGGCATTGAGCGTGGTGCATCCGTCCACGCGCGGGCAGAACATCGCCACGCATTTGGGCACGCGACTGTTGATCCATGCACAGGCACTGGGTTGCCATGGCGTAACCATCAAACAGGTCACGCAGCACGCCTATACACAGCGCATGGCTGACAAACTCGGCTTCTGCAGCACGGGATTGATGCTCGACTACGTGCCCTCGCCGTTTGGCGAACCACTGCCAGAATCCATCGTCATCGGCTACACGCCGATCGATGGCTCCCGCCGCCCACTCCCGGCGCTGTCATGGCCAGAAAGCTGCCGCGCTTTCATGGAGCATTTGTGCCGCGTACACGGGACACAGGACAAGGAAGCGTCATGGGTGGGAGCGCCTATTCATGTCGAACAGTGTTCCGGACGCTATGACGTGATTCTGCAAAAACTCGACAACGGTTTGCTCAAACAGCTGAAGCAACTGCCTGGACACTGGATGATCTCGATCAGGCTCAGACTGGCGACGGGTTTCGCCAGCGCCGTGGACAGCCTGTCAGCGATGGGCTTCGTCTTTACCGGGATTGCCCCGAATGAACGCTGTGCGGGATGGCTGGCGTTGTTTCATCGCGGTTATCGGCCGCGTACGCTGGAGTTGCGTTGCCCGCACATCCAACGGCTGCATGATCAGGCGCAACAACAAATAGCGTGCGCGAAAGCGTCGCTTTCTTGAAGCAGATCGAATCCATCGACACCGCCCGTTCAGAGTTTGAACGGGCTACAACGGTCAGGTTCAAGCCTTGGACCTGACGCCTTGGTCAACCGGCTTCGCGACGTTGCCATCACCATAGGTCTTCAGATTCTGCAGGACGTAGATCGCTTTCTTGAACTCGGGGATGAGGTTTTTCCCGTAGGCGTTGCCATTGAGACCGTTGGACTGAATAGCATCGAGCTGGGTGGCAAAGTATTCCAATGCGTTGAATTTGACATCGATATCCTTGGTCACGCCAAAACGGTCGAACTTGTCACCGGCGTTCTTCAACGTAAAGGAAGTGATCTCGGAGATCAGCCCGCGGCTGCGCAGCATCTCGCTCAGATTGCCCATTTGTTTAACCGAAACATTCGCCGGATCGAAGCCCTTGATCGCCTTGCGCAAACCCTGCTTGTCCATCTCGGCGGTATTCAGCGCGGTGGGATCATTACCGACCAGCGTCAGCATCTGCTGCACCTTGACGCTCTGGGACACTTGTTTCTTTGCGCCGGTGTCGCGCACCAGTAGTCCTGCCTTGGCCTGCCAGCCGCCGACAATACCGATCGTCATGAAAAGACTCCCTGTGAAATGACCTGAAATATCCGAGTGAACGGCATTAATGGCCGCGAGTATCGGCGGGCGAACTGATGGCACCAACCTCTTTCTGCACTTTTTTACAATTCTTGTACATTCTCGATACAAATGCGCAACGCCGCGCAAACCCTGACTCAGAGCCGTCATCACAATGAAATGAAAATCGCTTTTTCAGCCAGTCACAGGCGATGCCCAGCGCTTGTGTATCGAACCCGATACCGACCAGTCATCGGCGCTCAGGTTTTTTAGGACGCAAGTACCTAAAGCTTCGCGATGTAACGACGATACGTTGTGGATACCCGCACTGTTTTGCCCCTGCCCCCTAATAAGAAACGCTGCTCAAGGACCGGTCTCCATGCCCGCATTCCGCACTATTTCGGCTCGCTACACGCTGTTTCTGGTTCTGTTCATCCTGCTGTTGTCGGTGTTGACCGTGGTCGGCATCAGCCAACTGGTCGCTCCCAAACTGCGTCACACCGAAGAACAAGTGGTGCTCAACCGCATCGCCGAAGTCGCCGAGCAGATTCAGGGCGAGTTGAACAAAGTGCAGGCGCAACAGCGCAGCATCACCCAGACCATCCCGCTGCTCGACAGCGCTGCCATCGACACGGTGCTGCCAGGCCTGGTCGATCAGTACGGCGAGTTGAAGGTGTTCGGCGGCGGGATCTGGCCGCTGCCGGGGCAGAGGGAGGCCGGGCGCAATAAATTCAGTACGTTCTGGCACCGTGACGCGTCGGGAAAACTGGCCGTGAACACGTTCTGGAACAGCGACGCGGCCCCCAACTATTACGACCAGAGCTGGTACAAGGGCGGCATGGCTACACCGCGTGGCAAATGCGCCTGGGCGGCGGCTTATAAGGATGATGCCAGCGCCGAGCCGCGCACCAACTGCGCCATGGCCATCCAGAAAAACGGTAGCGCCTGGGGGGTTTCGACCATCGACGTGACCCTCGGCTTCTTCAATGATCTGGTGGCGCGCAAGGAGAAAGACCTCAACGCCGAAATGCTGATCATCGAAGCCGACGGCAAGATCATCAGTAACAGCTCGCGCATCAGTGGCCCGATCGTGCTGAAGAACATCAGCGAACTGGCCGGTACGTCGACGTTCGCCAGCCAGGTAAAAAACGGCCTGCAGAACCGTGATCAGGCGCAGCGCATCGAGTTCGACAACAACGGTGAAGCCAGCACCTTCTTCATGCGCCCGATTGAAGGTACGCCTTGGTTCCTCGCCACCGCCCTGCCGACGAAAATGCTCACGGCGCAGCGTGATGACGTCCTCAGCACCTTGAGCCTGTTGCAGATTCCGCTGGTGATTCTGCTGGTGCTGTTGCAGGTCTATGCGATTCGCCAGTTGGTGCAGCGCATGAAAGCGTTGAAAGCCAACATCGATTTGCTGTCCAGCGGCGATGCCGACCTGACTCGCCGTATTACCATCCGCGCCGAAGATGAACTCGGGGCCATCGGCCATTCGGTCAACACCTTTATTGCCTACCTGCAAAACATGATCGGCGAAGTTACCCAGGCCACCGGCGCCATGGCTTCCAGCCTCGACAACCTGCAACGCACCTCGGCACACACCAGCCAGATACTGCTGCGTCACGCCTCGGAAACCGATCAGACCGTTACCGCCATCACCGAGATGAGTTCAACGGCAGAAAGCGTGGCGCAGAATGCCGCTGAAACCGCCGCTTTCACCCAGCGCGCCAACGAAAACGCCGACCGTTCGCGTGTGGTGGTGGGCGAAGCGACCAACAGCGTGGTGGCGCTGATCGATGAAGTGGCCAGCGCTACGCACAAAGTCGAAAACATGCAGCAGGACGCTCAGCGCATCACCGAGATCCTCGGGGTGATCGGCGCGATTGCCGGGCAGACCAACCTGCTGGCGCTCAACGCTGCCATCGAAGCCGCGCGCGCCGGTGAGCAGGGCCGTGGTTTTGCCGTGGTCGCCGATGAAGTCCGCGCCCTTGCCGCGCGCACCCAGGCCAGCACTTCGGAAATCAACGAGATGTTGACGCGTCTGACGCAAGGCGTGAGCTCGTCGGTCAGCGCCATGGAGAACACCCAGGCCAGTTGCCAGTCGGCTGCCGACGCGACTGCACGGGTCAACTCCGGTCTGGACGAAATGGCCGGCTCGGTCAGCCACATCAACAGCCTCAGCACGCAGATCGCCACCGCCGCCGAACAACAAAGCGCCGTCACCGAAGAGATCAACCGCAGCATGGTGCAGATCCGTCACATGGTCGATGAGCTGGTGCAGAGCGGCAAAGCCAGCGAGCTCAACACCCATCAGTTACTTGAAGCCAACAGCCGGGTGAGCGCGATCATGGGGCGCTTCAAAGTGCGCTGATCTCTGATTCCCACAAGGGCTTTCTGCCCAACAGATAACCCTTGTGGGAGCGAGCTTGCTCGCGAAAGCAATCTGCCAGTTACTGCTTCAGTGCCTGAATGACCGCATTCGCGAGCAAGCTCGCTCCCACAGATTCACACCATCGCCAGATGTGGCCACCTGACAACTTTGTCATCTCGCGCTCAGCAACCTGTCAGCGTTGATCTACGATCATCTTGCCAGCCTGCCTTGCAACAACTGGAAACATTGCGTTGATGCCGGGCGGAAAAAACCGGTCAAAATGCGTTCTTTTCTGATCGTCAGCCGAGCCGAGAATCCGTTATGCGAACCCATCTGCGTCTGGTCGCCCTGAGCGCCCTGTTCATTTCTTCCCTGGCCCAGGCCGCCGACCTGATCCCGATCGAAGTCCATCGTGACGCCAATTGCGGCTGCTGCAAAAAATGGATCAGCCACCTCGAAGCCAACGGCTTCAAAGTCGACGATCACGTCGAAAGCGACATGAGCAGCTTCAAGCAACAACATGGCGTACCGCCGCGTCTGGCGTCGTGCCACACCGCAATCATCAACGGCAAATTCGTCGAAGGCCACGTGCCGGCGGAGCAAGTGTTGGCCCTGAGCAAGCGTGACGATCTGCTCGGCGTGGCTGCTCCGGGTATGCCGATGGGGTCGCCGGGCATGGAAATGGACGGCATGAGCGATGCTTATCAAGTGATCGGCCTGAAAAAGGACGGCGCTGATGTGGTCGTGGCGGATTACCCGGCACATTGATCATCGCGGCTTACGGTGGATTGTTTCTCGCCGCATTCGGCGCGGCGACCTTGTTGCCGCTGCAGTCCGAGGCATTGCTGGTCGGTTTGATCGTCAGCGAACGCTACTGGTTGTGGGGCCTGCTGGCCGTGGCGACGCTGGGCAACGTACTCGGCTCACTGGTCAACTGGTGGCTGGGCCGCGGCATCGAGCGCTTTCAGGATCGACCCTGGTTTCCGGTCGGCCCCGCGCACATGGCCCGGGCGCGCAAACATTATGAGCGTTACGGCCACTGGTCGTTGCTGCTGAGTTGGATGCCGATCATTGGTGATCCGCTGACACTGATTGCCGGCGTCATGCGTGAACCGCTCGGGCGGTTTTTGTTGATCGTCACCTTGGCCAAAGGTGCCCGTTATGGCGTGCTGGCCATGCTGACGCTGGGCTGGCTGGGTTGAACGTTCGGACGCGGGCATTGCCTGTGTTTAACGTCGGCATAATCCAGCCGTTCCAGCATCGGCCGATTTCAAACGGAGTTTGACCTTATGTCTGTCACGTTTTCCCGTTGGCTTCCCGGCCTGTTTCTTTGCGCCGCCCTGCCGCTGTCAGTGCAGGCTGCGACGCCAACTGAATCAGCGCCTGAAGGCCCGGCCTATGGCCCGGAACTGCAAGGCTTCGAATACCCTTACACGCTTAAACACTTTGCTTTTCAGTCTCAGGGTAAATCCCTGCAAATGGGTTACATGGACGTCGCCGCTCACGGCAAGGCCAATGGCCGCACCGTGGTGCTGATGCACGGCAAGAATTTTTGCGCAGCGACCTGGGACAGTTCGATCAAGGCCTTGAGCGAGTCCGGTTACCGAGTGATCGCGCCAGATCAAATCGGCTTCTGCACCTCCAGCAAACCTGACCACTATCAGTACAGCTTTCAGCAACTGGCGACCAACACTCAGCAATTGCTCAAAGCGTTGGGCATTCAGAAAGCCACGTTGCTCGGCCACTCCACCGGCGGCATGCTCGCCACCCGCTATGCCTTGCTATTCCCCGAGCAGGTCGAGCAACTGGCACTGGTCAACCCGATCGGTCTGGAAGACTGGAAGGCCCTCGGCGTGCCCTATCGCACGGTGGACCAATGGTATCAGCGCGAGCTGAAAGTCAGCGCCCAAGGTATTCGCGATTACGAACGCACCACCTACTACGACGGCCGCTGGAAACCGGAATTCGACCGCTGGGTCGACATGCTCGCCGGGCTGAGCAAAGGCCCGGGCAAGACCGAGGTCGCTTGGAACTCGGCGCTGATCTACGACATGATTTTCACCCAACCGGTGTACTACGAGTTCAAGGACTTGAAGATGCCGACCCTGCTGCTGATCGGTACCTCCGACACCACGGCCATCGGCAAGGACCTCGCGCCGCCTGAGGTGAAAGCGAAAATCGGCCACTATGAGGTGCTCGGCAAACAAGTGGCCAAGCTGATCCCGCAGTCGACGCTGGTGGAGTTTCCCGGCATGGGCCACGCCCCACAAATGGAAGAACCGGCGCAGTTCCACAAGGCCCTGCTCGACTGGCTCAATACATCCAATCCCGTGCGTTGATGAGGTAAGGCAGATGGCGGTGCAGATTGCAGTGATCGATGACTGGCAGGACGTGGCTCGCGATGTGGTCGACTGGTCAGTGCTCGATAGTCTCGGTGAAGTGACGTTCGAACACGATTACCCGGCCGACAACGCCACCCTGGCCGAGCGTCTGGGCCGCTATCAGGTGATCTGCGTGATGCGCGAGCGCACGCGTTTCGATGAGGACTTGCTCAAGCGTCTGCCCAATCTCAAGTTGCTGGTCACCGGCGGCATGCGCAACGCGGCGCTGGACATGCAAGCGGCGGCAAAACTGGGCATCACGGTGTGCGGCACTGACAGTTACAAGCATGCGGCGCCGGAGTTGACCTGGGCGCTGATCATGGCGGCCACGCGCAATCTGGTGAATGAGGCTAATTCCCTTCGCGCCGGTGATTGGCAGCAGGGGCTGGGCGGTGACCTGCATGGCAAGACCCTCGGCATCCTCGGTCTGGGCAGCATCGGCCAGCGCGTCGCGCAGTTCGGCCAGGTGTTCGGCATGCGGGTGATTGCCTGGAGCGAAAACCTTACGGCCGAACGGGCTGAACAGGCTGGCGTGACGTACGTGAGCAAGCAGGAGCTGTTCGAGCAGGCCGATGTGTTGTCGGTGCATCTGGTACTCAGCGAGCGCAGTCGGGGCTTGGTCGATGCGCAGGCGCTGGGCTGGATGAAGCCGACAGCACTGCTGGTCAACACTGCGCGCGGGCCGATTGTCGATGAAGCGGCGCTGATCAAGGCCTTGCAGAAACAACAGCTCGCCGGGGCAGCCCTGGATGTGTTCGAGCAGGAGCCGCTGCCAGCGATGCACCCGTTTCGCACACTCGACAATGTGCTGGCGACGCCGCATGTCGGCTATGTCAGTCGGCAGAACTATGCGCAGTTCTTTTCGCAGATGATCGAGGATATTCAGGCTTGGGCGGCTGGGGAGCCGATTCGCCTGCTGAACTGAGATTTCCCCTCATTGCGCCGATGTAGCGACCACCGCCTTCGCGAGCAAGCTCGCTCCCACATTGGATCTGTGCCAGGAACAGATTTTTTGTCCATTGAAGATCCCCTGCGGGAGCGAGCTTGCTCGCGAAGAGGCATTCACAGTCATCCTTTCGACAAACTGCCCGCACCACAACAGTGCGCCCGCCCTCCTCGCTAGCACAAAATCGTGACTGCCCAGTCACCGTTTTGGCCCTGACTCGCAGAAAAACCTGCACTTCGTCGGTGCGTTTGCCCTTCCAGAGCACGGTTTCCGTTAACGGCAAACCGATTGTCGAACAATTTACCCATTTGCTCTGGCCCGCTCTAGGATCTGGCCTAGACTGACTTTCGCGGGGTAAAACCGACCCGTCACATCGCGGAAAAAAAGTCGAAACTTTTGCGCGTGGCGACGGGTCATCAGAAAGACAGGGCCAAAGCGACTGGTGCAATCCTTGCAACGGCCCGATCACCCATTCTGCTTGCGCGTGTTGGGTAGCGTTTGCTCACCGATGCGTGGCGCGTTTGCGCCCGGCCACAGGACTTGGCCATGGACATCGCTTGTTCAAGACAAGAATCAGATCAACGAGACGGGAGATTCATATGATCAGTGCGGCATTGGATATTCAGGGAGAGCGTGCTCAGCAGTCGGTTGGAGAATCGAGCACCGTCAGTGTTCCTGGCAGCCGACAGATCAACGTCCCCGGCACCAAAACGCTGACTCCAGTAGCGAGCCAGAACCCCAACAAGAAAAAAGTGTTATTCGTTACCTCGGAAATCGCCGATCTGGTCAAGACCGGCGGCCTGGGTGACGTGTCTGCCGCCCTGCCCCGGGCCATGGCCCATCTGCACGACGTGCGCGTGTTGATCCCCGGTTACCCGCAGGTGATGCACAGCGAAAACCCGATCCACATCATCGGCGAACTCGGCGGCCACGCCGCATTGCCACCGTGCAAGATCGGGCGCATGGACATGCCGGACGGTCTGGTGATCTACGTATTGATCTGCCCCGAACTCTACGAGCGTGAAGGCTCGCCTTACGGCGCCAACAACGGTCGCGACTGGCCGGACAACCACATTCGTTTCGCCCGCCTGGGCCTGGCCGCCGCCGATATCGCCGCCAATCTCGCACAAATTCACTGGTGCCCGGATCTGGTGCACGCCCATGACTGGCCGGCCGGTCTCGCCCCTGCCTATATGCACTGGCGCGGGCAACGCACACCGACCCTGTTCACCATTCACAATCTCGCTTATCAAGGCGTGACCAGCCTCGGCTCCTGCCCCGAACTGGGTATTCCCACCCATGCCCTGCAACAGGAAGGCATGGAGTTCTACGGCAAGATGTCATTCCTCAAGGCCGGCATGGCGTATTCGAGCCATATCACCACGGTCAGCGCCACCTACGCGCAGGAAATCACCACCCCGGACTTCGGCTGCGGCCTCGACGGTTTTCTCGCCGCCAAGACCCAGCAAGGTTTGCTCAGCGGCATTCCCAACGGCATCGATGAGAGCTGGGACGCCGCTACCGATCCGCACCTGTTCGCGCCATTTGCCATCGGTGATTGGGAAGGCAAAGCGGTCAACGCCGCGCATGTGCGTGAGCTATTTGAATTGAATGATTCAGAAGGCCCGCTGTTCGCTGTGGTGTCGCGACTGGTCTATCAAAAAGGTCTGGACCTGACGATAGCGGTGTCCGAGTACATCGTGCAGAACGGCGGCCAGATCGCCATCATCGGTCGCGGCGAACCGGAGGAAGAACAAGCCATGCGCGAACTGGCGCTGCGTTTTCCCGGGCAGATCGGCGTGCGTATCGGCTTCAACGAAACCGACGCCCGGCGCATGTTCGCCGGCAGCGACTTCCTGCTGATGCCATCGCGTTACGAGCCTTGCGGTTTGAGCCAGATGTACGCCCAGCGCTTCGGCTCGCTACCGGTCGCACGCAATACCGGCGGGCTGGCCGACACCATTGAAAACGGTGTCACCGGTTTCCTCTTTGATGAGTCCAGCGCTGAAAGCTATCAGGAAGCCCTGAGCCGCGCGTTCAAGGTGTTTGCCTTCCCCGAATTGCTCAATGCCATGCGTTGCCGGGCGATGGCTGCACCGTTCAACTGGTGCAAAGCGGTTGAACCGTACGCCGAACTCTACGAACAACTGGTCGCCAAGGCGCTGGGTAAAGCTCACCACAAATAACCAGGGAGGTTCACCACGATGCCGTTACGGTCTACTGAAACCTGGCCCCACGGCGCGATCATGCTGGACGCCGAACACACGCAATTTGCGCTATGGGCGCCAGATGCGTTTTACGTCAGTGTCGAACTTGAAAACGGCCAGTCGTTGCCAATGCTGCCGCAGGCAGACGGCTGGTTCGTGATCAAGACCCGCTTTCCGGCGGGCACTCGCTACCGCTACAACATCGACGGCGAACTGGAGGTGCCCGACCCGGCCTCCAGGGCACAGGATGGCGACCTTGACCGCCACAGCGTGGTGGTCGATCCGCTGAGTTATCAATGGCGACACACGGCCTGGCACGGTCGTCCGTGGAGCGAAGCGGTGATCTACGAGTTGCACGTCGGTGCGCTCGGGGGTTTCGCGGAAGTCGAACAACATCTGGCGCGCCTTGCGGGCCTGGGCATCACCGCCATCGAACTGATGCCGCTGGCGCAGTTCCCCGGCGAACGCAATTGGGGCTACGACGGTGTTTTGCCTTACGCCCCGCAAGCCTCCTACGGCACGCCGGAACAACTCAAACACCTGATCGACAGTGCCCACGGCCACGGTCTGGCGGTGATTCTCGACGTGGTCTACAACCACTTCGGCCCTGACGGCAATTACCTGCATCGTTACGCGAAAGGCTTTTTCCGCGAAGACAAACACACGCCGTGGGGCGCGGCGATCGATTTCCGCCGCGACGAAGTGCGTGAATTCTTTATCGAAAACGCACTGATGTGGTTGCTCGAATACCGCTTTGACGGTCTGCGCCTGGATGCCGTGCATGCCATCGAAGACCCGGATTTCCTCACCGAGATGGCCCGACGCATCCGCGCACAGATCGACCCGAGTCGACATGTCTGGCTGACCGTGGAAAACGAACTCAACCAGTCGAGCCTGTTGGAATACGACTACGACGCGCAGTGGAACGACGACGGGCATAACGCCCTGCACGTCCTGCTCACCGGTGAAACCGACGCCTATTACGCCGACTACGCCGCACAACCCACTGAACAACTGGTGCGCTGCCTGAGTCAGGGATTTGTCTTCCAGGGCCACATCACCCGTCACGGCGAACCGCGCGGCGAGCCCAGCGAACACCTGCCCTCCACGGCGTTCGTGCTGTTCCTGCAAAACCACGATCAGATCGGCAACCGCGCGTTCGGCGAGCGCCTGCATCATCTGGCCGATCCGCGTGCCGTGCAGGCAGCGACCGTGCTGTTGCTGCTGTCGCCGATGATTCCGCTGATGTTCATGGGCGATGAATTCGCCGCCGAGCAGCCGTTCCTGTTTTTCACCAGTCACCACGGCGAACTGGCCAAGTTGGTACGTGAGGGTCGCCGCAACGAGTTCGCCGCCTTCAGCGCCTTCACCGATCCGCACAAGCGCGAGCAGATTCCCGACCCGAATGCCGACAAAACCTTCCACGCCTCACAGCCAAGGTTGATCGGCCATGGCAGCGAAAAACAGCAGGAAACCCTCGCGCTGTACCAGAAGCTGCTGCAATTTCGCCATCAATACATCATTCCCCATCTGTCCGGCACGCAAGCGCTCGGCGCCCATATGCTCGGTTATGGCGCGGTCAGTGCGCGCTGGCGCCTGGGCAATGGCAGCGAGCTGCGAATTGACCTGAACCTCAGCGACACGCCAGTGGTCAACCCTCCACAGACCGAGGCCGTGTGGTTATTTCAACAGCCATCCACCGTCGATCTATCGGAATCGGGCGTACTGCCCGCGTATTGCGCGCTTGTCAGCCTCACGGCCGCAACCCCTTTGCAACCTCTGAATGGAGAGCGCCTATGAGCGATGCGCAACTGGAAATTCTTGCAAGCCGCGCCGGCCTCGCCGTCGACTGGATCGACGCCAACGGCCGCCCGCAAAAAGTCGCCCCGGCGGTGCTGCGCAATGTCCTCATAGGACTCGGCCACCCGGCCAGCACGGCGCAGGAAATCGACGCCAGCCTGTTGGAATTGCAAGCCGTTCAACAAGATCGCCATCTGCCGCCGCTGTTGACCAGCGATGTCGGTGTCGGCGTTGATCTGGCGCGTTACTTTTCGCCTGAAACCCCCTGCGAAATCCACCTTGAAGACGGTTCACGCCTGAACCTCAAACTGGATAGCGAAGCGGTGTTGCCGGGCCTGATCCCGGTCGGTTATCAGCAAGTGCACATTGGCGATCAATACTTCACCCTGGCCGTCGCCCCGGAGCGCTGCTTCAGCGTCGGCGATGCGGTCGACAATCCAATCCCGCGCGCGTGGGGCCTGAGCGTGCAGTTGTATTCCCTGCGTCGGCCCGGCGACTGTGGTTTCGGCGACACTCAAGCGCTGGAAGAACTGGTGCGCGTGGCCGGTGAGCGCGGCGCCGAGGCCCTGGCGATCAGCCCGCTGCACGCCATGTTCAGCGCCGATACCGGCCGTTATAGCCCTTATTCTCCGTCCAGCCGGCTGTTCCTCAATTCCCTGTACGCCGCACCGGGCGCCATTCTCGGTGAACGCGCCTTGCGCGATGCCATCGACGCGGCAGGCCTGGCGGAGCAGTTCGCGCAACTCGAAGACCTTAAACTGATTGACTGGCCGAGCGCCGCCGACGCCAAGCAAAAACTCTTGCAAGCCTTGTATGAAGGATTCGTCGCCGGCGACCACCCGCTGCACCCGGACTTCGCCAGTTTCCGTCACGCCGGTGGCGAAGCACTGGAAAATCACTGCCGTTTCGAAGCGATTCAGGAAATGCGTGCCGCCCGTGGCGAGAACCTCGACTGGCGGCAATGGCCAGAGCACTGGCACGACCCACGCGGCGCGGCGCTGGAAGCCTTTGCCGAAGAATACGCCGAGCGCATCGGCTATTTCGCTTTCTGCCAATGGCTGATCCACCGTTGTCTGGAACGCGCGCAAACCGCCGCACGCAGCGCCGGCATGGGCATTGGCCTGATCGCCGATCTGGCGGTGGGCGCCGATGGCGCTGGCAGTCAGGCCTGGAGTTTTCAGGATGAATTGCTCGCCTCACTGACCGTCGGCGCACCGCCGGACATTCTCAACCGCTCGGGTCAAGGCTGGGGCATTTCCGCGTTCTCGCCGGAAGGCCTGATCCGCAATGGTTTTCGCGCTTTCATCGACATGCTGCGCGCCAATTTCGCCCACGCCGGTGGTTTGCGCATCGACCATGTCATGGGCCTGCAACGCTTGTGGGTGATCCCCAACGGCGCCGCACCGGCCGATGGCGCGTACCTGTATTACCCGGTCGACGACTTGCTGCGGTTACTGACGCTTGAATCCCATCGCCACCAAGCGATTGTCCTCGGCGAAGACCTCGGCACCGTGCCTGATGGCCTGCGCGAGAAGCTCATCGCCCGCTCCATGCTGGGCATGCGCGTGTTGCTCTTCGAACAGGACAACACCCATTTCAAACCGATTCTCGACTGGCCGGACAACGCACTGGCGACCACCAGCACCCATGATCTGCCAACGCTCAACGGTTGGTGGCATGGCCGTGATATCGACTGGAACGCGCGGTTGGGTTTTGTCGACGCCAACGGTGAGATCGAATGGCGCCAGCACCGCCAGCGTGAGCGCGAAGGTTTGCGCAGCGCGCTCAGCCAGGACCCGCAGAACTTTCGCGAGGAGTCCCACGAGGCCGATCAAGTGGTGGATGCCGCGGTGCGATTCCTCGGCCACACCCGTGCACCGTTGGTGCTGCTGCCGCTGGAAGATGCGCTGGGCATCAACGAACAGGCGAATTTTCCGGGCACCATCGACACCCACCCGAACTGGTCACGACGTTTACCCGGCACCAGCGAGGCATTGCTCGATGACGCCGATGCGGCGCGACGTCTGGAACTACTCGCGTGCGCGCGTCTTCAGGCTGCCGAGCGTGACCAATGAATCAAGCGCTCATCCAGCCTCTACGCGCGACCTTGCGCCTGCAATTTCATAAATGCTTCACCCTTGAACAGGCCGTGCCACTGGTGCCCTACTTTGCCCGGCTCGGTATCAGCCATATTTACGCCTCGCCGCTGCTCGCGGCTCGGGCCGGTTCCATGCACGGCTACGATGTCGTCGACCCGACCCAGGTCAACCCCGAACTCGGTGGCGAGCCGGCGTTAAGGCGCTTGGTCGGCACCCTGCGCGAACACAACATGGGACTGATCCTCGACATCGTCTCCAACCACATGGCGGTCGGTGGCAACGACAATCCGTGGTGGCTCGACCTGCTGGAATGGGGGCGGCTGAGCCCTTACGGCGAGTTCTTCGACATTCAATGGCACTCGCCCGACCCGCTGATGGAAGGCCAGTTGCTGCTGCCGTTTCTTGGCAGCGATTATGGTGTGGCGTTGCAGGAAGGCACGCTGAAGCTGCTGTTCAAGGCAAACACCGGCAGCTTTTACGTCGAGCACTACGATCATCATTTCCCGATCTGCCCGAGTGATTACGGTGAGATCCTCAAACATCAGGAGACGCTGAAATCCCTCGCTGACCGGTTCAGCACGCTCAGTTATCAGACTGATGCACATTCGCTGGCGATGCCACTGAAGGAAGAGCTGCGCGAACTGGCGGGCGATTCGCAGACGCTTGAAGCGATTCACAGCAACCTGCAGCATTTCGACTCGACCACCGAAGAAGGCTTCCACAAGCTGCATCAATTATTGGAGCGTCAGAGCTATCGTCTGGCGAGTTGGCGCACGGCGGCGGATGACATCAACTGGCGGCGCTTCTTCGACATCAACGAGCTCGGCGGGCTGCGTGTTGAGCGCCCGGCTGTATTCGAGGCCACCCACGGCAAGATCTTCCAGTTGATCGCCGAGGGTCTGGTCGACGGCTTGCGTATCGACCACATCGACGGCCTCGCCGATCCGCGTGGTTATTGCCGCAAGCTGCGCCGGCGCGTCGATCTGCTGGCGCCCGGCAGGCACTTGCCGATCTACGTCGAGAAGATCCTCGGCGCCGGCGAAACCCTGCACCGTGACTGGGCGGTGGATGGCACCACGGGTTACGAGTTCATGAATCAGCTGTCGCTGCTGCAACACGACCCGGACGGTGAATTCGTGCTCGGTGACCTCTGGCAGCGGCGCACCGAACGCCCGGCCGCGTTCATCGAAGAAGCACAGCTGGCGCGTCAGCAGATTCTCAACGGCTCGCTGGCCAGCGATTGCGAAAGCGTCGCCCAGGCCCTGCTGCAAGTCGCCCGCGATGACCTGATGACCCGCGACCTGACTCTCGGTGCGATCCGCCGGGTGCTGCAGGCGCTGATCGTGCATTTCCCGGTCTATCGCACTTACATCAGCGCCATGGGCCGCTCGGCGCAGGACGAGGTGTTTTTCCAGCAAGCCATGGACGGGGCCCGGCAAACGCTGAGCGAAGCCGACTGGCCGGTGCTCGACTGCGTTGCCGCCTGGCTCGGTGGCACGCCGTGGCGGCGCAAACCACGTGGGCGTTCACGCAAGATCCTCAAGCATGCCTGTGTGCGTTTTCAACAACTGACGTCTCCGGCGGCGGCCAAAGCCGTGGAGGACACCGCGCTGTATCGCTCTGCGGTGCTGTTGTCGCGCAATGATGTCGGCTACAACACTGAACAGTTCAGTGCCCCGCTCAGCGACTTTCATGCGGTCAATCAGCAACGGTTGAATGAATTCCCCGACAACTTGCTCGCCACCGCGACCCACGACCACAAACGCGGCGAAGACACGCGCGCGCGGCTGGCCGTGCTCAGTGAACGCAGCCATTGGTACGCCGAGCAGATCGAACTGTGGCGCGCCCTCGCCCGCCCGGTGCGCGTTGACGAGCAGATGCCGTCGAGCGGCGATGAACTGATCCTCTATCAAGCGTTGCTGGGCAGTTGGCCGCTGCAACTGCGCGATGACGATCAGGCCGGGTTCGCTGACTACGCCAATCGCGTCTGGCAATGGCAACAGAAAGCCCTGCGCGAGGCCAAGCTGCAAAGCAGTTGGAGCGCACCCAATGAAGTCTATGAAAACGCCGCGCAGGCGTTCACCGAAAAACTCCTCACCGGTGAAGAAGGCGAACTGCTGCGCGCAGCACTGAGCAAGACCGTCAACAGCATCGCCGCTGCCGGCGCCCTCAATGGCTTGGCGCAAACCTTGCTGCGCATGACCGTGCCGGGGGTGCCGGATCTGTATCAGGGTAATGAGTTCTGGGACTTCAGCCTGGTCGATCCGGACAATCGCCGGCCGGTGGATTACGCCGCTCGTGAACACGCCTTGCAGGAGCGATTGCCACCTGTGGAGTTGCTGGCGAACTGGCGTGACGGGCGCATCAAGCAAGCCTTGATCGCCCAAGTGTTGACCCTGCGTATCGAGCATGCCGAGCTGTTCCGCCGTGGCAGCTACCAAGCTCTGGAAGTGCTCGGCAGTCAGGCGCACAACGTGCTCGCGTTTGCCCGCGAGCACGAGGAGCAGCAGGCCATCGTGATCGTGCCGATCCGTTGCGCCACGTTGCTGGAAAACAGTGCTGTACCTCAGGTCGATGCGCTGCGCTGGGGCGATACGCGGGTGGTTTTACCGTTCGCCGCCTCTGACACAAACCTGAAGGGACTTTTTTCAAGCACAGCAGTCACAAAAAACAGGGAGCTGAATATCAGCGACGCGCTGGGGGATGTCCCGGTCAATCTCTTTATCCAACACTTAACGTAAGCACGAGTTCAGTTCAGGAGCATTGCGATGAGTACCGACGATAAACGCATTCGCGAATTCGCCTATCAAATCTGGGAATCGGAAGGTCAGCCTGCTGGCCAGGAGGAGCGCCACTGGGAGATGGCGCGCAAACTGGCCGAAGCGGAAGCCCTTGCCCCGAAAAAGCCACCAAAAGTGGCTGGCAGCAAAACCGCAGGCAAGGCTACTGAGGCCAAGGCCCCAGCCGCCAAACCGAAACCTGCGGCCAAAGCCAAACCGGCCAGCGCCGCCAAAGTGATTCCCCCGGGCGAGAAAGCCGCCGAGAAAAAGCCCCGAGCGCCGAAGAAGCCTTCGGCGATCTGACGCTCTAACCGGATTATTGAACTGAATGAACGTGTGGCGGGTTCGCTCGCCACCGAGGACGCGCTCGTCCTCAAGAAAGCACACCCATCCCTGTGGGAGCGAGCTTGCTCGCGAAGGCGGAGTGTCAGGCGACTGCAATGTTGAATGTCAGATCGCATTCGCGAGCAAGCTCGCTCCCACAGGGTCCGGTGTTAACCGAACTACCCCGATTTTTGCAGGAGCAATCATGACCCGTCCAAAGAAAGCCGAGCCCACCGCGCACGCCGAGCCGTCGAGAATCCGTGAAGGCCTGCCCTTCCCCCTCGGTGCAACCTGGGATGGGCTGGGGGTGAACTTTGCCCTGTTTTCCGCCAACGCCACCAAAGTCGAACTGTGCATCTTCGACGATGCCGGCGAGGTTGAGCTCGAACGCATCGAACTGCCGGAATACACCGACGAGATTTACCACGGCTACCTGCCCGATGCGCACCCGGGGCTGATCTACGGCTACCGCGTCTACGGCCCGTATGACCCGGCCAACGGTCACCGCTTCAACCACAACAAATTGCTCATCGACCCGTACGCCAAGCAATTGGTCGGCCAACTCAAGTGGTCAGAAGCGCTGTTCGGCTACACCATCGGCCACCCGGATGCCGACCTCAGTTTCGATGAGCGCGACAGCGCACCGTTCGTGCCCAAGTGCAAAGTCATCGACCCCGCACACACGTGGGGCAACGACCACCGTGTCAGCGTGCCGTGGGACAAAACCATCATTTACGAAACCCACGTGCGCGGCATCAGCATGCGCCACCCCTCGGTGCCGGAGAACGTACGTGGCACCTTTGCCGGGTTGATGGTCGACGATGTGCTCGAACACATCCGCAAGCTCGGTGTGTCGACGGTCGAGTTACTGCCGATCCACGCGTTCGTCAACGACCAGCACCTGCTGCACAAAGGCATGACCAATTACTGGGGCTATAACAGCATCGCCTTTTTCGCCCCGGACCCACGCTACCTGGCCAGCGGCAAGATTGCCGAATTCAAGGAGATGGTCGCGCACTTGCACGAAGCCAACCTCGAAGTGATTCTCGACGTGGTCTATAACCACACCGCCGAGGGCAACGAGCAAGGCCCGACCCTGTCGATGCGCGGCATCGACAATGCCTCTTACTACCGCTTGATGCCCGACGACAAACGCTTCTACATCAACGACTCCGGCACCGGCAACACGCTGGACCTGAGTCATCCGTGCGTCCTGCAAATGGTCACCGACTCGTTGCGTTACTGGGCCAGCGAGATGCACGTCGACGGCTTCCGCTTCGATCTGGCGACCATTCTCGGCCGCTACCACGATGGTTTCGATGAGCGTCACAGCTTCCTCGTCGCTTGCCGTCAGGACCCGGTGCTGCGCCAGGTGAAAATGATTGCCGAACCGTGGGACTGCGGCCCCGGTGGTTATCAAGTGGGCAACTTCCCGCCGGGCTGGGTCGAGTGGAACGACAAGTTCCGCGACACCGTGCGCGCCTTCTGGAAAGGTGACGACGGTCAGGTCGCCGACTTCGCCAGCCGCATGACCGCCTCCGGCGAGATGTTCAACCAGCGCGGGCGGCGGCCGTATTCGTCGGTGAACTTCATCACCGCCCACGACGGTTTCACCCTCAACGATCTGGTGTCGTACAACGACAAACACAATGAAGCCAACGACGAGAACAATCAGGACGGCAGCAACAACAACCTGTCGTGGAACCACGGTGTCGAAGGCCCGACTGACGACCCTGAAATCAATGCCCTGCGTCATCGGCAGATGCGCAATTTCTTCGCCACCCTGCTGCTCGCCCAGGGCACGCCAATGATCGTCGCCGGTGATGAATTCGCCCGCACTCAGGACGGCAATAACAACGCCTACTGCCAGGACAGCGAAATCGGTTGGGTCAACTGGGATCTGAGCGAGGACGGCAAGGCACTGCTCAAGTTCGTCAAACGCCTGATCAAGTTGCGCCTGACTTACCCGATTTTGCGTCGCGGGCGTTTTCTGGTGGGCGAGTACAACGAGGACATCGGCGTCAAGGACGTCACCTGGCTGGCGCCGGATGCGACCGAGATGACCACCGAGCATTGGCACGATGCGCACAATCGCTGCCTGGGCATGTTGCTCGACGGCCGCGCGCAGGAAACCGGGATTCGCCGCAAGGGTGCGGATGCGACCTTGCTGCTGGTGGTCAACGCCCATCACGACATCGTCAACTTCACGTTGCCGGAAGTGCCGGAAGGCAGCTTCTGGACGTGCATGATCGACACCAATCAGCCGTCGATCCGTGGGCAGGAACGCTTCGATTTCGGCCACGAATACTCGGTCACCGGGCGCTCGCTGCTGCTGTTCGAACTGCAACGTGATGAAGAAGACTGATATGGATCTGCACCGTTATCTCGCCCGGCGTCCGGCAGATTATCCGCACACCGTAGCGCTCGGCGATTGTCTGCGGGCGCTGGTCGAAGCCGGGCTGGATCGTTTGCCGTTGCCGGGCAGTGGCCGCACGCTGGAACGTTTTCAGCAGTTGGCGGAAGTCGGCGGGCATGACCTCGGTTTGTGCAAACTGTTCGAAGGCCATACCGACGCACTGGCGATCATCGAGCAATTGGGCGGCACGCCGACGCCGGGCAGCACCTGGGGCATGTGGGCGGCTGAACCACCGCAGGCACGAGTCAAGGTCAGCCCGGCCGGGCACATGGTCGCGTTGCACGGGCGCAAGGCCTGGTGCTCCGGGGCCGCCGTGCTCAGCCATGCCTTGCTCACCGCGTGGGATGCCGAGGATCAGCAACAGCTGGTGGCCGTCGCCCTCGATCAACCGGGCGTGACCGTCACCGAACAAGGCTGGCAAGCCGTTGGCATGGCCGCCACCGGCAGCGTCGAGGTGCTGTTCGACGGCGCCGAAGCGCAGGCCATCGGCAATCCCGGCGACTATCTGCAACGACCGGGTTTCTGGCAAGGCGGAATCGGAATAGCGGCGTGCTGGTACGGCGCCGCAAGGCAAATTGCCGAAGCGTTGCGCGCGCAGTGTGGGCAGCGCCCGGAGCCGCACGCCCTCGCCCATCTCGGCGCGGTCGACAGCGCCTTGCAGGCGGCCGCCGATGTGCTGCGTTTCAGCGCCCTGCACATCGATGCACATCCCGCAGACAACGCCGAACTGCTCGCCCGTCGTGCCCGTGCGGTGGTCGAACAGTCAGTTGAGCAGGTGATGCGTGAAGTCGGTCGCGCCCTCGGCGCCGGGCCGTTTTGCAAGGATCGACACTTTGCCCGGCTCAGCGCCGACCTGCCGGTATTCCTGCGTCAGAGTCATGCCGAACGTGATCTGGCTGCACTCGGGCAACTGGTTGCCGGGCAATCCACGGAGGCATGGGCACTATGAAAACCAATCCGATTGTCGGCCAGGGCACGAGCCTGCATCAGTGGCAGGCTTCGCGGCATCTGGCGGAGCTGGACAGCATCGACATCCTCAGTCTGGTGCCTCCGGGCGCACGGGCGGTGATTGTTGCGCCGCACCCGGACGATGAAGTGCTCGGTTGTGGCGGTTTGCTGCAATTGCTCGCCGAGGCCGGCCGGCCTGTGCAGTTGATTTCAGTCACCGACGGCAGCGCCAGTCACCCCGGTTCCAGTCGTTGGCCGGTGGAACGTCTGAGCGTGGTACGCCCGCAGGAGTCTGCCGAAGCGTTGCGGCGTCTCGGTTTGCCGATGCATCGCGTGAAGTGGCTGCGTGGTGGCTTCAGCGACACTCAGGTCGCGGCGCAGGAAGCGCAGTTGGTCGATTTCATCGAGCGTCATCTGCGCTCCGATGACGTGCTGTTCACCACGTGGAGCGAAGACGGTCATTGCGACCACGAAGCCGTCGGCCGCGCCAGTGCCGAGGCTGCCCGCCGCGTCGGTGCGAGTTGCCATGAACTGCCGGTGTGGACCTGGCACTGGGCAACCCCGGAAGACGCCTTCGTACCGTGGCAACGCGCACGCAAGATTCTTCTGACGCCCGCGCAAGTCGCGCGCAAGCGCCACGCGGTACACGCCTTCGCCAGTCAACTGGAAGGGGACCCTGACGCCGGACTCGGTCCGGTGCTCGCGCCGTATGTGCTCGATCGCCTGCTGCAGCCCTTCGAAGTGGTGTTTCTATGAGTGTCGAGGATCGCTATTTCGATGGTCTGTTTGCCGGCAACGACGACCCGTGGGCCTTCCGCGATCGCTGGTACGAACAGCGCAAACGCGCGATCACCCTCGCCGCCCTGCCGCGTCCGCACTACCGGGCAATCTTTGAGCCGGGATGCGCCAACGGCGAGTTGAGCGCAGAACTGGCCAGTCTCTGCGATCGCTTGCTGTGCTGCGACACCGCCAGTGCGGCAGTGACTCTGGCGCGCACGCGGTTGAGCCTGTTCGACCACGCCGAAGTGCGGCAAAACCGTCTTCCCGGCGACTGGCCGGAGGAAAAATTCGACCTCATCGTATTTAGCGAGATCGGCTACTACCTCGATGGCGCAGATCTGACAGACGTGATCCGTCGGGCCAGTGATTGCCTGACTGCAGACGGCCAGTTCCTCGCTTGTCACTGGCGTCCGCCGATCGACGATTGCCCGCTGAATGCGCGGCAGGTTCACGACCTGATCCACGAAAAACTGCATCTGCCGCGTCTGGTTTTGCATCAGGAAGCGGACTTTATCCTTGAGATATGGAGCCGCGAACCGCGCTCGGTAGCGGCGCTGGAGGGGTTGCGATGATCGGCATTCTGATCCCGGCACACAACGAAGAAGACTTGCTCGACGAATGCCTGAGCGCGGCGATGCGCGCCAGCCGGCATGGCTTGCTGGCCGGCGAGCGCGTTGAAGTGCTGGTGGTGCTCGACAGCTGCACCGACCGCTCGGCGCAGATTGTCAGTCGCTATCCGGTGCTGAGTCTGCACATCGACGCACGCAATGTCGGCCAGGCGCGCGCGGCGGGTGCACAGCTATTGCTGGAGCGCGGGGCACGCTGGATCTCCTGCTCGGACGCCGACAGCCGCGTCGCCGATGACTGGCTGGTGGCGCAGTTGGGCTTGGGTGCGGACGCGGTCTGCGGTACCGTCACGGTCGAGCACTGGCACGAGTCGTTCGATGCAGCGGCGCAAATCCGCTATCACCGGCATTACCGGGCCTGCGATGGCCATCGGCATATCCACGGTGCCAATCTGGGCATCAGCGCCGACGCCTACCGCTGGGCCGGAGGCTTTAAACCGCTGGCTTGCGACGAGGATGTGCAATTGGTGCGGGAACTGGAACTCGACGGCGCGAACATCGCCTGGAGCCATCGCCCGCAAGTGCTTACCAGTGCGCGATTCGACAGCCGTGCGCGCGGTGGCTTTGGTGACTACCTGCGAAATCTGGCACAGATAGCGCAAAAAAAAGCGGATCAGATTGATCTGTGACGCGACGAACTTCGCTTCATGAGCAATACTCTGCTGCGCGGCAATCCAGGGTTCGGAGCGTCGCAGGGCATTCAACCAGCCTTCACGGGTCGGTAGCGTCTGGCAATCACTGCCACGCACACGACTGAGGGCGAGACAACACAAGGACGTCAGACCATGAAACCGTTATCCCTCAACGACAGCAGTCTGCCGGCGCAAATATGGAACAGCGCCGCACAACTGGACAACATTCCCGTCATCAACACTCGCAGCCTGGTGCCCGATGGTGCCCGCGCCGTGGTCATCGCGCCGCATCCCGGCGATGAAGTGGTCACCTGCGGCGGACTGCTGCAATTACTGTCAAGCCTCGAGCATCCACTGCAACTGCTGTCGATCACTGACGGCAGTGCCAGCCATCCGGGCTCACGGCAGTGGTCGGAAAAACGCCTGAGCGTGTTTCGCCCACAAGAAAGCGTCGAAGCCTTGCGCCGCCTCGGCTTGCCGATGCACAGCCTGAAATGGGTGCGTGGCGGCTTCACCGATAACGCCTTGTGCGACCAGCAGGCGCAAGTGACCGAGTTCATCAGCCGTTACCTGCGCCCCGGTGACGTGGTGTTCAGCACCTGGCGCGGCGATGGCAATGATGACCACGAAGCAGTGGGTCGGGCCAGTGCGCAAGCGGCAGAACAGGCCGGTGCGACGTTCCATGACGTACCGGTTTGGGCCTGGCACTGGCCCGAGCGCGACCAGCAAATGATCCCTTGGGAGCGTGCGCGCAAACTGCGCCTCGACACCTGGACCGTAGCGCGCAAGAGCCACGCCACTCACGCCTATGCCAGTCAGCTGAACGGCGAACCGGCGATCGGCATTGCACCGATGTTGCCGCCGGTGATTCTCGAAAGAATGCGTTTGCCCTACGAAATCGTCTTTGTCTGACTGCCAGAAGCACCGAGGTCCTGTGGGAGCTGGCTTGCCAGCGATGAGGCCGTAACATGCACCTCATTCATCGCCTGATAGATCGCTATCGCTGGCAAGCCAGCTCCCACAGGGTACGGTGCGTTATCGAAGACTATCCAAAAGGAACTGCCGCCCCTCGCCATCAGTCGCATGAGTAAGCGGCCCGCAATCCAGAGGAGTGAACGTGTCCAGCGATCCCAAGCGTCATGTTGTCGACGCGCCCGTCATTCATCGTCTCCGGGTGCTGACGGTCAACACCCACAAAGGTTTCACCGCGCTCAACCGGCGCTTTATTCTGCCGGAACTGCGTGAAGCGGTGCGCAGCACCTCGGCCGATCTGGTGTTTCTGCAAGAAGTGGTGGGTGAACACGAACGGCATTCGAGCCGTTACAACGAATGGCCGCAAACTTCGCAATACGAATTTCTCGCCGACAGCATGTGGAGCGATTTCGCTTACGGGCGCAACGCTGTCTACCCCGACGGCCACCACGGCAATGCGCTGCTGTCGAAATACCCGATCCGTGAGTACCGCAACCTTGATGTCTCGATCACCGGGCCTGAACGCCGCGGCCTGCTGCACTGCGTGCTCGACGTGCCGGGGCACGCCGAGGTCCACGCGATCTGTGTGCACCTGAGCCTGCTGGAAAGCCATCGGCAATTGCAGTTGCAACTGCTGTGTCAGTTGCTCGAATCCCTGCCTGATGACGCGCCGGTAATCATTGCTGGCGATTTCAACGACTGGCAGCTTCAGGGCAATGTCGCCCTCGCCCGTCGCGACTATCTGCACGAAGCCTTCGAGCGTCATCACGGGCGCCCGGCCAAGACTTATCCGGCGCGGTTTCCGTTGCTGCGACTCGACCGCATCTACCTGCGCAATGCCAGCAGTCATGACCCGCAGATACTCGGCAACAAGCCGTGGACGCATCTGTCCGATCATTTGCCGCTGGCGGTGGAAGTGCATCTGTAAGCGCGATTCTGACAAGACCGTCCGTCAGCCCTGCTTGTACCGTGAGGAAATTCATCTACACCTAAAAAAGCTCAAGGAGTAGCGCATTCAATCCGTTAGGCCATGGATTTGATGTAGGGCATCAACTGTAGATGATGCCCAATTCATGGCACACCCAAGGATGAATTCCCCCGAATTTGCCACAGGGAATGACTATGCCGCGCTACTCCAATCACCTGCGGACAATACCGCACGCCCTGCTCCTGCCTGCTTCTCTGCTGATGTTGACCAGCCACCCCGCTTCTGCGGCATGCAACCTGGTGCCCGGGCCTGGCAATGACAACTTCACCTGTGACAGCGGCACCAGCGGTTCACTGACGGATCTCGCCGGCAGTAACAGCCTGACCTTCCCCGCCAACAGCACTGGCCAGATCAATGGCAGCGTGACCTTCGGCGCGGGTGCCGACCGGGTCGAGATCAATGCCGGGGTCATCACTGGCGCGGTCAGTCAGGGCAACGGCATCGATGATTTCATCATGAACGGTGGCTCAATCGGCTCACTGGCCCAAGGCGACAGCCGCGATACGTTTCTGATGACCGGTGGCACTATCGTCGGCGCCTTCGAGGACGGCGATGTCGCGCGCATGACCGGCGGCACGATCGGCCGGGTCGACATGAAACTCGACAACAATGTTTTCGACCTGTCGGGCGGGCAGATTCTCGGTAATCTGGTGACCGGGTTCGGCACCGATACCATCATCGTTTCCGGCGGCCGCATCGGCGGTAATATCAGTGTCAGCGGCGGTAACGACAGCCTCACCGTAAGTGGCGGAGAAATCGTCGGCGAGATTCGCGCCAGCGTCGGTGATGACCGTTTCCTGTGGGACGGTGGCGGGATTATCCGTTCGGCGGTCCTGATGGACGTCGGCAATGACACGGCTACCCTGCGTAACCTTGACGACAGCATTCTTGCGCTGACGCCGGGTATCAATGGCGGCGTCGGCAACGATGCGCTGACGTTCGATAACACACGAACTTCCCTGCCCGCGCGGTTCGTCAATTGGGAAACGCTCAACCTCAACAACGGCTCGCAGCTTGATCTGGGATCGTCCGCCCTGGTGCTGGGTGACGCGGGTACCGGCGCGGGGCTATTGAACATCGACGCCAGCAGCACTCTGTTTTCGACTCAGGGTGTTGTTGCGCCAGCCGTGGCGGGGTAAAACGTGACGCTCGACAACGCCGGGGTCATCGACCTGACACAAGGCAACAGCCGCACCAACGATACACTGACCGTGCAAGGCAACTATGTCGGCAACCGTGGTCAGTTACTGCTGCAAAGCATCGTCGAGGGTGATGATTCACCGAGCGACAGACTGGTCGTCAACAACGGCAGCCTTGACGGTTCAACGGTCATCAGTGTCAGCAATGTCGGCGGCCTGGGCGCGCTGACCCAGGTCAATGGCATTGAACTGGTGCAGGCACTAGGCAGCACGGTCAGCAGCGACACTGCGTTTACTCTCGGCGGCCCGGTGTCTGCCGGCGCTTACGATTACTACCTGTTCAAGGGCGGCGTCACCGCCGGCACCGAGAACAACTGGTATTTGCGCTCAGCCGTGGTCGCACCGCAACTGATGAGCGTGCCCAATCCCGATCCGGCATTGCCGCCGATTCTGGTCCCGGTCGTGGCCACCCCGATCGCAGCGGCCATTACCCCCCTCGACGGCGCACCCGGCGAACCGGCGCCCATCGTTTCCTTGCCGGTGTTACCCGCCGCCGTGGCCGGTGCCGCGCCGATTCCCCTGTACCGCCCGGAAGTGCCGACCTGGTCAGTGTT
Source organism: Pseudomonas sp. NPDC085632 (assembly GCF_044541255.1). NCBI lineage: Bacteria > Pseudomonadati > Pseudomonadota > Gammaproteobacteria > Pseudomonadales > Pseudomonadaceae > Pseudomonas > Pseudomonas sp. NPDC085632. The sequence continues at coordinate 64,383 of NZ_JBITSX010000001.1, read as the reverse complement.
GCCGCCGGCTGCTGCGCAATTGACGCTCAACGCGCTGGGCACTTTTCATGATCGACAGGGCGATCAGCGCCTGCTCACTGAAACCGGCACATTCGGTGCCGGCTGGGGCCGGGTCTACGGCAAGAACTTCGAACAGACCTGGGCTGGGACAGTGACCCCGCGCCTGGACGGCTCGCTCAATGGCTTTCAGGTTGGCAATGATCTGTTCAGTTCGCAGACATCCGCCGGCCAGAGCCAGCGTATAGGGTTCTTTGTCGGCCACAGCCGTTTGCAGGGTGACGTCGACGGTTTCAACGAGGGTTTGCAGCACAACAGCGCCGGCAAGATCAAACTCGAAGGCGACAGCTATGGCCTGTACTGGACGCTGACCGATCCCTACGGCTGGTATCTCGATACCGTGGTGATGGGCACGCGTTTCGACGGCGACAACCATTCCGATCGCGGCGTGAAACTGGATAATCGCGGGCACGCGCTGACGTTGTCGGCCGAAGCCGGTTATCCATTGCCGATCAGTGATACGTGGGTGATCGAGCCTCAGGCGCAGGTCATCCACCAGAAAATCTCCCTCGACAGTCAGGACGATGGTATTTCGCGTGTTTCGTTCGATTCCGACGGTGCCTGGACCGGTCGCCTCGGTGCACGTCTCAAGGGCCGTTATCAGGTCAGTGGCCTGCCGGTGGAACCGTACTTGCGCGCCAATCTGTGGCATACGTTTTCCGGCACTGATTCGGTGACATTCGGCGACAGCGATGTGATTACCAGCGAACAGAAATCCTCGACAGCGGACATTGGCCTGGGTGTCGTGTTGACCCTCGACCGCGCCGTCAGTGTGTACGCCAGTACCGATTACAGCAGCAATATTGACAGCAATGACGTACGCGGCGTGGTAGGTAATCTAGGAGTGCGCATTAGCTGGTAGACCTTCCGTCGGCAATAAAACGTCTCTGCCTTGGACTTTCGTCACGTTTTTCCATGCAAACAACCACTTAGTTATGTGCAGAAAAACAAACGCTTGCAAACTCTGTTTTACCACTACCGCTCATCGTTCAATTTCTTGACGGCTGCACTCGACTCTTCTTATCTCTACCTTACTACCCCCGGAATCACTATCCGGGACGAGCCTTCGGACACTCGCAAAATCGAGCGGTCAGGGTTCGCCCCGCCCCATTCGGTCGCCCCTCGTTCGGGGTAGGAGAGACGCCACACAGAGAGAATGCATGCGCCTGCAAGGTAGACCTCCATGAAAATTTCAGTCACCCCACACGAGATCAAAATCACTTTCTGCACAGTGTCGAGTTCTATCTTGCTGTGCTCATCCATGGAGGCGCAGGCCGCTCCTGCGGCGGATGAAACGACACCGTGGTATCGCGCGGATGTGCCCGTCATGACCTTGCCCGTCACCGTCATCACCCCCGGGCCGCAGCGTTTGAGTCCACGGCCGGACTTGCAAGGCGCCAACCTGATCACCGAAGACCTCGCCCCCGGCGCCTGGGATCAACTCTATGGCCGCAGTGCCCGGCAAGCGCAAACCGATGTGCTGTCTTCAGGTTTCGCAACGCCCGGCAGCGGCGACTTCAAAGGTCCTGCCGTGCTGACCGTGCAAGGTGGTAGCCATACCCAGACCATTGGCCTGATCGGCGGCCTCAACCAGATTCAAGCCAACGCCAATGGTCTGCTCACCAGCCGTGCCTTGGCAGATCCGAACAGTGACACCCTCAACCTGCAAGGTCAGAGCCTCGGCGCCTACTACAGCCTGATCGGCGCCCAGGGCTGGCACGTGGATCTATCGGCCAGCGGTGGCCGGGTCAGTGGTTTCAGTCGCAATGAACAAGGTGCACGCCAGGCCACCGAAGGTAGCGCACTGACTTTGTCGGTAGAGGGCGGTTATCCGATTGGCTTGAGCGACAACTGGGTGGTCGAACCGCAGGCGCAATTAATCAATCAACGCATCACCCTCGACACGCCGTATGCCGGCTCGGGCAACGCTTCCTCCACTGATCTGACAGCCTGGAGCGGCCGCGTCGGTGCACGCTTGAAAGGCAGTTACGATTTGAATGGTCTGCCGGTGGAGCCCTATGTGCGCACTAACCTCTGGCACACGGTGTACACCGGCAACACCGTGACACTGGATCAGGTCGACAAGATCAGCAGCAGCCGCAAGTCATCCACCGTAGAACTGGGCTTGGGGCTGGTAGCGCGGGTGACGCCGGCGGTGAGCCTTTATGTGAGTGCGGATTACAGCAGTGATGTCGATGACAATGATTTGAACGGGATCATTGGCAGCCTTGGGGTGCGGATGCGCTGGTGATCTTCAGATTACCGAAGAACCCTGTGGGAGCTGGCTTGCCAGCGATGGCGGAGTGTCAGTCACCAAAGATGTTAAAAGTGACGGCCTCATCGCGGGCAAGCCCGCTCCCACAGTTTGACACTACCGGGATCAACCCTCAGGTTTAAGGATCAACACCGCCAGCGGTGGCAAATTCAGTTCCAGCGACAACGACTGACCATGGCTCGGCACTTCCTCGGTAAACGCCCCGCCGCCATTGCCATAATTGGAACCGGCATAGGTATCGGCATCACTGTTGAGCAATTCTGCCCAGCGCCCGGCAAACGGCACGCCGACGCGATAAGCCTGACGTGGCACCGGCGTGAAGTTGGCCACCACCAGCACCGGTTTACCGTCCTTGCTCCAGCGCAACCACGCATACACGCTGTTGATCGCATCGTCGCCGATCAACCATTGAAAGCCTTGCGGCGCGTCGTCCTGATCGTGCAGTGCCGGTTCTTCGCGATACAGCCGATTGAGATCGCCCACCAGTTTCTGCACGCCTTTGTGCTCGGAGTATTGCAGCAGATACCAGTCCAGTTGCTGATCGTGATTCCACTCGCGCCACTGGCCAAACTCGCAGCCCATGAACAACAGTTTTTTGCCCGGATGGGTCCACATGAAACTCAAATAGGCGCGCAGGTTGGCGAATTTCTGCCAGCGATCGCCCGGCATCTTGTCGATCAGCGAATGCTTGCCGTGCACCACTTCATCGTGGGAGATCGGCAGGATGAACCGTTCGGACCAGGCGTAGACCAGACCAAAACTCAACTCGTTGTGATGATGGGCGCGGTAGACCGGATCCTGCTGAATGTAATGCAGCGAATCGTGCATCCAGCCCATGTTCCATTTGTAAGCGAAACCCAGACCGCCCTGCTGCGTGCTTTGACTGACACCGGGCCACGCGGTGGACTCTTCGGCGATCACCAGTGCGCCCGGCGCTTCCAGTTCGACCACATCGTTCAAGTGCCGCAGGAAGTCGATGGCTTCCAGATTCTCCCGTCCGCCATGACGGTTCGGCACCCATTCCCCCGCCTTGCGCGAATAGTCGCGGTACAACATCGACGCCACCGCATCGACACGCAAGCCGTCGACATGGAAATGCTTCAACCAGTGCAGCCCGGAGGCCAGCATGTAACCGTGCACCTCGGTGCGCCCGAGGTTATAGATCAGCGTGTCCCAATCCTGATGAAACCCTTCCAGCGGATTACCGTACTCGTACAGCGCCGTGCCATCGAATTGCGCCAGACCGTGGGTATCGGTAGGGAAATGCGCCGGTACCCAGTCGAGAATCACACCGATCTCGGCCCGGTGGCAGGCGTCGACGAATTCGGCAAACTGCGCCGGCGAGCCGTACCGCGCACTCGGGGCGAATTGCGACAACAATTGATAACCCCAGGAGCCGCCAAACGGGTGCTCCATGATCGGCATCAGTTCGATATGGGTGAAACCCAGTTCCTTGACGTACGGGATCAACCTTTCAGCAAGTTCCGGCCAGGTGTACTGGCGCGCCACTTCGCCCAGATCATCCAGTTCGCATTGCCAGGAACCGGCGTGCAATTCGTAGATCGACAGCGGCGCCGAGTGTTTCTGGCGGTCACGACGGCTGCTCATCCAGTCCTGATCCTGCCAGTCGATTTGCAGCGGCTCGGCGACTTTCGACGCGGTGTCCGGCGGCAGACTGGTGGCCAGCGCCATCGGGTCAGCCTTCAGCGGCAGAATGCCGTGGGCACCGAGAATCTCGTATTTGTACAACTCGCCCGCTTGCAGGCGCGGAATGAACAACTCCCAGACCCCGGACGGATGACGCAGACGCATTGGATGCCGACGCCCGTCCCAGACGTTGAAATCACCGACCACCGAGACGCGCCGGGCGTTCGGTGCCCACACCGCGAAGCGCACGCCGTCGACGCCATCAACGGTTTTCAGTTGCGCGCCAAGGCAAGCACTGAGGTCACGGTGATTGCCCTCGGCGAACAGGTACAAATCCATTTCACCGAGCAACTGGCCGAAGCTGTACGGATCCTCGGCAACCTGCTCGCCACCGGCCCAGCGCGTGCGCAATTGATATGGCCGCGCCTGAGCGAAATGACCGACAAACAGCCCTGGCGTTTCGGTCTGTTCCAGTGGAGCGAGTTCTTCGCCGCTGTCCTTGTCCAGCACCACGACACTCAATGCACCCGGTAAATAAGCGCGAATGAACTGCCCGCCAGCGCCATCGCCGTGCGGGCCAAGAATGGAAAAAGGGTCCTGATGTTCCGCCCGCACCAGAGCGTCAATATCTTTCGCCGAGGGCAGCAGTGCTTCTTTGACCTGACCCTGTTCCTTGTTCGAGAAACTCATGACTACTCTCCACCAAGATCGGAAAAGGGTTTAAGCCCCGTCAATAACCCATACAAACCGTGCAACGGCACGGGCAGCCACGTGGGGCGATTTTCGGCTTCATAGGCCACTTCATAGGCCGCCTTCTCCAGGCCGAACAACGCCAGCGCGGCGTCGGCACCTTCAGGATCTTGCCAGGCATGATCAAGACTAGCTGCCGCGTGGCGATATGCCTGAACAAATGCCTCACGGGCCTCACGCAGGTAACGCTCGGCAACCAGACGCCGCGCGGTTTCAGACTCGGCGCTATGGTCAACGTTGTGCACGTTGATAGTCATCGCCGCCGCGTAATCGAACGAACGCAATACGCCGCTGACGTCTTTGTACGGGCTGTGTTTGCCACGGCGTTCGCTCAATGGCCGCGCCGGTTCACCCTCGAAGTCGATCAGATAAGCATCGCCCTTGATCACCAGCACCTGACCCAAATGCAAGTCGCCGTGGACGCGGATGCGCAAGCCGCCCGTGGCTTTTTTCGCCAGATCCTGCACGTGGGCAAGAATGGTTTTCTTCTCGTCGATCAGGCGTTTGACCAATTTCTGATCCACCGGATTGAGTTCGCCCTGATGCTGCTTTAGCAGTTTCAACGCGTGCTCAACCTGAGCCACGACATCCTTGCCGGTGGCCTGCATATCCTTCGCCGTCGACACCTGGGGTGCGAAGTCGGCATTGTCGGTCGGCGCAGCGAGCACCTTGTGCATCTCACCCAAGCGCTGACCGAGCATGCCGGCAAAATCCTTCAACTCGCCGAGGGCGTTGTAATGCTGCTCCTGCTCGGACATGGCATCGGCCAGCTCATCACGCAGCGCCCGTTCGAGGTTGTTCTGCGTCCATTCCCACGCGTCACCCTGATTGCTCAGATAACCCTGGGCGATCATCAGCAGATTGTCTTCGCCCTTGGCATCGCGGCGAATCACCGAACCGAGCAGCGGAGAGATATTGGCAAATCCGGCCTCGGTCAGGTAAGCGCTCATCTCCAGTTCCGGGTGTACGCCAGAAGCGACTTTACGTATCAGCTTGAGCACCAGGCTGTTGCCGATCACCACCGAACTGTTTGATTGTTCGGCGGACAGATAACGAACTTCCGACTCGGCCCCTAGAGCGAGTTTTTCCAGATGCGGCGTCGGCGCAAAAAGGATTTCACCCTCGGCCGACTGCAATACCGTGTTGTTCTGCATGCCTTGCAGCACCGCACGAATAAACGCTTCGAGGCTGAACGCGTCGGTGATCAGACCGACTTGTCGCACTCGGCGTACACGGGACAAGGCCAATTGCTGCGGCAACGCCGGGCCGACCTGATCTTCAGCAATAAAACCGAACGGCAGTTGATAACGACTGGTCTGCCCGCCGCTGGTGACTTCGATCTCGCTGAGCAGCACCGGATGCTGGGCATCGCCGAAGCGCACGCCGTAGGCCAGATGCACCTTGTCGATGGCCGCATCCTTGCCGGCGAACCAGCGTCGGTTCTGCAGCCAGCTCGGCAGGATGCTCTGCTCCAGCGTCGTACGCGACGGCGCTTCGAGCAGTTCTTCCATGCGTTTTTTCAACACCAGCGTGGTGAAGTCCGGCAGGCTCTGCGCCGGTTCGACGTGCCAGCTCGGCATCTGGTTCTCCGCCGCCAAGGCGAACCAATAGAAGCCGTACGGCGCCAATGTCAGGAGGAAATTCAACTGGCCAATTGGCGGAAACGCATTACCGCCAAGCATCTCCACCGGCACCATGCCAACGTAAGCCGACAGATCCAGCTCCGCCGCTTGCGCGCTGCGCGACACGTTGGCCACGCACAGAATGATTTCGTGTTTGCCGTCGGCGTCGGTAAATTCACGGGTGTAGGCGAGAATCCGGCGATTGCTCGGCGAGAGCATTTTCAATGTGCCTCGACCAAACGCCTTGGACTGTTTGCGCACGGCAAGCATGCGCCGCGTCCAATTGAGCAATGAATGTGGATCGCCTGCCTGGGTTTCGACGTTGACCGACAGATAGCCGTACTGCGGGTCCATGATCGGCGGCAGCACCAGACTCGCCGGATCGGCGCGAGAGAAGCCGCCGTTACGGTCGATCGACCACTGCATCGGCGTACGCACACCGTCGCGGTCGCCGAGATAGATGTTGTCGCCCATGCCGATTTCATCGCCGTAATACAACGTCGGCGTGCCCGGCATCGACAGCAGCAGGCTGTTGAGCAATTCAACGCGGCGGCGATCCCGCTCCATCAACGGTGCCAAGCGACGGCGAATACCGAGGTTGATCCGCGCACGCCGATCAGCGGCGTAGTAATTCCATAGATAGTCACGCTCTTTGTCGGTGACCATCTCCAGGGTCAGCTCATCGTGGTTGCGCAGGAAAATCGCCCACTGGCAGTTGGCGGGAATTTCCGGGGTTTGCCGCAGAATGTCGGTGATCGGGAAGCGATCTTCCTGGGCCAGCGCCATGTACATGCGCGGCATCAGCGGGAAGTGAAACGCCATGTGGCATTCGTCACCGTTGAGGCCTGCAGCATCGGTGTCGCCGAAGTACAGTTGAGTGTCTTCCGGCCATTGGTTGGCCTCGGCCAGCAGCATGCGGTCGGGATAATTGGCGTCGATTTCCGCACGGATTTGCTTGAGGACGTCGTGGGTCTCGGGCAGGTTCTCGTTGTTGGTGCCATCGCGCTCGATCAGGTACGGGATTGCGTCGAGACGCAGACCATCGATGCCCATGTCCAGCCAGTAGCGCATCACCGACAGCACGGCTTTCATCACTTGCGGGTTGTCGAAATTCAAATCGGGTTGGTGAGAATAGAAACGGTGCCAGAAGTACTGGCCGGCGACCGGGTCCCAGGTCCAGTTGGATTTTTCCGTGTCGAGAAAAATGATCCGCGTGCCGTCGTATTTCTGATCGTCATCCGACCATACGTAGAAGTCCCGCGCCGCCGAACCGGGCTTGGCCTTGCGCGCACGCTGGAACCACGGGTGCTGGTCGGAGGTGTGGTTGATGACCAGCTCTGTAATCACCCGCAAACCGCGTTTGTGCGCTTCGGCGATAAAACGCCTGGCGTCGGCCATGGTCCCGTAATCGCTGTGCACGCCCCGGTATTCGGCGATGTCGTAGCCATCATCGCGACGTGGCGAGGGGTAGAACGGCAGCAGCCAGATGGTGTTGACGCCGAGGTCGGCAATGTAATCGAGCTTGGCGATGAGGCCGGGAAAGTCGCCGATCCCGTCGTTGTTGGAGTCGAAAAATGATTTGACGTGAACTTGGTAGATCACCGCGTCCTTGTACCAGAGCGGGTCTTTGATGAAGGTGGCTGCCTTGGGTTTCTTCGCCATGTGAAACTCCTGAAAAATTCTGAAGATGTCTTAACTGAAGAAATACGGTCATTGTGGGAGCTGGCTTGCCAGCGATAGCGGTGGTTCAGCAATGAAGATGCAAGCAGACAGACCTCAATCGCTGGCAAGCCAGCTCCCACATTTGAATCATTGCGATCATTACGTAGCGGTGATTCGCCAAATGCCGAACGGTTGATACGCCGGGTCAATGCGCATGAACTGGTATTTGCCATGCCAGTCCCAACGGTGCCCGTTCATCAAGTCTTCGCCATGGGTCGTCGCGTCATCGGGCAGGCCCATTTCCCACAGCGGCAGTTCGAAATTCGCTTCCTGCACGTTATGCGGATCGAGGCTGACCGCGACCAGAATGAAATTGCTGCCGTCAAAGCTGCGCTTGCCGAAATACAGAATGTTGTCGTTCCAGGCGTTGTAAACCTTCAGGCCCAGATGCGTGTGCAGCGCCGGGTTCTGCCGGCGAATGCGGTTGAGCTGGGCGATCTCGGCAATGATGTTGCCGGGCGCCGTGAAGTCGCGGACGCGAATCTCATACTTCTCCGAGTCCAGGTATTCTTCCTTGCCCGGCACCGGCGCCGACTCGCACAGCTCGAACCCCGAGTACATGCCCCACAGGCCCGAGCCCATGGTCGCCAGCGCTGCACGGATCAGAAAGCCCGGACGGCCTGATTCGTGGAGAAATGCCGGGTTGATGTCTGGTGTGTTGACGAAGAAGTTCGGCCGGTAGCATTCGCGCCACGGCGATTCATTCAGCTCAGTGAAATACGTCGCCAACTCAGCCTTGGTATTGCGCCAGGTGAAGTAGGTATAACTCTGCGTGTAACCGACCTTTCCCAGGCGCGCCATCATTGCTGGCGTGGTGAAGGCTTCGGCGAGGAAAATCACTTCCGGGTACAGCGCCCGCACATCGGCGATCAGCCATTGCCAGAACGGCAGCGGCTTGGTGTGCGGATTGTCGACGCGAAAGATCTTCACGCCCTCTTCGACCCAGCCAATGACGATGTCACGCAACTCGACCCACAGACTGGGAATAGCCTCCGGCGCATAGAAGTCGACGTTGACGATGTCTTGATATTTCTTCGGCGGGTTTTCCGCGTATTTGATCGTGCCGTCCGGCCGCCAGTTGAACCAGCCCGGATGCTGCTTGAGCCACGGGTGATCCTGAGAACACTGAATGGCGAAATCGAGAGCGATTTCCAGACCGTGATCGGCGGCAGCGGCCACCAGTCGGCGGAAGTCTTCGCGGGTGCCCAGTTGCGAGTGAATGGCTTCGTGCCCGCCCTCCTCGCTACCGATGGCGTAAGGGCTGCCGGGATCATCCGGGCCGGCGTTCAGTGAATTGTTGCGACCCTTGCGGTGGGCGCGTCCAATCGGGTGGATCGGCGTGAAATACAGCACGTCGAAACCCATGTCCTGAATCATTGGCAGACGTGAGTGCACATCGTTAAAGGTGCCGTGACGGTGAGGATCGTCGGTGATCGAACGTGGAAACAGTTCGTACCAACTGGCAAATTCAGCCAGTTCACGCTCAACGTCCATGGGGAACTCAGGACTGACGCTCAAGTAGGCGCGGTGATCCGCTTGCGCCATCAGTTGCGCACTGCGTGAGTGCAGAAACAGCGCAACCTGCTCGGTTTCGAGCAACCCGGACAATTCGTGGTGCAACGCGGCGAGCTGTTCGCTCAATTGGCCTTCGCTGCGTTCAGCGGCCTGTTGCACCATCGTGCGGCCTTCTTGCAACTCGAGCGAAACGGGTACGGCGGCGTTGTGTTTTTTCTCCAGTTCATATTGGAAACTGGCGAAGTGATCAATCCATGCTTCGATACAATAAAGGAAACGTCCCTGCTGTTCCGGGCGGAACTGGCCTTGCCAGCCGTTATTGCCCTGATCGGCCATGACCTCGCTTTGCCACGCCTCCTCGCCTTCCTCGCGCCAGCGGATGCGCACGGCGAGTTTGTCGTGGCCGTCGGCAAACACCTTGCTGGTGACCACCACTTCACGGCCGGCAATCGACTTCACGGCAAACTGTCCGCCATCCAGCGTCGGCATGGTGTCTTCGATGACAATGCGCGGTAGCAGCAAGGCCTGCGACAGTGGCATGTGCGGGTTGTAGCTTAATTCAGAAGGTTTTTCAGCCGTCATTGAGCATCTCTCCTTAACGCCCAAAGGACGCTCTTGTGCCGGGTCAGTGTTCGCAACGCCGCGCCTGCCCCGGAATGAACTCACTTAGGTTCCGAGCGACCGGCGCCGGGAAAAGTTCAGATGAAATTGCCGTGTCAGAAAAGCGGATCGAATTCGCTACGAGGTGGTCAATCCACTTAAGCACTTCTCACGCCATGTGCCACACGGAGGTCATCAGATGAACATCCCGATCCCGGCCGAAACGCCTGATCCGAATATCGACAAGCCCACGCTTCCCGAGACCGAGCCGCAACCGATTCCCGAGCAGGAGCCGCCCGGCACCACACCGCCGCCTAAAGAGGAACCGCCGAGCACCATGCCTCCGGTCATCGTTTAACCGATCGTTCCCACGCTCCGTGTGGGAATGCAGCCCGGGACGCTCCGCGTCCCAAAGCGGACGCAGAGCATCCATTGAGGCATTCCCACGCAGAGCGTGGGAACGATCATCCGGCGCAGGAATGATCAGTGGTCATCAGTTTTCTCCTCTTCTTTTTCAAAGAGTTTTACGACGCGTGGCATCACGCTGAAAATCCCCAGCGCCAGAAAGGTACTGAGCAACGCCGTCGCTTCCCTGCCCAGCCCGGCCGCGACGCCAATGGCCGCCGTCATCCACAGCCCGGCTGCCGTGGTCAGGCCTTTGACATGGCCTTCATCGCCTTCCTTGTTTTTCAGGATAGTCCCGGCACCGAGAAAGCCGATCCCGGCAATCACCCCTTGCACCACCCGGCTCATCGCATCGGACTCCGCCCCTGACGTCTGCGGCACCAGCACAAACAGCGCCGCCCCCAGTGCCACCAACATATGCGTGCGCACCCCGGCAGCCTTGCCCTTATGCTCGCGCTCAAAGCCGAGAATCCCGCCCAGCACCGCCGCCATCAGCAGGCGAACGGTGATCCGCGTCAATTGCGAAGCATCGCCGACGTCGGCGAATTCCGCTTGCAGGGTTTCCCACACTTCATGCCACCACGCGTTCATCGTGCGGTCCTTGTTATTGGCTCGATAAACGATGGACAGCGGTGACCATTAATCAGTTGCGCAGAACGATCAGCGAAGCGTGCGCCCTAACCTTTCAGATACCCCTGAAAAAAGGACTGCCCCATGCCCCTTCGAGTCGATGAATCCAATCCCGATCAAAAAGTGTGCTTCTTCACCATTGAAAATGGTGAGGAAATTCGCATTTGCGACACCCTGGAAGTGCGCACGGATAGCGACAAAGCCATGTCGTTCGTGGAAATCGACGGCCGCCGCGTCTACGTGACCGAATCAGAAGCCGACGCCCTCACCGTTGCAGGCGCCAAGGATGGACGCAAACACCTGAAAGCCGACGAGAGTGATTCGGTGATTTGACTGACCTTGATCAACACCGCGCGCAAACGTCTGGGATAGGCGTTTGCGCCCACGCCTGCGGGCTGCTTCAACTTGTCGCAGGCGTTGCGCGAAATCCCATCTGATCCGCTTTTTATTGAAATATCTGAGTCTGTTATGCAAACAGATCGACGCTCATAGTGCTCTGGCCTGATGGAGGCTGATGAGCGAATAACCATGAGCGAACAAATCCCCGTCCGAACCGTAGAAGCAACGCCCACTATAAAGAGTGTGCCCGCACGCCCAATGAAGGCGACGGCCAAATCCAGCGACAACCAGATCCACACCCGCAGCTTCACCGGCCTGTTCCGCACCTTGCGCATGAGTGGCGCGGGATTTCTGTTTGTGCTGTTTTTCGGCACCGTGTGGCTGAACTGGGGCGGCCGTCAGGCCGTGCTCTGGGATTTGTCCGAAAGCAAATTCCACATCTTCGGCGCGACGTTCTGGCCGCAGGATTTCATTCTGCTTTCGGCGCTGCTGATCATCGCCGCCTTCGGTCTGTTCGCCATTACCGTGTTTGCCGGCCGGGTCTGGTGTGGCTACACCTGCCCGCAGAGTTCGTGGACGTGGATCTTCATGTGGTGCGAGAAAATCACCGAAGGCGAGCGTAACCAACGGATCAAACTGCAAGCCGCGCCGTGGACCCTGAACAAACTGGTCCGGCGCGCCGCCAAACACACCTTGTGGCTGGCGATCAGCGTAATGACCGGCCTGACCTTCGTCGGTTACTTCACGCCGATCCGGCCACTGGCCGAAGAATTGCTGACCCTGCAAATCGGCGGCGTCAGCCTGTTCTGGGTGCTGTTCTTCACCGCTGCGACTTACATCAACGCCGGTTGGCTGCGCGAGGCGGTGTGCATGCACATGTGCCCGTATGCACGCTTCCAGAGCGTGATGTTCGACAAAGACACCCTGGCGATTTCCTACGACGTGGCCCGTGGCGAAAACCGCGGCCCGCGTAAACGCGACGTGAAACCGCTGGAAGCAGGCCTGGGCGATTGCATCGACTGTCAGTTGTGCGTGCAGGTCTGCCCGACCGGCATCGACATCCGCAACGGCCTGCAGATGGAATGCATCGGTTGCGCCGCGTGCATCGATGCCTGTGACTCGATCATGGACAAAATGAACTACCCGCGCGGTTTGATCCGCTACAGTTCCGAGCGCGAATTGCAGGGTGGCAAAACCCACCTGCTGCGCCCGCGACTGATTGGCTACACCGTGGTGCTGGTGGCGATGATCGGTGCGCTGGCTCTGGCGTTGGTCGAGCGGCCAATGGTCTCGCTGGACGTGACCAAGGATCGCGGGCTGTTCCGCGAGAACGGTCAGGGCCAGATCGAAAACATCTATAGCCTCAAAGTCATCAACAAGACCCAGCAGCGTCAGGATTACAACCTGACGCTGGTCGACGGTGACGGCTTCCAGTTGCAAGGCAAGACCGAGCTGAGCCTGGCGCCGGGGGAAATTGTCGATGTGCCGGTGTCGGTGGCGATGACCACAGAACGCCCGGCCAGCAGCTCGCAGACCTTGAGTTTCAAGATTGCCGACAGCGATGAACCTGAGGTTTACAGCGTGGCGAAGAGCAGGTTTGTGGCGCCGATGAATCGTTGAGCCGTTAGAATCCAGTCCCCTCACCCCAGCCCTCTCCCAGGGGTAGAGGGGGCCGACCGAGGTGTCTGTCGCTATACATCGACTTGAGAGACCGAGTCGATTATGGATTCAGCAAAGCACTTTCAGGTCGGTGTACTTCGCCAGCATCCCGCAATCAGTCCCCTCTCCCTCTGGGAGAGGGCTAGGGTGAGGGGCTTTTTACCTGACACCACAATCAACCAGCACCAAGGCTCCTCGATGAAACGCTACGAAAAATTCGCCGACGACATCGCTGAACTGATCCGCTCCGGCGTCCTTGGCCCCGGCCAGCGCGTGCCTTCGGTGCGTTACGCCAGCCAGACCTACGGCGTCAGCCCGTCCACGGTGTTCCAGGCCTATTACCTGCTCGAACGCCGAGGCCTGATCCGCGCCCGGCCGCGCTCCGGCTACTTCGTCAACACCCATGCGCCGAGCCCGTTTTCCGAGCCGGTGATCAGTAGCCACGTCAACGACTCTACCGAAGTCGACGTCAGCGAACTGGTGTTCTCGGTCCTTGATTCGATCAAGGACCCGAGCACCGTACCCTTCGGCTCGGCATTCCCCAGCCCCACCCTGTTTCCGTTGCAGCGCCTGTCACGCTCGCTGGCCAGCGCCGCGCGAGAAATGGACCCGCGCATGGTTGTCACTGACATGTCGCCGGGCAATCCGCAACTGCGCCGACAAATCGCCCTGCGCTACATGGTCGGCGGCCTGATGCTGCCGATGGAAGAGTTGTTGATCACCAACGGCGCCCTCGAAGCGCTGAACCTGTGCCTGCAAGCCGTGACCGAACCGGGCGATCTGGTCGCCATCGAAGCCCCGGCGTTTTACGCCAGCCTGCAAGTCCTTGAGCGGTTGAAGCTCAAAGCCGTGGAAATCCCCGTGCACCCGCGCGACGGCATCGACCTCGGCGTGCTCGCACAAACCCTGGAACGCCATCCGATCAAGGCTTGCTGGTGCATGACCAGTTTCCAGAACCCGATGGGCGCCACCATGCCCGAGGCGAAGAAACAGGAACTGGTGGAACTGCTGCGCCACCATCAAGTGCCGCTGATCGAAGACGATGTCTACGCCGAACTCTATTACGGCCAACAGGCACCCAAACCGGCCAAGGCTTTCGACACTGAGGGTCTGGTGATGCACTGCGGCTCGTTCGCCAAGAGCCTGGCCCCTGGATACCGCATCGGCTGGGTCGCCGCCGGCCGCTACGCGCAAAAGATCGAACGGCTGAAACTGATGACTTCGCTGTGTGCCTCGATGCCGGCGCAAGCAGCGATTGCCGACTACCTGCAACACGGCGGCTACGACCGGCATCTTCGCAAACTGCGCTACGCACTCGAAGAACAGCAGAGCGCGATGCTCGCGGCGATCGCCCGCTACTTCCCGGCACAGACGCGGGTCAGCCAACCGGCGGGCGGTTACTTCTTGTGGCTGGAATTGCCGCCGCAGATGGATTCATTGAAGTTGTTTCAGATGGCACTGGCGCAAGGCATCAGCATCGCGCCGGGGCCGATTTTCTCGCCGACGCAGCGGTTCAGGAATTGTATTCGCCTGAACTATGGCAGCCCTTGGACCGAAGACTCGGAAAAGGCCATGGAGACGTTGGGGCGGATTGTGCGGTCGTTCTGATGATTTCTTGTTGAATGCACTGGCCCCATCGCTGGCAAGCCAGCTCCCACAGGGATCTTTGGCGAACACAACACTTGTGAGCGACCTGGAAACCTGTGGGAGCTGGCTTGCCAGCGATGAGGCCGGACCTCATCACACACATTCAGAAAATTAACGCCCACCCCCCAAATCAACAAACGTCCCGGTCGCATACGAAGCCTTGTCCGACAACAACCAGACAATCGCCTCCGCCACCTCATCCGGCCGCCCCCCACGGGCCATCGGAATCGCCGACTCGAGCTTGCTGACCCGATCCGGGTCGCCGCTCAGCGCGTGGAAATCGGTATAGATAAACCCCGGGCGCACCGCGTTGACGCGAATCCCCTCGCCCGCGACTTCCTTGGACAAGCCGATGGTGAAGGTGTCGAGCGCACCTTTCGAGGCCGCGTAATCGACGTACTCGTTGGGCGAACCAAGGCGTGAAGCCACTGACGAGACGTTGACGATACTGCCGCCCTGCCCGCCGTGCTTGGGCGACATGCGCAGAATCGCGTGCTTGGCGCAAAGGATCGGCGCCAGAACGTTGGTTTTCATGATTTTCAGAATGCGGAATTCGGACATTTCATCGACCCGCGATTTGTGTCCGACGGTGCCGGCGTTGTTCACCAGCGCAGTCACACGGCCCAATTCGCTGTCGACCCGCTGGAACAGCGCAATCACTTCGTCTTCGATGCTGACGTCAGCGCGCACGGCGATGGCTTGTGCGCCCAATGCACGGACTTGCTCCAGCACACTTTGCGCAGCCTGCTCGTCTTGCTGATAGTTGATGCAGATCCGATAGCCTTGCTCGGCAGCCAACAGCGCCGTAGCGGCGCCAATCCCGCGCCCGCCGCCGGTGATCACAATGACTTTATCCATGCTGGCCTTTCTCCCCCAATGCACACGTAACAGTCGAGGGGAAGAATAACCGCCATTGGCGGGTTTTGCATGAGGTCTGTGGTGTATGGGCAGACGCCTTCGCGAGCAAGCTCGCTCCCACAGGGTTCTGTGTCGTTCACACAACCAATGTGGGGGCGAGCTTGCTCGCGAAGAACGATAACCCGGTCAATCAGACCGCCGCCAGCGCCTCGCCCCGCGTAATATCCTGCATGAATTTATCCGCCGGCATCGGATGCCCGAGCAGATAACCCTGCAGCGAATCACAACCCAACTGCGTCAAGAACGCCTGCTGCACCCCGGTTTCAACACCTTCAGCGACAATGCGCAAACCGAGCGCCTGTCCCAATGCGACAATCGCCGAGACGATCGCCGCATCATCGCTGTCATGCTCCAGATCCCGCACAAAACCACGGTCGATCTTCAGCTCATTGGCCGGCAAACGCTTGAGGTACATCAGGCTGGAATAACCCGTGCCGAAGTCATCGATCGACAGATCGACGCCCATGTCCGACAACTCCTGCAACACCGTCATGCTCGCATCGGCATCGTTCATGGCCGTGGTCTCGGTGATTTCCAGGGTCAGGCTGTTCGCCGGCAAATGATGGGTGGCCAACGCCTTGGCCACGCTGCGCACCAGTCCGGCGTGGCAGAACTGCAGCGCCGACAGGTTCACCGCGATACGCCAGTCGGTGTAACCGAGCACGTACCACTCGCGCATTTGCCGGCAGGCTTCATTGAGCACCCATTCACCGATCGGAATGATCAGCCCGGACTTCTCCGCCAGTTCGATGAATTTGTCCGGCATCAGCATACCGTGAAGCGGATGCTGCCAGCGCAGCAACGCTTCAGCGCCGACCGGACGGCCATTGGCGGCGTCGAACTTCGGTTGGTAATGCAAACTGAACTGGCTGTGCTCCAGCGCCGCGCGCAGGTCTTGCAACAACTGCAACTGCTTGCGCGCGTTGTTGTTCATCGACGCGTCGAAAAAGCTGTAACCGTTTTTGCCGCCGCCCTTGGCGTGGTACATCGCCGCGTCGGCGTTCATCAGGAGTTCCTGCGCGTTCTGGCCATTACCCGGATACAGGGCGATGCCGACGCTGGCGGAGATCTGCAAATCATGTTCGGCGACGCGGAATGATTGCGCGATCAGGCCGACCTGACGTGCAGCCAGTCCCAGTGCGTCATTGGGTTCGGTCAGACGCACCAGCAGCACGAATTCATCGCCGCCGATTCGCGCCAGTGTGTCCGGGCCGCGCAGGTCTTCACGCAGGCGCAACCCGACTTCACGCAACAACTGGTCGCCCATATGGTGACCGAACGCATCGTTGACCGGTTTAAAGCCGTCCAGATCGATGAACATCAAGGCAAAACAGCCGCCCTGCTCGTGGACCTTTTTCATCGCCTGATTGATCCGGTCGTCCAGCAGCATGCGGTTCGGCAGGCCGGTCAGGGTGTCGTGCAGGGCCAATTGCGTGAGCTCACGGTTGGCCACGGTCAATGAGTACGCCAGATCAGCGGTGCGCGCCTCGAGGCGTGCGTCGAGAATCGATGTGAGCAAGGCAATCGACAGCACTGCCAACGTGGTGATCAGCACCAGACTGTCGAGGCCGTTGCCCTTCAAGCCATTGACGGTGGCGCCACAGAAACTGCCATCAGGGAATTGTGCGGCGGCCATGCCGGTGTAATGCATGCCAACAATGGCGATGCCCATGATGATCGCCGCCCCGCCACGAATCAGTCGCACATAAGGCGAATGCTGACGCAGGCGGAAAGCGATCCACAGTGCCGCCGCCGACGCGCCGACCGCAATCAGCAACGAGGCGCCAAACAGTGTCGGGTCGTAGTCGATCCCCGGGGTCATGCGCATCGCCGCCATGCCGGTGTAGTGCATGGCACTGATCCCGGTGCCCATGATCAGCGCGCCGAACGCCAGTTGCAGAATCGGCAGTTTCGGCTGACTGACCAACCACAAGGCGAATCCACAGGACAACACGGCGATGAGCAGCGACAGCGCGGTCAGGGTGATGTCATAGCCCAGGTCGATCGGCAGCTTGAAGGCGAGCATGCCGATAAAGTGCATCGACCACACGCCAACGCCCATGGCAAACGCACCCCCGGCGGTCCAGAAATGAACCGCGCGGCCCTTTGCCGTGGCAATGCGACCGGTGAGGTCAAGCGCGGTGTACGAGGCGAGAATCGCCACACACAACGAAATGAAAACCAGCGTGGAGGAATAACTACCGATGAGCATGGGAATTCTCGTGGCTACCCAACGCGGATTGCGTCCGTTCTCGGTCGGGCAAATGCGGCGATTGTACTGATTGCACAGAAGAACGCACTGACAAAGTAAGCAATTGGCCATCAAGCCGATGAAACGCTTGTTCGATCGTCCGACAAGGCTCTGGCCCGGTGTTCACGGCTTTACCCGATCGTTCCCACGCTCTGCGTGGGAATGCCTCAGCGGACGCTCTGCGTTCGGCTCGGGATGGGACGCGGAGTGTCCCGGGCTGCATTCCCACGCGGAGCGTGGGAACGATCAACACAGAAGCACGTTACTTCGAAGATTGGGCACTGTCGCTCACTTCAAGTTGCCCATCCCAACCACCACCCAGCGCCGCAATCAATTGCACACTGGCAATCAAACGGCTTTGCAGAATGTTCAGCACGCTGCGCTCATTGCTCAGCGCTGTGGCTTGCACCACCACCACATCGATATAAGCAATCAGACCGGCCTTGTACTGGTTTTCCGTCAGGCGCAGGGAGTCGCGGGCTGCATCCAGCGCTTCCTGGCGCACCGCCGCTTCGTCCTCGTACACCTTGAGCTGCACCAGATAGTTCTCCACCTCGCGGAAACCGTCGAGCACGGTCTGGCGGTACTTGGCCACCGTCTGGTCATACACCGCCTCGGTACGGTCGACTTCGGCCGAACGTATGCCACCGTCAAACAGCGGCAGAGCCAGTTTTGGCCCCACCGACCAGAAGCGGTTCGGCAGGCTGACCAGATTCTGCGAAGTACTGCTGCTGTAGCCGCCGCTCAGACTCAAGCTCAGATCCGGGTAATACGCCGCTTTGGCCACGCCGATGTTGGCGTTGGCAGCGATCACCGAACGCTCCGCCGAGGCGATGTCCGGGCGCCGCTCCAGCAACTGCGAGGGCAGGCTCAATGGCACCTGCGGCAGCTTCGGAATGGTCTGTACTTCAGCAATACTAAAATCCGCCGGGGCTTGCCCGGTGAGCACCGCAATCGCATTTTCGAATTGCGCGCGCTGCCAGATCAGGTCGACCAGATCGGCCTGGGTGCTTTTCAGTTGCGTCTGCGCCTGTGCTACCGCATCGCGCCCGGAAACCCCGGCGCGGTACTGGTTCTGAGTCATTTTCAACGAGCGTTCATAGGCAGCGACCGTGGCTTCGAGCAGGCGTTTCTGCTGGTCGATAACGCGCAGTTGCAGGTAGTTCTGCACCAGTTCCGATTGCTGGCTCAGGCGCATGGCGGCCAGGTCGGCAAAACTGGCCTGAGCGCTGGCCTCATCGGCTTCCAGTCCACGGCGCAGCTTGCCCCACACGTCCGCTTCCCAACTGACGCCCAGTTCGGCGTTATAGGTGTCGCGGATACCGCTGGACGAACTGCTCAGACTCGAACTGCTGCTGCCGGTGCCCTGACTGGAGCGGGTCTTGCCCAGGCTCAAGTCAACGCTGGGATAAAACGCGCCACGGGCACTGCGCACCAACGCCTGGGCCTGACGGTACTGGGCCTCCGACTGCGCGACTGTCTGGTTGGCGTTGTTGAGTTTTTCGATCAGCCCGTTGAGCTGCTGATCACCGTACAACTCCCACCAGGCACCACGGGCCAGCGAATCGCTCGGGTTGGCTTGAGTCCAGCCTTCGGCTTGCTTGTACTGGGCGATTTCAACGGTTTGCGGGCGCTGGTAATCAGGGCCGACGGCGCAGGCACTGAGCATCGCCACACACAGTGACAAGCTCAGTAAACGCGAGCCCCGAACAGTGGCCAGATGGATAAGCGAACGGTCAGTCATAGCGGAGTTTCCAGAGCGGCGTCAGTACGCACGCCACGCCATTTGTTGAAACGATGGCGCAGCTTGTCGAGATAGAGGTAAACCACAGGCGTGGTGTAAAGCGTCAGCACCTGGCTGAAAATCAGCCCGCCGATGATCGTCAGGCCCAGCGGCTGGCGCATTTCCGCGCCTTCGGCCCGGCCCAACAGCAACGGCAAGGCACCGAGAATCGCCGCCAGCGTGGTCATCAGAATCGGCCGCAAGCGTTGCAGGCAGGCATTGCGGATCGATTCCAGCGGCGACAGGCCCTGATGGCGCTCCAGTTGCAGCGCGAGGTCGATCATCAGAATGGCGTTTTTCTTGACCACGCCAATCAGCAGGAACAACCCGAGCAACGAGATCAGGCTGAACTCGCCGCCCAGCGCATAGATCGACAGCAACGCGCCGACACCGGCCGACGGCAGGGTAGACAGGATCGTCAGCGGATGGATGTAGCTTTCATACAACACACCCAACACCAGATACACCGCCAGCAGCGCCCCGAGAATCATGAACGGCTGGCTCTTCTGGGTCGCGGCAAAGGCGTCGGCAGTACCGGCCATTTTCGCAATGACATCTTCCGGCAGGCCGAGCTTGGCAATCGCCCGCTCGATGGCGGCACTGCCCTGCTCCACCGTCACGCCTTCGGCCATGTCGAAGGAAATGTCTTCGGAGGCGAACTGGCCTTCGTGGCTGACGCGGTCGTCTTCCAGGCTGTTTTCGTAATGAGCGAACGTCGACAGCGGCACCCGCGCACCGTCAGCGGTGATCACCTGCACTTGCTTGAGCGTCACCGGGTCCTGGGCGTATTTCGGATTAACCTCCATGACCACCTGATACTGGTTGAGGCTGTCATAGATCGTCGAAATCTGCCGCTGGCTGTAGGCGTTGTTCAGCACCGCGGTCACCATGTCCATGTCGACACCCAGGCGTTTGGCCTGATCGCGGTCGACAATCAGCGTCACCTGCTGCGCTCCGGCTCCCTCACGGGCGTCAATGGCCGTCAGCTCGGGCAACGCGCGCAGCGCAGCAACCACTTTGGGATACCACTTGCGCAACTCGCCCAGATCACCACTTTGCAGGATGTAGCTGTACTGCGACGTGGTCTGCTCGCGACCACCGCCAAATTGCAGATCCTGATCCGCCATCAGCATCAGTTGCGCACCGGGAACCTTGGGCATTTCCTTGCGCAGGCGCTCAATGACTTTCTGTGCATTGAGCTGGCGCTCCTTGATTGGCTTCAGACGCACCAGCATGAAGGCGTTATTGGTGCCGTTGGTGCCGCCGATGAACCCGGCGACACTTTCCACCGCTTCGTCCTTGAGCACGGCGCGGCGGAAAATTTCCATTTTCGGCTGCATCACGCTGAACGACAGGCCGTCGTCACCGCGCACGAAACCGATCAACTGGCCAGTGTCCTGCTGCGGCATGAAGGTTTTCGGCACCACGACATACAGCGCAACGTTGACGCCGACGGTGATCAGCAAGCTGAGCAAGGTCAAGCGGCGGTGGCGTAACACCCAGTCGAGGCTGGTGGCGTATTTGCCGACCATCCAGTCGTTGGTGCGGCGGCTCCAGCGTTGCAGACGGTTTTCCTGCCCGGGTGTGTGCGGCTTCAGCCAACGGGCGCAGAGCATCGGCGTCAGCGTCAGGGAAACCACCAGCGACACGACGATGGCCGCAGCCAAGGTGATGGAAAACTCGCGGAACAGGCTTTCGACGATACCGCCCATGAACAGAATCGACAGGAACACCGCCACCAGCGAGACGTTCATCGACAGCAAGGTGAAACCGACTTCCTTGGCCCCGAGGTACGCGGCCTGCATCGGTTTGACGCCTTCGTCGATGTGCCGGGAAATGTTCTCCAGCACCACAATGGCGTCATCCACGACCAATCCTGTCGCGAGGATCAACGCCATCAGCGACAGGTTGTTCAGCGAAAAGCCGTAGAGGTACATCACCGCAAAGGTGCCGACCAGCGACACCGGCACGGCCAACGTCGGAATCAGCGAGGCGCGGAAGTTACCGAGAAACAGGTAAACCACCAGAATCACCAGCGCCACGGCAATCAGCAGGGTCATCTCGGCTTCGTGCAGCGTCGCTTTGATGACTGGCGAGCGGTCCATGGCCAGATTCAGTTTCACGCTGGCGGGCAACACCGCTTGCAGCGCCGGCAGTTGCGCCTTGATCTCGTTGACCGTCTCGATGATGTTGGCGCCGGCCTGACGGTTGATCACCAGCAGCACCGCCGCGTCATCGTTGAAGAAACCGCTGTTGTACCGGTCTTCGACACCGTCGCTGACCTTGGCCACGTCCTTGAGTCGCAGTGCGGCGCCGTCGGCGTAGTGGATGATCAGTGATTCGTAATCCTTGGCTTTCTCCAGTTGGTCATTGGCCTGGATCTGCCACAACCGTTGGCCGTCCTCAACCGAACCTTTCGGCCGGCGCACGTTGGCATCGGCGATGGTCTTGCGCACATCGTCGAGCGCCACGCCGTACTGGTTCAGTGCCTGCGGTTCGAGTTCGATACGCACCGCCGGCAGTGAACTGCCACCGATCTGTACTTCGCCGACGCCCTGCACTTGCGACAGGCTCTGCGAAAGAATGGTCGAGGCCAAATCGTAGAGCTGGCCTTTTTCCAGCACATCGGAGGTCAGCGACAGCACCATGATCGGTGCTTGCGACGGGTTGACCTTCTTGTAGGTCGGCATGCTGCGCATGCCGCTCGGCAACAGGTTGCGCGAAGCATTGATCGCCGCCTGCACTTCCCGCGCCGCGCCGTTGATGTCGCGGTCGAGGTCAAATTGCAGAATGACCCGGGTCGAGCCCTGGCTGGAACGGCTGCTCATGGTATTGACGCCGGCAATCGCGCCGAATGAACGTTCCAGCGGCGTGGCCACGGTGGACGCCATGACTTCCGGGCTCGCCCCGGGCAGGCTCGCCTGCACGACGATCACCGGGAAATCCATTTGCGGCAGCGGCGCTACGGGCAGCAGGCCGAAGCTGACACCGCCGAGCAGCATGATCGCCAGGCTCAGCAGCATCGTCGCGACCGGACGCTTGATGAAAGGACCGGAGAGGTTCATCGAACGCGATCCTCTGCTCCACCGCCCAACCCTGTGGGAGCGAGCTTGCTCGCGAAGAGGCCGGCACATCCAACATCGTTAGTGACTGACTGACCGCTTTCGCGAGCAAGCTCGCTCCCACAGGTTATGTGGTGATGCGAAGTCATACCGACACCTCTTCAGTGTCAGCATTGGTCTTGCCAAAGCGCCGACCGAGGCGGTCGAAATACAGGTAGATCACTGGCGTTGTGAACAGCGTCAACACCTGACTCACCAGCAGACCGCCAACCATCACCAGACCCAGCGGCTGACGCAATTCAGCCCCGGAACCGGTGGCGAGCATTAACGGCACAGCACCGAACAGCGCCGCCAGCGTGGTCATGAGGATTGGCCGGAAACGCAACAGCGCCGCTTGATAGATCGCCTCCTGCGGGGCCATGCCTTGATTGCGTTCAGCATCGAGGGCGAAGTCGATCATCATGATCGCGTTCTTTTTCACGATCCCGATCAGCAAAATGATGCCAATGATCGCAATCATGCCCAGGTCATTGCCGCTGAGCAGCAACGCCAGCAAGGCGCCAACGGCCGCCGACGGCAAGGTCGAGAGAATGGTGATCGGGTGAATGTAGCTCTCGTACAGCACGCCCAGCACGATGTACATGGTCACCACGGCCGCCAGAATCAACAGCAAGGTACTCGACAGCGACGCCTGGAACGCTTCGGCTGCGCCCTGGAACTGAGTCTGTACGCCGACCGGCATGCCGATGTCTTTCTGTACCTGCTCGATGATGTCGACCGCATGCCCCAAGGCCACGCCGGGTGCGAGGTTGAACGACATCATCACTGCCGGGAACTGGCCAATATGGGTGATCGCCAGTTGCGCCTGACGTTCTTCCACATGAGCCAGACTCGACAGACGTACTTGCGCGTCATCCGTGGTCTTGACGTGAATCTGATCCAGCGCTTGCGGGCCGATCTTCTCTCCGGCCTGGGCTTGCAGTACCACGCGGTACTGGCTGGCCTGGGTGTAGATGGTCGAAATCTGCCGCTGGCCGAAGGCGTCGTACAACGCGTCGGTGATGTCCGCCACCGAGACGCCAAGGCGTGAGGCGGCATCGCGGTCGATCACCAGATAGACCTGCAAACCCTTGTCCTGCAAATCACTGGCGACGTCGGTCAGTTCCGGACGCTGCGCCAGTGCTTCGACCAGTCGGCCGCTCCACTGGCTGAGCAGTTCGGAATCCGGCGAGGACATGCTGAACTGGTATTGCGTGCGGCTGACGCGGTCTTCGATGGTCAGATCCTGCACCGGCTGCATGAACAGGCGGATGCCGACCAGTTTGTCCAGCTGCGGTTGCAGGCGCGCAATCACTTCCGTGGCGCTCAGATCGCGATCGCCATGGGGCTTGAGATTGATCAGCAAACGGCCGCTGTTGAGCGTGGCGTTATCGCCGTCGACACCGATGTAGGACGACAGGCTCTGTACCGCCGGATCTTCCAGAATGATTTTCGCCAGTTCCTGTTGGCGCTCGCCCATCGCCGCGAAGGAAATCGACTGCGGCGCCTCGGAAATACCCTGAATCACCCCGGTGTCCTGCACCGGGAAGAAGCCTTTCGGCACGACCATATAGAGGAACACGGTCAACGCCAGTGTGCCGATAGCGACCAGCAAGGTCAGCGGCTGGTGTTTGAGCACCCAGCGCAGCATCCGACCGTATTCGGCAATCATCCAGTCGATGACAGCACCGCTGGCACGGTAGAAACGGCCCTGCTCGTGTGCTTCCGGCTCACGCTTGAGCAGCCGCGCGCACATCATTGGCGTCAGGGTCAGCGAGACCACCAGGGAAATCAGGATGGCCACAGCCAGGGTGATGGCGAACTCGCGGAACAACCGACCGACCACATCGGCCATGAACAGCAGCGGAATCAGTACCGCAATCAGCGACAGCGTCAGGGAAATCAGGGTAAAGCCGATCTGCTTGGCCCCTTTGAGCGCGGCCTGCATCGGACTATCGCCTTCCTCGATAAAGCGCGAAATGTTTTCCAGCATGACGATCGCATCGTCGACCACGAAACCGGTAGCAATGGTCAGGGCCATCAGGGTCAGGTTGTTGACCGAAAACCCGGCCAGGTACATCACTCCAAAGGTACCGATCAGCGACAGCGGCACGGCCACCGACGGAATGATCGTCGCGCTGGCACGACGCAGGAACAGGAACGTCACCATCACCACCAGGGCGATGGCGATCAGCAATTCGTGTTGCACGTCAGTGACCGAGGCGCGAATGGTCTGGGTGCGGTCAGTCAGCACCGTCACTTCGAGGCCGGCCGGCAGATTGTCGGTGATGCTCGGCAGCAGTGCTTTGATGCGGTCGACCACCTCAATGACGTTGGCACCCGGCTGACGCTGGATGTTCAGCAACACCGCCTGATTCAGGTTGGCCCACGCAGCAAGGCGTTCGTTCTCGGCGCCATCGACGATTTCCGCCACGTCCTTGAGCCGCAGCGGCGCGCCGTTCTTGTAGGCGAGAATCAGATTGGCGTAATCCTTGGGCGACGTCAGCTGGTCGTTGGCGTCGAGCATCGACACTCGGGTCGGG
The DNA here is from genome assembly GCF_044541255.1 of Pseudomonas sp. NPDC085632. Taxonomy (NCBI): domain Bacteria; kingdom Pseudomonadati; phylum Pseudomonadota; class Gammaproteobacteria; order Pseudomonadales; family Pseudomonadaceae; genus Pseudomonas; species Pseudomonas sp. NPDC085632. Next base: position 38,919 of record NZ_JBITSX010000001.1, on the reverse strand, counting down.
CCGTCGAAGTTGCCCTTCGGTTGGTTGACGTTGGAAGCGCTGATCAAGGTGCGCACGTCGGACAGGTTCAGGCTGTTGGCCGCCAACGCTTCCGGGTTGACCTTGATCCGCACGGCCTGACGCTGACCACCAGCAATGCTGACCATGCCGACGCCGCTGATCTGGGCGATTTTCTGCGCCATGCGCGTATCGACCAGGTCATTGAGCTTGGGCAGCAACATGGTTTTCGAGGTGATGGCCAGAGTCAGCACCGGGGTGTCCGCCGGGTTGACCTTGTTGTATACCGGTGGCGCCGGCAAATCGGTCGGCAGCAGGTTGGTCGCGGCGTTGATCGCGGCTTGCACCTGCTGTTCGGCGACGTCCATGTTGATATCGAGGCTGAAACGCAGGGTCAGCACCGACGCGCCGCCGGAGCTGGTCGAGGCCATTTGCGTCAGGCCCGGCATCTGCCCGAACTGGCGCTCAAGCGGTGCGGTCACGGCACTGGTCATTACATCCGGGCTGGCGCCGGGATACAGGGTCATGACGCGGATGGTCGGGTAATCGACTTGTGGCAGTGCAGAAACGGGCAGCAAGCGATAAGCAATCAGGCCGGCCAGAACAATGGCCAGCATGCTCAGGGTGGTGGCTACCGGTCGGAGGATGAACAGCCGCGAAATGTTCATGCGCCCTTCTTGGCCTTGTCGGTGACAGCCGCGTCAGTCGGGGTGGCGGCAGATTTGCCTTGCAGGTGTTCGGTCGGCGTGGTCGGCACTTGATTGCTGTCGTTGACCACTTCCACTTCACTGCCTTCCTTCAAGCGGTCGGTGCCTTCCAGCACCACACGGTCGCCGGCAGTCAGGCCTTCAGTGACCACGGTGTTTTCACCATCACTGGCGCCGATCTTCAGTTGGCGAATGGTGACTTTCTTGTCGCCGTCCAAGGCATAGACGAAGGTGCCGTTGGTACCGAACTGGATAGCCGCCGACGGTGCCAGCACCACGCCTTTCAGCGTGTCAGCCAACAGGTGAACGTTGACGAACTGGTTGGGGAACAGCGCCTGATCGCGGTTTTCGTAACGGGCCTTGAATTTCAGGGTGCCGGTGGCGACGTCGATCTGGTTGTCGAGGCTTTGCAGTACCCCGATGGCTTGCAGCTTGGTGTCACCGCGATCCCACGCCTCGGCCGGCAGCTTGGCGCCGCTGCGGTAACGGGCGAGCACGGTTTCGAGGCTGTTTTCCGGCAGCGTGAAAGCCACGCTGATCGGTTGCGTCTGAGTGATCACCGCGAGGAACGTGGTGTCGTTGGCGGTGACCAGATTACCGACATCGACCTGACGCAGACCGACGCGACCGGCAATCGGCGCGCGGATCTTGGTGAATTCGAGATTGAGCTTGGCGTCGTTGACCGCCGCCTGATTGGTCTTGACCGTGCCCAGATATTGACCGACCAGCGCTTCGGCGGTGTCCAGCGTCTGTTTGGCGATGCTGTCCTCTTTGAACAGACCGCGATAACGCTCGACGTCGACCTGAGCGTTCTTCAGTTGCGCCTGATTCTGCAACAAGGTGCCTTCGGCCTGCAGCAAGGCGTTCTGGTACGGACGCGGGTCGATCTCGGCCAACAAGTCGCCGGCCTTGACCATCTGGCCTTCTTCGAAATTGATCTTGACCAGCTCGCCGCCCACCCGGCTGCGCACATTGATGGTGTTGAGCGCTGTGACCGTGCCCAGCGCCTTGTAATACAGCGGGAAGTCACCGGTGACCGCCGGTGCCACGCGCACCGGAATCGGCCCGCTGCCGCCACCGAAGCCCGGCCGCATCATCCCCGAACGCCCGGTGTGCCCGGCCGCAGCCTTGTCAGCGCCCTCCTTGTGGGCTGAACCGGCAGGCCAGAATTTCCAGCACAGGGCAGCGATCACCAACAGGACAAGCAGGCTGATCAGCCAGCGACGGGAGTTACGGGGGGACGATTGCATGGAGTGATTAACCATTGGGCGCGTGGGCTTCTTTTACGGGAGGCTGAACGATAAGCACTGGTGGGGAAATAGCAAAGCAGCTTTACCGGCAATTTACCTTCAACTTACGTTTCAAGGTGTGAGGCAAAACACTGATACACAAATGAAAACGGCCTGGACAGGGCCAGGCCGTTAACAATTGTAAAAGCGCTTACTTGAGAACGGACAGGGCCGCTTCGTAGTTAGGCTCTTCAGCGATTTCCTTGACCAGTTCGCTGTGCAGGACGTTATCGTTTTCGTCCAGAACCACAACGGCGCGAGCGGTCAGGCCTTTCAGCGGGCCGTCAGCAATGGCCACGCCGTAGTTCTCGATGAACTCGGCACCGCGCAGGGTCGACAGGTTCTGGACGTTTTCCAGACCTTCGGCGCCGCAGAAACGCGCTTGGGCGAACGGCAGGTCAGCGGAGATGCACAGCACCACGGTGTTGCTGATGTCGTTGGCCTGAGCGTTGAACTTGCGCACGGAGGTCGCGCAGGTCGGGGTGTCGACGCTTGGGAAAATGTTCAGGACTTTGCGCTTGCCGGCGAAGTCTTGCAGGGTGACGTCGGACAGATTGCCGGCAACCAGAGAAAAGGCTGGCGCCTTGGAACCGGCTTGTGGCAACTGGCCGTTGACTTGAACCGGATTGCCTTTAAGGGTGACTTGAGCCATGACTTGAGTCCTTCTGATGTTTTGATTGGAAAGCATGCAAGAGGCGGAAGTTAACCACGAAATTGTCCGACGACCTATGCCCTGTTTGGAAATTGTTGGGGGCCTGCGCGAAAAATTGTATACAAAGCCGCCGCCGTTCCAATGTGGTGTTACTGGAGCAGTTGCAGCATATTGCGATGCCGCGCTGCAAAAATCCGCCGCATATAAGCATCCACCAATAACCGCTCGCTGAACGCTCCACCAATCGCCGCGTACGTCACCCGGTCGGTATAAAGCGTACCGCCCTCTCCAGCCGCTACCCGATGTTCATGACGAAAGGCACGCAGCGGCCCCTTGAGCATTTCATCAATGAAATGCGCCTCACCCACTTCGCGGATCAGCACCGTCCAGGTCGCCGGAATCAGGTTGAACATCCAGTGCCGAAAGCGGAACTGCCGCCCGGCTTCGATCCATAGATTGTTCAGGTCGACATCGCCAAGCGGCGTGATGCGTTCCGGGAAGATCTTCGGGAAATTCGTCCCGTCCAGACAAAAGTCGAGCACTTCGGCTGGTGTGCGGGCAGGAATCAACGTTGTGAGTTTCAGGACTGGCATGGCCGACACACTCCGTATGCAGGGGATGCTTGTTAAAACGCAGGTCTGCATCTTTTATTTACAAGCCTGTCGATTCAACCCCGGCCCATTCGACTAAACAACGAATCCCCATAATCCACGGAGTAACCGCCATGCGATTCATGATCCTTGTAAAAGCCAGCGCCGATTCCGAAGCCGGCATCATGCCCAGCGAAGAGCTGATCACCGCCATGGGCAACTTCAACGAAGAACTGGTCAAGGCCGGCATTCTGATCGATTGCGATGGCCTCCATCCAAGCAACAAAGGCGTCCGCGTACGCTTCTCCGGCGACAAACGCACGGTCATCGACGGGCCGTTCATCGAGACCAAAGAATTGGTGGCGGGTTACTGGATCTGGGAAGTGAAATCGAAAGAAGAAGCCATTGAATGGGTCAAGCGTTGCCCTAATCCGATGCCGGGCGATTCTGAAATTGAAATCCGCCAGATATTTTCTGCCGAAGACTTCGGTGCCGAGTTCACCCCGGAAGCGCGCGCACAAGAAGAGCATATCCGCGAACAGGCCAAGAAAAACAGCTGAACCGACTCCTCCCTGTAGGAGCTGCCGAAGGCTGCGATCTTTTGATTCTGATCGTTCCCACGCTCTGCGTGGGAATGCCTCAAGAGACGCTCCGCGTTCCAGCTTGCGAATTTGACGCAGAGCGTCAAGGGCTGCATTCCTTTGCTGCGCGTGGGGACGATCATTCAACAGAGATCAGTCATTGAGTTCGACGTGATCCAAGGCTTGATTCACCGCAAGTTCACCCAGCATGACGACCTGTGCGATCCCCAGTGCAGTCTTGCGCTGTGAGGTTTCCAGCGAGGCGGCGAAGTTGATGAGCATCTCGCTGGCCGAGCCGAGGGTTTCGCTGGCGTTGGCTAGAAGAGATTCGGTGTTGTACCTGGGATTGGCGAGGTACATGGGTTCCGGCTCGTTGGCGCTGGACATGATGCGGGCGGCGGGATTGAGGTAGTAGTCGAGGGCGCGGTCGGCGGCTTCGTGGAGTTTTTTACTGTCGACTGAGGCGTAGGGAGATGTGGTGTCGGCGTCTGATTCTGGGGGATTGGGTGTTGGCTTCTTCATAGTGTTTTCTCTATCCGAACGGTGGAGCTGGCCCATTCGGCTTCCGGTCGAATGGGTGGCAGCTGTACGCAGGCTGGAAACCCGGGGGACAGAGAAACCCGGACGACCCGAAGGTCCCCCACGCACAGCCGCCATAACTAAGTACGCACCAGAAAAGGTGCGCAAGCATACGTCATGAACGGTGCTGTTGCGTTCAGTTTTCCCCCGGGGTTTCCAGTCCCGGTCGCTGATTTGGCAGCGACGAACACAGGCTAGAGACCCGACGTCCGACGGACAACCTGAAAACCTTGTGGGAACGTTCCGCAAAATCGAAACAACTTTTAAACATCCCGAATTGAAATACGCATATGTAGCAGCCTCATCTCCACTCGACAGCCACTACATCATGAGCAATGGAATGCTTAGTACACAATCACCTGTGACCTCGTACACAAAACCAAAGAATTAATCCCTTCGGCTGGCTAACTCCCGATTAGCTGCTAGCGTCATTCAGACGTGTCCTACGGGCTTGATAAGAAAGGGATTACGCAGTAACGGCCGACAAGCGCCAAGTGTCCATAAGCCACCAGGGAATCGGGGATGATGTTCAATCGAGTGGGGAAGACTCTTTTTCTGGCGGGTTCGCTGGCGGCTGCGTGTGGCGCGCAGGCAGATAACGCCGAGGATTCGAACAAAAGCAACAACCCGTTGAACGTCGCACCGGGCGCGAATCTGCAGGATTACTACACCCCTAAACTCTACGACAGCAACGCGCACAGCAATGACGTGTTGCTGCGCGGCACCCTGCCGATCGCGCCGAACGATTTCATCGGTGTGCCGCAATTGGTTCGCGCCACGCTGCCGATCAGCACCCGCCCGGATCCGCACAACGGTTACAGCACCGGCATTGGCGATCTGAACCTGTTCGATATCTTCATTCTGAAAACCGACGGCGTGCAGTTGGGCATTGGTCCGCTGATCACGGCGCCGACCGCTGAACAGGACGAACTCGGTACCGGCAAATGGCAAGGCGGACTGGCTGCTGTGGCCATCGACGCCTCACCACGCGGTGCTCGGCGCTCTGGTGCAGTACCAGAGTTCGTTTGCCGGCGACAACGATCGCCCGCATGTAGAGAGCGCAACGATGCAGCCATTCATCATCCATAACCTGGAAAAAGGCTGGTATCTGCGCTCCACCGGCACTTGGACCTTCGACCTGAAAAACGACACCCATTACATCCCGATAGGTCTGGGTGTGGGCAAGGCCTGGAAGTCCGGCAGCAACATCCTCAACGCCTTCGTCGAGCCGCAGTGGACGGTCGACCGCAAGGGCGATGGCCTGCCGCAATTCACCCTCTATGCCGGCCTCAACGTGACGTTTGGCAAGTAAGGAAATCGCTATGCACGCAGCCCTCAAAGCCGCCGGTTTCAGTTTGATGACGATGTTTGTCAGTTGTGGCGTCGGCGCCCAGGACCTCGATACCCCTATCGGCAAGATCGCTATGGAGGGCGAGCTGCCGAGCCATGACTCGATTGCCAAACTGTACGCCGAACTGGATTTCCAGCAGGCGACCCAGAGTTATCTGTGGGCCTTGCCGCTGGTGTCCTACGCCCAGTGGCAGGAAGAGTTTCGTGACAAGCTCGGCGCGCGCAGCGGCGATCTGATGGTACTCAACAGCTACGAAGACAAGCTTGGGGTGATCACTGCCAACGCCACCACCCCGTACATTCTCGGCTTCGTCGATCTGAGTGAAACCGGGCCACTGGTGATCGAGTTGCCGCCGGGGCCGACCGCTGGCGGCATCGGTGATTTCTGGCAGCGGGCGATCATCGACATGGGGCAGACCGGCCCCGATAAGGGTCAGGGCGGCAAATACCTGGTGCTGCCACCCGGAGCCGAACCACCGGCAGATGCCGGCCGGTACTACCTGGCGAAATCGGAAACGATGAACGTGCTGGTGGGTTTCCGTGTGCTCGATCCGGACCCGGCCAAGGGCAAGGCACTGGTCGAGAAGTTCAAGATGTACCCCTACGCCCAACGCAATAAGCCGGGCGACACTCGCCTGCTTTCGCCGCAAGGCAAACCTTGGTCCGGTACACAGCCCCAAGGCATCGCCTACTGGGAACGCCTGTACCAGATCATCCAGAAAGAACCGGTCAACGAGCGTGACCGGTTCTACATGGCGATGCTTGCCAGCCTCGGTATCGAAAAGGACAAACCCTTCAACCCCAATACCCATCAACGTCAGGCCCTTGAGCAAGGTGCGCAGGTCGGCGAACTGATTGCCAAGGCCAACACCTTCGCCAAGCGTTTTCCTGACGCTCAGTATTGGCCCGACCGGCATTGGGACACGGTGCTGAACATCGCCGAGCCATCCCAACGTGTGGCCTATTACGACCAGTTGTGGGAACGCAGTGCCTGGTTCTACGAGGCGGTCACCAACACCAAGGGCATGGTTTCCAAAACGCCGGGGCTGGGCCAGACCTACCTCGGCGCCTACACCGATGCCAAGGGTGACTGGCTCGACGGTGGCAAGAGCTATCGACTGCACGTTGGCGCCAACCCGCCGGCCAAACAATTCTGGTCGATGACCGTTTACGACATCACCAGCCGCGGCCTGATCGACAATCCGCAGCGCAGGGCCGACCTTTCTTCGCGTCAGGATTTGCAGAAGAACCCCGACGGCTCGGTGGACCTGTACTTCGGTCCGACCGCGCCCAAGGGCCTGGAAAGCAACTGGGTGCAAACCCTGCCCGGCAAACACTGGTTCAGTTATTTCCGTCTGTACGCGCCGACTGAAGCGTATTTCGACAAGAGCTGGAAACTCGACGACATCACGCTCGCGCAATAAACAAGGACGCACCATGCACACACGCAATCTGTTGCTGACCAGCCTGACGCTTACGCTGAGCACCAGCGTCCTGGCCGATTTCACCGCCAGCCCGGAAGAGGCCCGAGGGATTGCCAAAGAGGCCTACCTCTACGGCTTCCCCGTGGTGGAGATGTACAAAACCCTCTACACCCAAGCCATCGACAGCAAAAGCCCGAACTACAAGGCGCCGCTGAACCAGATCGGCAACACGGCGAAAGCCTTCACCGCCAAGGACACCGCGTTTGTCACGCCCAACGCCGACACGCCCTACTCCTTCGTCTGGATGGACTTGCGCACCGAGCCGCTGATCCTGACCCTGCCGCCGATCGAAGAACACCGTTATTACTCGGTGCAACTGATCGACGCCTACACGCAGAACTTCGCCTATCTGGGCACGCGCAGCACCGGCAACAACGGTGGGCATTTCATGATTGCCGGGCCGGACTGGCAAGGTCAGCAACCGGTCAACATCGACCGCTTGCTGCGCAGCGAAAGCAACATCACCTACGCGCTGTACCGCACGCAGTTGTTCGATGAAAAGGACTTGGCCAAGGTCAAGCAGATCCAGAAAGGCTACAAAGTAGAATCCCTCAGCCACTACCTCAAACAAAAAGCCCCGGTCCCGGCCCCCAAGGTCAACTGGCCGAAACCCACGCCGACCATAAGCGAAACCCCGGAGCTGTTTCGTTACCTGAATTTCATGCTGGCGTTCACGCCGCCGCAGGATGTCGAGAAGGATCTGCTCGCACGCTTCGGCAAAATCGGCATCGGCGCCGGCCAGCCGTTCGACCTGAAGAAACTCTCCGCCGAGCAGCGCAAGGCGCTAGAAGACGGTATCAGCGATGCCAAAGCCGAATTTGCCGCGTTCAAAAAGGACAAGGTCGACACCCATCAAGTGACCAGCGGGGACTTCTTCGGCACCCGCGATCACCTCAAGGGCAATTACCTGTACCGCTACGCCGGCGCCAACATGGGCATCTTTGGCAACTCCGCTGAAGAAGCGAATTACATCGGCTATTTCGTCGACAAGGACGGCCAGCCAGCCGACGCTTCAAAACACGATTACACCCTGCATTTCGACAAGGGCGCCCTGCCCCCGGCCGACGCGTTCTGGTCGCTGACGATGTATGACGGCAAGAACAAATTGCTGGTGGCCAACCCGCTGAATCGCTACCTGATCAACTCGCGAATGCTGCCGGATCTTGCGCTGGATGCCGACGGCGGCCTGACCCTGTATGTGCAGCACAAGAACCCGGGCAAGGACAAACAGGCCAACTGGCTGCCAGCGCCCAACGGGCCGTTCTACGGGATCCTGCGTCTTTATCTGCCAAAACCGGAAGTGGCCAGCGGCGAATGGAAAATGCCGCCACTGATCCCGGTCAACTCAAAACAATAAGCGGAGTCATTGATTGATGATCAAGCCTAACGTTGTGCGCCCGCTGTTGGCGCTGTGCATGATCGGCAGTCCTCTGCTTTACGCAGCGGAGGGTGGCGTCGGTCGACCGATCACCGGTCAGCAGGTGTTCTCCAACGCCGGGATCGTCCCGCCCGAGCCGGGTTGGGTCATGTCGCTCACCAGCATCTGGTACGACGGCTCGCTCAAGGGCAGCACCGGCGCACCGATTTCCGGCGCGGTCAGCGGCGGGATCGACATGAAAGTCTCCTACACCATGGGCAACTTCACGCATGTATGGGACACCGGCAAGGGACGCTGGAACTACGCTTCGGCAATCGGCGTACCGGTGCAGTACACCGACATCAAGGCCAGCATCACCGGCCCGCGCGGTCGCACCCTGGGTGACAGCGATTCCGGCACGCAATTCGCCGACGCCTTGATCACGCCGATTGCCGCCGGTTACCACTTCGATGAGCTGAACCACATCTCGTTTTCGCTACCGATTTACGTGCCCACAGGTGCCTACAACAAGGATCGCCTGGCCAACCCGGGTCAGAACAACTACACCTTCATGCCAACGGTGGCGTTCACGCATCTGGATGGCAAGGGTGGCGAATTCAGCCTGATGAGCGCGTTCGAGCGCTATACCGAAAACGACGCCACTGATTACCGCAATGGCAACATCTTCCGCCTCGATGCGCTCTGGACCCATGGCTTTGGCGATGGCTGGAACGCCGGTGTCGCCGCCGGTTATATCCAGCAATTGACCGACGACAAAGGCCAGACCGCCGACACCTTCAATGGCTATCGCGGACGCTCTGTAGGCGCCGGCCCGGTCGTGGGCTGGACCGGCAAATTCGCCGACGCCCAAGCCAACATCAGTGCGCGCTGGGTACCGGAGTTCGACACCAAGAACCGCCCTGAAGGCAACGGCTTCAGCGTCAACCTGACCCTGGCCTTTTTCTAGACCGGACACAAAGGACTGCCCCCATGACTGCGCTTACCGACCTCAACGCCCTGCAAGCCAGCATCGCCGAAGCGGTGCTCGGCCAGGATCAAGTGATCCGGCAGATCCTCCTCGGATTGCTGGCCAACGGTCACTTGCTGCTGGAAAGTCTGCCGGGGCTGGCCAAGACGCGCACGGTCAAGGCGCTGGCCAAACACCTCGACGCGAAGATGAGCCGCATCCAGTTCACTCCGGACCTGCTGCCCTCGGACATCACCGGTGCCGAGGTGCTGCATCAGGTCGAAGGCAAAAACGAAATCCGTTTTCAGCCGGGGCCGCTGTTTGGCAATCTGATTCTCGCCGACGAGATCAACCGCGCACCGGCGAAAGTCCAGGCAGCGTTGCTTGAAGCCATGGAAGAACGGCAGATCACCGTGGCCGGCAACAGCCATGCGCTGCCGGAACTGTTCATCGTGGTGGCAACGCAAAACCCGATCGAACAGGAAGGCACTTATCCGCTGCCTGAAGCGCAGATGGACCGTTTTCTGATGAAAGTGCTGCTCGACTACCCGAGCGCGGAAAACGAGAGCCAGGTCCTGCGCCTGTTGCGCAACGAAGAGTTCGCCCAAGGCGCGAGCACCACGCCGGCCAAAGGTTTCAGCCTGGCGCAGGAGGTGATCTTCGCCGCCCGCAAGGAAGTCAGCGCCGTGCACGTGTCGCCGGCCATCGACAGCTATCTGATCGACCTGATCAACGCCACCCGCCACCCCGCCGATTACGACGAAGACTTGGCGCGCTGGATCGCTATCGGCGCCAGCCCGCGCGGCGGCATCGGCCTTGATCGTTGTGCGCGTGCCGATGCGTGGTTACAGGGTCAGGACTTTGTTTCGCCGGACAACGTGCGCGCGGTGGTGCATCCGGTGCTACGCCATCGTCTGCAATTGAGCTACGACGCCGTGGCCGACGGTGTAAATGCCGATCAGGTGCTTGACCGGATTCTCGACAAAGTGGCGATTCCGGCGTGAACGATGAAGGACTGGTCTACGTCTCTCTCGCGCAATTGATGGCGCTGGAGTTCAAGGCCCGTGACCTGAGTTTTCTCGCCCGTCAGCCTCGGGGCAGCATCCTCGCCGGCAACCATGCTTCACGCCTGCGCGGGCGTGGCTTGAATTTCGATGAGTTGCGCCGCTATCAGCCGGGCGACGACTTGCGTCACCTCGACTGGCGCGCCTCGCTGCGCACCGGCAAACCGGTGGTGCGCACCTTCACCGAAGAGCGCGACCGCCCGGCGTTGATCGTCGTCGATCAGCGCATGTCGATGTTCTTCGGCTCGCAGCGCAGCTTCAAATCCGCCCTCGGTGCCGAACTCGCAGCGTTGGCGGCATGGATGGTGTTCAACGCCGGCGACCGGGTCGGCGGGCTGGTGTTCAACGATCAGCGCATCGACAGCATTGCGCCGCTGCGCAGCCGCAAACGCGTCGAAGCCTTGCTCAGCCGCATCGCTGAACAGAATCGGGCACTGAGCGCGGCCAACCCCGACGCTGAAGACGAAGATCAACTGGACAAGGTCCTGCAGCGCTGCCTCGCGCTGGCCGGGCATGATCATTTGATCTGCATCGTCAGCGACTTTGCCGGGGCCGGCGAACGTACCCTGCAACTGATGCGGCAACTGTCGGCGCACAACGATGTGATTGCGCTGCAGGTTTACGACCCGCTGGCGATGAAGCTGCCGAACAATGGCCGCCTGCTGGTCACTCAGGGCGAGTTGCAGGTGGAACTGGCCATCGAGAAACGCAACGTCCATCAGCCGCTGGGGGACTTTCTCAGCGGGCGGCTCCAGGACGTCGCCACCCTGCTGCGACGCAGTCAGGTGCCGTTGATGATGTTCAGTACTGCCGAAGAGGCCCACGCACAACTGCGCGCCGAACTGGGTAAAAGTGCCGGAGCAACGCGGTGAATCCGCAGATCCCAAGTATCGAACAGCTCAAGGAGCTGGGGCTGCCTGCACCGATCAGTTACGCGCCGCAGACCTGGGGCTGGTGGGTGCTGCTCGCCCTTTTGATATTGGCCGCGTTGCTGATCGGTATCCGCCGTTATCGGCAATGGAGAAGAGACGCTTATCGGCGTGAGGGCCTTGCGCGTCTGGCGCAATTGCGGGGTCGCAGCGATGATCTCAATGCCTTGCGCGAATTGCCGGAACTGCTCAAACGCGTGGCGCTTTCGATACCCACACCCAAATCTTTCTTGTGGAATGCAAACCCTGTGGGAGCTGGCTTGCCAGCGATGGGGCCATCACATCCAACATCTGTACTGATTGACAGGACGCCATCGCTGGCAAGCCAGCTCCCACAGAGTCCTGCGGTGCTTGGGCGGGAGGATTGGCAAGGCTTCTTGCAGCAGCACTGTAAAAAGCCGTTGCCGGCGGACTTCAGCGACCAACTCGCACAACTCGCCTACGCCCCCGACGACGCCCTGCGCGCCCTGCCCGCGCCGCAACGTCAGGCGTTGTTCGAGACCTGCCAATACTGGATGGAGCATCACCATGTGGCAGCTTGATTACCCGTGGCTGTTGCTCCTGCTGCCGCTGCCCTGGCTGGCTTACCTATACCTACCCGCGTACAACGAGGCCCGCAGCGCCGTGCGCGTACCGTTTTTTGCGGCGATGAGCCGGGCCGTCGGTGAGGCGCCGGGCATCGTCGGCAGCCGACGGAATCTCTCGCAGCTGCTGCTTAACGTCCTCGTCTGGGCACTGATTGTGCTGGCCGCCGCGCGCCCGGTGTTCGTTGAAAAACCCATCGAACGGCAACAACCGGTACGCGACCTGATGCTCGCCATCGACCTCTCACAGTCGATGGAAACCGAAGACTTCACCAACGCCAGCGGCGAGAAAATCAATCGTCTCGCGGCCGTCAAGGAAGTGGTGCAAGGCTTTATCGACAAGCGCAAGGACGACCGCCTTGGCCTGATCGTGTTCGGCAACGGTGCCTATCCGCAGGCACCGTTGACCCTCGATCATGCCAGCCTCTCACTGTTGCTGGCCGACACAGGTATCGGCATGGCCGGCCCGAACACCGCGATCGGCGACGCCATCGGCCTGAGCCTGAAGCTGCTGGACAAGGCCCACGAGCAGGAAAAAGTCCTCATCCTGCTCACCGACGGTAACGACACCAGCAGCGCAATCACCCCGGATCACGCCGCTGAAATGGCCGCCAACAAAGGCGTGATCATTCACACCATCGGCATCGGCGACCCCAGCGCGTCTGGCGAGGCCAAGGTCAATCTGTCAGCGCTGGAGCAGATCGCTAAAACCACCGGCGGCCAGTTCTTCCGCGCCGAAGACCGCAACGCACTGGATCAGGTCTACAGCACCCTCGATCGCCTCACCCCGCACCAGGTGAAAACCCTCAGCCATCAACCGCAGCGCGAATTGTTCTACTGGCCGCTGGGCGCGGCGGTTGCCCTGTTGGCGCTGTATCACCTCGGCGCGCTGCTGCGTGTGCGCCTGGCGTTTGCCCGTCAGCGGCAGGAGGCCTGAGATGGAGATCAATCTCAGTGACTTCCACTTTCTCCGCCCCCTATGGCTGCTGCTCGCACTGTTCGGTGCCGTGCTGCCGCTGCTCTGGCGGCGCGGTCGCGACCTGCAACGACGCCTGCGCGGCAATATCGCCGAGCACTTGTTGCCACACCTCCTGGTAACGCCGCAGGACCATCAGCGCCTGCGCCCGGTGCATCTGCTGTGCGCGCTGTTGATCCTCGGTGCGGTTGCGGCCGCCGGGCCGACCTGGGAACAGGATCGACCGGATTTCCTGGAGAATCGTGCGCCGCTGATTGTCGCCGTGGATCTGTCGCCGTCGATGGACGCCAGCGATGTGCAGCCGAGCCGACTGGAAGCGGCGAAACACAAACTGCATGATCTGATCCAGCGCCGCGCCGGCGCCCGCACCGCGCTGATCGCCTACGCTGGCAGCGCCCATCTGGTATTGCCACCGACTGACGATCCGGCCCTGCTCGACACGTTCATTCAAGCCTTGGGTAGCGGGCTGATCGACAAACCGGGCAAAGATGTTGGCGCGGTGATCGATCAGGCTAAACGCTTGCTCAGCGCCGAAAAAACCCCCGGCAGTCTGCTGCTGATCACCGACGGCGCCGACATTACGCAACTCGACGGCCTCGACAAACGGGTGGGCGACAGTCCGTTGCAAGTGCTGGTACTGGCGGTCGGCAGTGAGGACGGCGGCGTTATTCACGACGCCAACGGCCAGCCGCGTACCGATGCCAACGGGCGTCCGGCGCTGGGTAGCTTCGATCAGGCGGCAATCAAGCAACTGGCCTCCGCCGTCGATGCGCCGCTAGGGAGCCTGACGCTCAATGACGATGATCTGGACTGGATCGAACTGCACGCGCAACAGCACTTTCAGAGCGCCAGCGCCGAGCAGCGCGAACTGCACTGGAAAGACGCCGGCTATTGGCTGTGCTGGCCGCTGTTGCTATTGGCGCTGTGCAACGTGCGCAAGGGCTGGAGCGTCAACTGGATGCCCGCGTTGGCATTGGCGATTAGCCTCGGTTGGCCAGCGGCACCGGCGCAGGCCAACGCCCTGACAGACGCCTTCTTCACCCGCGACCAGCAAGGTCGCTGGGCGTTCGAACATGAGCATCTGCCGCAAGCCGCCGCGCTGTTTGTCGACCCGTACTGGAAAGGTGTCGCGGCGTATCACGCAGCCGATTACGACCTCGCATTGGCGACCTTTGCGCGGCTCGACACGCCGCAGGCGTATTTCTATCTGGGCAACATTTACGTGCGGCGCTTCAAGTTCGATCAAGCCATCGCCGCGTATACCCAGGCCTTGAAGCTGCAACCGCAGTTCCCGGAAGCGACGGCCAATCTGGCCCTGGCGCAGGCGCTGCTCAAGGACACCGAAAGCGCCGAGAAAAACGCCCCGGAGACCAAACCCGATGAGGTGAAATTCGACAAGGCACCGGGTAAGGGTCAAAGCAAAAAAGTCGAGACCGAACAGGCCGCGTCCGATGCCTTGTGGTTGCAGAACCTGACCACTTCGCCGGCGAAGTTTCTCAGGCAGAAGTTCAGCTTGCAGGATCAGCAGGGAGCCAAGCCATGATTCCTCTGAACCCTACTGGCCCCATCACCGGCAAGCCAGCTCCCACAGGGAGCTCCTGGGTTTTCACCGATTGTGTTAACACCACAAGACCCTGTGGGAGCTGGCTTGCCAGCGATGGGGCCAGATTGATCAGCACAAAAATCAGCACAGTGTTCCTGGCCAGCCTGCTCAGCTTCAATGCCTTCGCCGACCCCCAACTCAAAGTCCAGGCCCACCTGCAACCCGCCGAAGGCGCGATGGTCGGTGGCCTGGTCGAACTGCAAGTCGACGTCCTCACCGACACCTGGTTCACCGGCGCCGCCACCCTGCCCGACTTGAAACTCGACGGCGCGCTGGTCATGCCGCCGGACGGACAGGCGCAGCACCTTAACCAAACCATCGACGGCCAAGCCTTCAGCGGTTTGCGCTACAGCTACCTGATCACCCCGAACGTCGCGCGCACGTTTGATATACCTTCTCTGACCGTGCGCGCAACACCCGGCCAAGCCACGACAGAAATCACTGCGCAAAGCCAACCGGTGCAGTTCAGCGCCGCACAACCGCCCGGTTTCAGACCCGGGGAAACACCGTTGGTGGCCAACGGTTTGCGTTTCACCCAGACCGTCACAAACTCGGCGACGCCCTTGAAAGTCGGTGACAGCATCACCCGCCAACTGACCCTGCAAGCAGACGGTGCGCTGGCGATGGCCCTGCCGATTCCAACGCTCGGTGATATCCCCGGTTTGAGCCGCTATACCAAAACCCCGCAAGTCACTGCGCTGGATGACGGTCGCGGTGAAATCCTTGGTGGCCAGCGCATCGACAGCGTCACCTACCGCATCGACAAGGCCGGCTCGCACACGCTGCCGGCCGTTGAGGTGAAATGGTGGGACGCCAGCACTCGGCAATCGCGCACAGCGCAAGTGCCGGCGGTGACGTTCGAAGCAGCAGTCGGCACGCCTTCCAAACCGGTATTTTCGATCAGCGAAGACCTTAAGCAACTGGGCCAGAATCATCTGCGTTTCTCCACCCGCTGGCTGTTGTGGCTAACGCTGATCGCCGCTGTCGTTGCCGCCGCTTATCTGCTGCGTCCTGCGTTCATCCGCGCCAGGCAACAGTGGCAAGCACGCCGGCAAGCGCAGCAACGGGCCTGGCAGCAATCTGCTGATTTCGCCTGGCAACAAATCAATACCCAACTGCAAGCCAGTCCAGCGCAATTGACGGCGCTGTACCTGTGGCTGCGGCGCAGTCGCCTGGGGCTGAAACTGGTCAATGCCGGCCCGCGCCTGCAAGGACTGTTACGCGGGCTTTACGGTCGCCAGCCAAGTACCGAGCAAACACTCGTTCAACTGCGCGAATCATTGACTACGCTTCACAGTCAGGCCGAACAGCAGCAAGCAAAACCGGCCTCGGCCCTGCGCCCGCTCAACCCCGTTCACGAGAAGGATTTCCCATGACGACTGCGCTACGGCACCGCCAACGTTTCGCCCTGGCCCTGGTGTTTGGCCTCGCCCTGCCACTGCTGGCTCAAGCCAACGAGCCGCTGCCTTCGTGGAATGACGGCCCGGCGAAGAAGAACATTATCGAGTTCGTGCAGGCGGTGACCGACCAGACCAGCAAGGACTTCGTCAAACCGGGCGACCGTATTGCCGTGTTCGACAACGACGGCACCTTGTGGAGCGAGCAACCGACCTATTTCGAATTGCTGTTCGCCTTCGATGAGGTCAAGCGTACTGCCGCGCAGCACCCGGAATGGAAAACCACCCAGCCGTTCAAGGCCGTGCTGGAAAACGATCACAAGACCCTGGCCGCTTCCGGTATGGAGGGGCTGCTGAAAATCGTCGGGGCGACCCACACCGGCATGACCACCGACGCCTTCGATGACTACGCCAAGACCTGGCTCAGTCAGGCGCGCCATCCTAAAACCGGCAAGCCGTACACCGAGATGATCTTCCAGCCGATGCTGGAAATGCTCGACTACCTGCGCAAACAGGACTTCAAGACCTACATAGTCTCCGGCGGCGACACCGGGTTCATGCGCGCCTTCGCCGAGAAGGTCTACGGCATCCCGCCAGAACAAGTAATCGGCACCACGTTCATCACTTCATTTCAATACAAGGACGGCCAGGCCTCGATCGTACGCACACCGAAACTGGCGCACAACGACGATGGCCCCGGCAAACCGGAAAGCATCGACGCGGTGATCGGCAAGCGACCGATTCTCGCCTTCGGCAATTCCGACGGCGACCTGCAAATGCTGCAGTGGACCGCCGCCGGTTCCGGCAAACGGTTTATGGGGCTGGTGCACCACACCGACGCCAAGCGCGAATGGGCCTATGACCGCCAATCCGATATCGGCCGGCTCGACAAGGCGCTCGACGAAGCAAATTCCCGTGGTTGGACCGTGGTTGACATGGCGTCGGAATGGCGCCGGATCTACCCGTTCGAGCCTGCGGTCACCGGGCAGGTGCAATAAGAAAGCGTGATGCAGGACTGCAATAAACGTTAGTCGCAATAAACGACCCCCGCGAAAAGGAGCAAGTCAGATGACTCGCATACGCAAATGGCTACCGAAACTCGCCTTGGTGGCGACTTCGGTCATGGCGCTTTCGGCTACGGCCACGGCGGCTGAAAAACCCAACATTCTGGTGATCTTCGGCGATGACATCGGCCAGACCAATATCAGCGCCTATTCGATGGGGGTGGTGGGCTACAAGACCCCGAACATCGACCGCATCGCCAAAGAAGGCATGATGTTCACCGATTACTATGCGGAGAACAGTTGCACGGCTGGGCGATCCTCGTTCATTACCGGGCAGACGCCGCTGCGTACCGGTCTTTCGAAAGTGGGCTTGCCGGGCGCAACGGTCGGCCTGCAGAAACGTGACATCACCATCGCTCAAGCGTTGAAATCGCAAGGTTACGCCACCGGCCAGTTCGGCAAGAACCACCTCGGTGACCGTGACGAATATCTGCCGACCAACCACGGTTTCGACGAGTTCTTCGGCAACCTGTACCACCTCAACGCCGAAGAAGAACCGGAACGCGAGAACTGGCCCAAGGACAACCCCGAGTTCACCAAAGCCTTTACCCCGCGCGGCGTGATCCACAGTTTCGCCGATGGCAAGATCGAAGACACCGGCGCGCTGACCACCAAGCGCATGGAAACCATCGACGACGAAACCACCGCCGCAGCTCAGGCGTTTATCGAGAAGCAGGCCAAGGCCGACAAGCCGTTCTTCGTGTGGATGAACACCACGCGCATGCACTTGTTCACTCATGTGCGTGATTCAATGAAGGGCCAGAGCGGCATGGCCGGCAACGAGTACGCCGACGGCATGCTCGAGCACGACGGCGACGTCGGCAAACTGCTGAAAACCCTCGATGACCTGAAAATCACCGACAACACCATCGTCGTCTACACCACCGATAACGGCCCGAACCAGTTCTCCTGGCCGGACGCCGCCACCACCCCCTTCCGTAACGAGAAAAACTCGAACTGGGAAGGTGCGTTCCGGGTTCCGGCAATGGTGCGCTGGCCAGGCAAGATCAAACCGGGTGAAGTCTCCAACGAGATGTTCTCCGGTCTGGACTGGTTCCCGACACTGCTCGCCGCTGCCGGTGATGCTGGGGTGAAAGACAAGTTGCTCAAAGGTTGGGCACCAGCGTCCGGCGGCGCCAACTATAAGGTGCATCTGGACGGGTACAACCAACTGCCATACCTGACCGGCCAGCAACCCAAGGGTGAACGCAAAGAGTTCTACTATTTCAACGACGATGGCGTGCTGGTGTCGATGCGTTACGACAACTGGAAAGCGGTCTTCTGCGAACAGCGTGAACCGGGCGGCTTTAAAGTCTGGAGCGAGCCATTTGTATGCCTGCGCGTGCCGAAGATTTTCAACCTGCGCATGGATCCGTATGAACGTGCCGACGTCGTTTCCGACCAGTACTCTGACTGGACGACCAAGAACGTTTATCTGACCGAGGTCGCCGTGATGAAGTCCGCCGCATTCCTGCAGACTTTCGTCGATTACCCACCTAGCCAGAAACCGGCCAGCTTCAGCATCGACCAGATCCGTGCTGCGGTGGACGCGAAAATCGCTGAAAAAATGAAAGCTGCACAGTAAAACCGCTGGACTGCCGTTCGCCCTCACCGGCGGACGGCCTTATTGATCGTTCCCACGCTCTGCGTGGGAACGCAGCCCGGGACGCTCCGCGTCCTTTGCCGAAGCGGACGCGGAGCGTCCAATGAGGCATTCCCACGCAGAGCGTGGGAACGATCAGCCAGTCACCATGACTTTTGAATTAAGGCCTTCGCATGTCCTCACGTATCGCCAGCAAGCCATCGGCCATACCCGCTTCGCACACCACCGCCCCAGCCTTGCTGATCCCCGCCCTGCTGCTGTGCATCTCCGGCACTGCGGCGCTGGTCTATCAGGTGCTGTGGATCAAGCAACTGTCGCTGGTGGTCGGGGTCGAGGTGTACGCGATCACCACCGGCATCAGCGCGTTTTTCGCAGGCCTGGCGATCGGTGGCTGGCTGTTCGGGCGTTGGGCAGACCGTGTGCAGCAGCCGGTTCTGCTGTATGCCGGGCTGGAAGTGCTGGTGGCGATTCTCGGCGTCGGCGCGACCGTGGCCATGAGCCTGGCGGCCAGTCCGTTTGCCTGGCTGCAAGAGCATGTCGGCCTGCTCGCGTGGGTATTGCCGTTTGCATTGGTCGGTTTGCCGGCGGTGTTGATGGGCGGCACCCTGCCGGTACTGGTGCGTTCGCTCGCCGCCGATCCGGGCAAGGCTGGCGGTCAGTTGTATGCGGCCAATACCTTGGGGGCGATTGTCGGCACCCTGCTCGCCGCGTTTGTGTTGATCGCCAGCCTCGGCGTCCGTGGCAGCGCGTTGTTCGCGGCGATGCTCAATCTGCTGGCAGCCATCGGCGCGTTATGGCTGGCCCGGCAGCATCCGGTGCCAGTGGCAACCCTCGCTAAACATCATGCGGAAAAAGCCCCGGATCGCAGCGCGCTGTGGCTGTATTCCATCGCCGGTGGCGTGGCGCTCGGTTATGAGGTGGTCTGGTCGCAATCGATCGTGCAGTTCATGAGCACCCGCACCTACGCGTTTGCCGTGGTACTGGCGACTTATCTGACCGGGCTGTTTATCGGCAGCGCCCTGCTCGCGCGCCGGGTTGAGCGCATCCGCGATCCGTGGGGCGTGTTCGGCCTGCTGATTGCCGGCGCCGGGCTGCTCGCGTTGCTGGAAATTGCCGTGCTCGGGCGCTGGCTGGTGATCGCGCAAAGTCAGGCGGAAATGTGGCTGTTGAGCCTCGGCGCCAGTGAGTTGGCCGGCATGAGTGCACGCTTTGCAGTGGCAGCGTTGAGCATCGTGTTTGTGCCGACGCTGTTGCTGGGGGCGGCGTTTCCGCTGGCCTTGCGCCTGAGTGTCGGCCATGAACGCGTAGGCCGGGATGTGGGTGCCGTGGTCGCTTTCAATACCCTCGGCGGGATCGTCGGGGTGATGCTCTGCGGCTTCTTGTTGATCCCGCTGCTGGGGCTCGTGCGAACCTTGGGCCTGCTGGCGATTATCGCCGCCGGCATCGGCTATTTTGCCGTGCGCAAAGGTCATCACGTCAAGAAAGGCCGGCGTCAGGCCGTGGTTGCCCTCGGTTTGCTCGCGGTTGCTCTTGCCGTGTTCACCCCGGTCGACAAACTTGCCAGCCTGTTGCCCGGTGCGCGCAACGGCAGCCTGGCGTTCTACGAAGAAGGCCGTGGCGGTACGGTGGCGGTGGTTGCTCAAGGTCGCGGCGACAACACCTTCCACCGTTTGTACATTCAAGGCGTATCGAACACCGGTGATGCCATGCCGTCGCTGCGCTATATGCGCATTCAGGCACTGTTGCCGCTGCTGATCCACAACGGTGAGCCACGCTCGACACTGGTGATCGGTTTCGGCACCGGCATCACCGCCGGCGCCATGTTGCGCTATCCGGGGCTGGAACATCGGGTGGTCGCCGAGTTGCTGCCATCGGTGGTCAAAGCCGCGCCGCTGTTCAAGGGCAACTTCAACGCCGCCAGCGATCCCGGCGTCGATGTACGTCTGCGCGACGGGCGTCAGGAACTGCTGCGCAGCGCGCAAACCTACGACCTCATCACCCTCGAACCGCCACCGCCTTCTGCGGCGGGTGTGGTCAATCTTTATTCGCGGGACTTCTACCAGTTGGCTGCCAGTCGCCTGGAAAACAAAGGCATCGTCGCCCAGTGGCTGCCGTTACCGACGCAGAACATTGACGACTCGCGTTCGCTGGTGCGCAGTTTCCTTGACGTGTTCCCGCATGCATCGCTGTGGACCAGCGAGTTCCACGAGATGTTGCTGGTCGGTTCGCTGCAGCCGATGGAACTGGACGCCGCGAAAATCACCGCGCGTTTCCAGCAGGACAGCGTGCGCAGCACCTTGCAGGATGTCGGCATCGGCTCGGCGGCTGCGCTGCTGGCGACCTGGCTCACCGATCGCTCCGGGCTTGAGCGCTTTGCCGCCGATGCGCCAGCAGTGACCGACGATCAACCGCGCATCGAATACGCGCCGTGGGTGCGCAGCAAGGAAATCACACGAGTGTTGCCGGCACTGTTGGACCTGTATCAAGCGCCGCCACTGGTGAATGCCGACGCCGGTTTCAATGAACGTATGGAAACCCATCGCCAGCGCCTGATGCAGTTCTATCGCGCCAGCCTGCATGCCTATGACGACGACCGCGATGCCTGGGCGCGGGATATCGGCGAGGTGATGCGCGGCGATGGCGGCAACCCGTATTTCCGCTGGTTCGTCGGCAAATAAACAACGGCTGAGGACTTTTCGACGCGAAACAGGTAGGGTGCGCACAATCAAAGTGCCACCACTGGACCGCGTCGAAGGTTTTCATGGAGTTGTACACGCAATGAGTTGCTGGACCGTCCTTGGCCTCACGGCCGACGCCGATACGCGCAGTATCAAACGCCAATACGCTGCCCTGCTCAAACAGACCCGTCCCGACGAAGACGCCGAGGGCTTCCAGCGCCTGCGTGACGCCTACGAGCAAGCCCTGCATTACAAGGAATGGGCGCAGGCCAGCGAAGACACGGATAGCGAAAACGACAGCTGGGACCTGACCGGCCTGACCGTGGTCGAGGTCGATGCCTTGCAGCAGGCGACGCGCGCTCTGCACGACACCAGCCTTGCACAATTGCAACAGCGCCACGCCCTCGCCCTTGAGCAGGGTTGCGCGCATATCCTCGAAGAGACCCTGCTGCAGCATTGCATCGAGCACCCTGAAACGTCGGCGTCGATGGTCGACTGGGCGGTGCAGACCTATCACTGGTTCAGTGCCTGGCAACGGCTTGAGCTGGATGAAGAGTCGATCGAACTGCTGCTCGATCAGCAGCGGGAGCGCATGACTCGACCGCTGCGTGACGCCCTCGAACGTGAGGACAGTGCGGCCTTTTTGCAGGCCTACGCACAGTGCGCGCAATGCCTGTGGCTTGAGGCTGAAGTTCACCGGCTGTGGTTCAACCTGTTCCTGAGTCGATTGCTACTGGACAGCGAATACTGGTCCTCCGCTATTTTCGAACAGGTTTGTGCGGGCCAGGGCTGGCATTCCGGCCCGGCCAACCGTTGCCCGCAAGACGAATGGAAGCGACTGGTCGCGCGCCATGACGCACCGCTTTTTATCGCCCGACAGCGTCAACTCGCCGAAGCGCCGCCCGCCACTGCCGAACACCGCGCCGCGCGCCTGTTACTCGGCAGCGGCCCGTTCAGCCAGCGTCGCGCATTGGCCCGGCGCCTGCGTGAGAAAGATTGGGAGCATTGCCGACATTTGAGTTCGGCGCTGTATGCCAATCATCCAAGGGTCTGCGCAGAGCTACCCGGGGGCACCGCGTTTTTCTGGCGCGACTGGGAGCTGAGCCGTGGCGAATGGCCGACCTACGTTGGCGTGGTGCTGGCCTGTCTGATCGGTGCGTTTACTCATTTCATCCCGCTGGGGCTGCGTGTCACCGGGCTGATCAATATCGTCATGACCTCAACGATCGTGTTTGGCGTGATCGCTGCGGGCATCAACTGGCTGACTCACGAACTGGCGCACACCCATTGGCTGCTGGATGACCGCCTCAGCGCGCGGTTGTGGCCGGGTTTCGCCAAGGACGCTGCGCCGTTCGGCATACTGCGCGATCTGATTCCGTGCGCATTGATGGTGGCCGGGCTCAGCTGGTTTTTCGGCCCCATCGCTGGCGTCGTCTATGCCGCCACACTGGCCTGCGTGGGTTTGATCCGTCGCCGTCAGGTCAAACCACACACGTCCTGGGAAAAGACCAACCTGCCGGTGAAAATCGGCCTGACGCTACTCGGGGTTGTCGCCCTGGTGCTGGTGCTGGGCGTGTTCAAAGTGGCCGCCAGCCAAGGCACGGTCAATCGCAATCAGGGTCTGCAACCCTGGGCCGAGCGCTTGTGTAGCCGGTTGCCGGCGAGTTCTTTCGATTGCGGCGCTCCGGCCACCCGCGAGCAGTGGTATCCCGCGGAGGCACGGCCATGACGTCGAGATTCATGTTTGTCAGCGGCGTAGTGGTCGTTCTGGTGGTGCTGGGTCTGACGAGCGCGACCCGGCCGTTCCTGAAACTCGACCTGTGGCTTGATCAGCGCGAATCAGCGGTGACTGCACAGGCCAACGCGATAAGTCCGATCATTGCATGCGTCAACCGTGTCGATGTGCACTGGCGCAACGCATACGACAAATTCGAACGTCCGCGACCAACAAGTGATGCATTCGGGCATTATCTTGCTGAGGCACGGGATTTCGACAACACGGATGCGTACACCGTGCATGACATCCAAAAGGATCTCTGCCTCGGTCATATCAACGAAAAACTCGAACTCTTGGCCTATCAGCCAGTGCTTTCGCAAAAAGTCCGTGACTACGCGCAAGCATTGCAGGGGGCAGCGGTGATCTTTACGCCGGAGCGACTCGACAGAAGTGCGAACTTTTATGCCACGCCGCTCGCCCGGTTGTCACAGGGCTCAGGGCAAATCCAGGCCGCCAGCAATGCCTACATCAACGCATCGACAGCCTTGCGAGAAGAACTGCTGCCACTGGACGTGGCACAGCGCCCCGAACAGCTCAAACGGCTGGAGGCACGCGTAGGCAAGGAGATCCACTGGTCACTGCTGGCGTACATGATTCAGGCCCGGGAAACACTTGAGCGGCTGGAAAACGGAATGAAACACCGCACCCTGACCCCACAAGTCGTGGCCGATACCACCGCCGATCTGCTGCTGGCGTGGAATCGCCGCCAGCCGTTCATCGGGCTACGCGAGGGTGGATTTCGAAACAAGGACGATGACGCGCGGGAGTTGTGGCAACACATCAGTGAGCCATCGAAAAACTATCTCGACGCACTGAACACCCTGCACAAGGACTGGCAAGACCGCGCCGAACCGCAACGCTTGAGCGACGATTACTACGCCGTCACCCGGGGGTACGACGCCCTGCTCAGCCAATACAACCGCCAGGCACGCGCCAACTTCTGAGGGTGTGCACAGGCCGGACGGTCCTCACGGACGATCCGGCCTCGTACGCTTACTTGCCGGCCTTGAGCTTCAGATACGACTGACGCATGTCTGAGGCCCAGCCATCGATCACTGGCTTGACGTCATTGGCCGACATCGCCTGCGTGTCATTTTCCAACGGCTTGCCGGTGCCTTTGCGCACCACTTGCGAGATAACCTTGTTGCTCGCGCCATCGAGGAACACCGCTTCGGTGGCCAGGGTGGTTTCCTGATCGCGAATACCGCTGGCCGTGCTGACCGCTGCCGCCACCAAGGCAATCGGAATCACTTCATACGCGTGCAGGCCTTCGGTCTTGCTGCTCACGGCGGTGATCGCCGCACGCACCACAATTACACCTGGACCGGGGCCAGTCGCCAACGGCAGGTCTTTGCCGATTTCACGCTTGAGCGCCTGATCGTAGTAGGAAGTGATGCCATTGAGGGTTTGCTGGGAGATCTTCGCGGTCGGTTGCGGTTTCGGGTAAAGCTGGGTTGGTTCGATATAAACGCTGGTGAATTTCTTGATGTCGACCTTCGGATCGATCCAGCGCATCACCTCGGCACCGGACGGCGATTTGGCCTCCTTGAGCTGGCTGTAGTCTTTGAGGAAGCCGGAGTACTCTTTCGGGTCGACGGTTTTGCTGGAACAACCCACCATCGCCACGGTGGCAATGCACAGCGTGCCCATCATCACTGCTAGCTTCATGCTGTAACTCCTGTCAGAAGGCCAAAAACTTTGCCGGGGGAGTTACAGGTATAGCTAAAACCTCAGTAATTGCGATTGCAAAGCACAATATTCACGCAAGGCTGCGTGGCGGATCACAACCGTCATTTGACAGACGCCGGTCATCCGGCAAAGCTGCATCGAGCTTGAACGCACGCCAGACGGCAAATGCACCTGGACTACGGAAGTCGCAATGCCCAAGCATAAAAACAAAGCAGTACAACCTGACCCTGATTCGACTCAATCTTCACCCTCAAACTATCTGTTTCCGATCACCATTGGCGTGCTGCTGGCCGCTGTCGTGGGCATCGGCTGGTTTCTGTTCAGCCCTGCGCAGGCCCCGGTCCCGGTGAAACCTGCGCCAGTCAGCGCCCCCGTTGCCGCCCCTGCCAAGCCGCAAGCCGTGCTCACAAGCAAACCGGCGACGATGGTCGATGAACAACAATGCCAGGGCTGCCACAGCGAACAGGTCAAGGACTGGCAAGGCTCGCATCACCAACTGGCGATGCAGCCGGCGAACGCTGAAACGATGCTCGGCGATTTCAACAACATCACCTTCAAAGCCGAAAACGAGACCACGCGTTTCTCGCGCAAGGGCGATGAATTCTGGGTCAATACCCCCGGCATCGACGGCAAGAATGTCGACTTCAAAGTGGCATATACCTTCGGCATCGCGCCGCTGCAGCAATACCTGATCGAGGTCGGCGAAGGTCGCTTGCAGGCGCTCGGCGTGGCATGGGATACCGAGAAACACCGCTGGTTTCACCTCTACTCCGGCCAGGGCGTGAACTTCAAGAACCCGCTGCACTGGAGCAAGCCAAGTCAGAACGCCAACTTCATGTGCGTTGAGTGCCACACCACTGGGTTCAAGCGCAATTTCGATGCGCCGAGCAACACCTTCAACAGCCAGTGGAACAGCCTCGGTGTCGGTTGCCAGGCGTGCCACGGTCCGGCTTCGAATCACCTGGAATGGACGCAGAAAAAAACCGATCTGATCCATCAGGGTTTTGACGTCGACCTCAAGGACAAGAACGCCACCGTCGAGATCGAAACCTGCGCCCGTTGCCACGCGCGGCGTGCGCCGCTGGGCGATGGCTACACCGTCGGCAAGCGCTTGATGGACGACTACCTGCCGAGCACCCTCACCCGCGAGCTGTATGCGCTGGACGGCAAGATCAAGGATGAAGTGTTCGAACACGGCTCGTTCCTGCAAAGCAAAATGTTCGACAAGGGCGTGCGGTGCAGCAACTGCCACAACCCGCACAGCACCGAACTGAAAGCACCGGGCAACGCGGTATGCCTGCAATGCCACAACACCGCCGGCAAGACTCCGATCGAAGGCGTTGACGGCAAAGGCCTGCAAGCGAAGAACTACGACTCCGTCGAACATACCCGCCACACCATGGGCCAGCCCGGCTCGCAGTGCGTGAATTGTCACATGCCCGGCAAGTTCTACATGGGCAATGACTTCAGGCATGACCACAGCTTCAGCATTCCCGACCCGGAACGGGCGCAAAAACTGGGCACACCTGACGCCTGCCTGACCTGCCATCAGGGCAAGGCTGGCGACAAGGTCACCGCGCAGTTCAAGTTGTGGAGCGCTTCCACCGCGCCGTTGGCACCGCGTTACGACGAAAGCCTTTGGTTGATCCGCAACGGTCAACCGGGTGCTGCGCAGGCGTTGTATGAGCAGTTGCAGCGCAGCAATCTGCCGGCAATTCAGCGCGCAACATTGCTCGCGGAGCTGCCGCTGTATCCGAGTGAGCAAGCGTTGAAGCTGGCCACGCAGGATCTGAAAAACCCGGCGCCGCAGGTGCGCGAAAGTGCGGTGCGGGCGATCAGTGCATTCCTGCCGCCACCGGAGCGTGCGCCGCTGTTGTCGCCGCTGCTCGCTGATCCAGTAAAAGCCGTGCGCATCGTTGCCGCTCGGGACTTGTTGAGTGTTGCGCGCAATAACGGTCTCGGCGCGGCGCAAGCCAATTGGGATGCGGCGATTGCCGAGTACGAAGCGGTACAGAAAAGTCTGCTGGAGCGTGCTGAAGCCAATCTGAATCTTGCGATGCTGTATCAGGCCAGTGGCCGTGGTTCGGAAGTCGAGGACCTGCTGCGTTCAGCACTCAAACGCGACCCGGATTTCTACCCGGCGCTGGTGACGCTGGTGCAATGGCTGGAGGCCAATGGTCGCGGCCAGGAAGCCCAGACGCTGTTGGATGACAGCCTCAAGCAGCATCCGGACGCGGCGCTGTTGCAGCACACCCGTGGCTTGTCGCTGATCCGCGCCGGCAAGACAACCGAAGCCATGTCTGCGCTGAAGAAAGCCGCACAACTGGAACCGCAGAACGCGCAGTACGGTTATGTGCTGGCGGTGGCGCTGCATGAAAGCGGCAAGGTCGATGAGGCGTGTGCGGTGCTGGAAGGTTTGCTCAAGGTGCAACCGGCGAACCGCAATGCGCGGTTGTCGCTGATTCAGTGGTATCTCGACAGTGGGCAGGAGCCAAAGGCGCAGGTGCTGTTGCAGGGCTGGAAGAAGATGAATATGGGGGATCCGGCGCTTAAGTGATTGGCTGGAGATTGGCTTCCCTCACCCTAGCCCTCTCCCAGAGGAAGAGGGGACCGACCGAGTTGTCTGGCGAGTTACACCGACCTGAAAAACCGAGTCGACTATGGATTCAAGGCCGATCGTTCAGGTCGGTGTATCTCTCAAATATCCCACAGTCAGTCCCCTCTCCCTCCGGGAGAGGGTTAGGGTGAGGGGCTTTCAAGGGTTCACCCCATCACCAGGACGAAGTCTCACCACTGCGCAACGCCATCTCCCGCCGGCTGTTGATGTGCATCGCCTTGATCAGCGACACCGTGCCCACCAGCAGAATCGCCGCGCCCAACAGAAAGTCGATGTTGTACAGCTGAAAATCCTGCACCGGCCCGATCAGCAGCACCCGCACGATCGCGGCGCCCAACAGCGTGGCAAGAAAGTCGATCCCCGGCTCATTACGGTAGAACACCAACAGCAACGGCAGGCACAACACCAGCAGCAGCAACAGCACGACTACCTTGAACGAACCCTTGCGCTCGACGCTAAAGGCACATTCGTGCGGGCCGTAAGCCTTGTAATCATCGTCGCGGATCATCGAGTTGTTCTCGTTGATGTAGTCGACGCGGTTGTATTTCTGAATCGGTGTGAAGGTGTTGGACATCTCCATCAGCGTGGTGATGTTCTTGAAGCGCAGGTCGATACGCTCGCTGCCTTTGAGGTAATAAAGCACCGGTTTGTAGCCGTAGCGATAGGTGTCGAAGGGGAATTCGGTGACCTGACCCTGTACACCGATCGGCCGTGGTTCAAGTTCGGCGTAGGCACTTTTGTTGGTGGCGGACAGGTTGCGGCTCAGCGACTGCACCTTGACCTGTTCAAGGAAGATCGGCGTGACGCCGTAGGACCACTGCAACGGTTCCAGTCGCAAACGCAGTTCGTTGCGGCCCAGGTCGTAACGGTTGAAGGTGCGTTCCGAAACCACCAACGAGCCGCTGAGCATGAACTCGCCGCGCAGGTTGTTGGTGACGCGCAAGGTCAGTTGGTCCTTGCCCAGCAACGCCGCCTCCGTGGAGGGCGGCGTGCCGCACCACGCGGTGCTTTCGCCGACGCCGCCGAGCTGGCCGCTGCGGTTTTCCTTGAATACGTAAAAGTAACTGGCCCACAGCGTCACCATTAAAAGCAACGCTGTGAGGCCGAGGATTTTTTTGCCCGGACTCACTGATCAGACTCCCTTCTTCGGTTCCATCGTCCAGCCGAAAACCCGCTGGCGACGGCGACTCTACCAAAAGGCCACCATCGACCCAAGGAAAAATGCCCGAATCATGAGGTTTCTAGGGGTTTCCCCGGTGGTAAAAGCCAGATCAAAAGATCGTCAGCGCCGACGGAACAACGGACGCGGCTCGATCACCGAACGTCCATACAACACGCTCATGCCGGCCAACCCCTTCAGCGCATCCTCGGCGGATTTGTCCTCGCGCACCGCAAAACTGTCGAACCCGCACTGGCGCATATGGCTGAGCTGATCCCGCAAGACATCGCCAATCGCACGCAACTCCCCTGCCCAGCCGAAACGACTGCGCAGCAGATAAGCCTGGCTGTAGGCGCGGCCATCACGAAAACTCGGAAAATCCAGCGCGATCAGCGGTAACGAGACCAGCCACGGCACCAGGCTTTCGACCTCGTCGTCCGGGCCGAGCCATACCGCGTGGGTTGACGGCGATTCCAGCCATTGCGCCAACGGCAGCATCAGCAATCCGTCGGACCTCGGCATTGACGGATCGCGCACCAACGTCCACGGATCGTCCGTCACGATTCGCGCCACACCCTGCTCCAGCCGCAACAGATTATTCATACCGTGGCCTCCAGCGTCTTCGGATAGACCCGTTCCTTGAACGGCTCGAGGCCAATCCGCGCCACGGTGTCGACAAACAATTCCTCATGCTCGCGATAGCGGACAAAGGTGCCGATGATCCGCTCGATCACCTGCGGCACTTCGGCGGCGCTGAACGACGGGCCGATGACTTTGCCCAACGCACTGTGCTTGCCCTGTGCGCCGCCAAGGGTGATCTGATACCACTCGCTGCCGTTTTTATCGACGCCGAGGATGCCGATATTGCCGATGTGGTGATGGCCGCAGGCATTCATGCAGCCGGAGATGTTCAGGCTGATATCGCCCAGATCATGCAGGTAATCGAGGTTGTCGAAGCGCGCTTGAATCGCCTGGGCAATCGGGATCGATTTGGCGTTGGCCAAGGCACAGAAATCGCCACCGGGGCAGGCAATGATGTCGGTCAGCAGGCCGACATTGGCGCTGCCCAGATCGTGTTTGCACGCCAGTTGCCACAGCGCGTAGAGGTCGGTTTTCGCCACGTCGGGCAGGACGATGTTCTGCTCATGGGCGATGCGAATTTCGCCAAAACCGAAACGCTGCGACCAGTCCGCCACCGCCAGCATCTGCACACCGGTCACATCCCCCGGCGGCGAAGCCATGCCCGGTTTGGTCGACAGCACCACGCTGGTGTAACCCGGCACCTTGTGCGGCTGCACATTGCGCGCGACCCAACGAGCGAACGCCGGGCTCTCGGCCAGGCGCGTGCCGAAGTCCAGATCGGTGTCGGTCAGGCTGTGATAAACCGGCGGCACGAAGGCGCTGGCAACGCGTTGGTATTCGGCCTCGGTCAACTGTGCGGGGCCGTCCTTGAGGTGTTGCCATTCCTCCTCGACTTCCTTGGCAAACGCCTCGATGCCCAGTGCCTTGACCAGAATCTTGATTCTCGCCTTGTACTTGTTGTCACGTCGACCGTGACGGTTGTACACCCGCAGAACTGCTTCGACATAGGACAGCAAATGCTGCCAGGGCAAGCCCTCACGAATCTGCAGACCGAGGATCGGCGTGCGCCCCAGGCCACCGCCGACGATCACTCGCAGAAGCATTTGCCCGTCGCGACCGGGGTAAAGATACAGGCCGATGTCATGCATCATGATCGCCGCGCGATCCTGTTTCGCCGAGCAGATGGCGATCTTGAATTTGCGTGGCAAAAACAGGAATTCCGGGTTGATCGTCGACCACTGCCGCAGGATCTCGGCCAGCGGGCGCGGGTCGATCAATTCGTCTGCTGCAACCCCGGCGAAGGCCTCGGTGGTGATGTTGCGCACGCAATTGCCGGACGTCTGGATCGCATGCATGTTGACCTGCGCCAAGCGTTCGAGGATGTCCGGCACCTCGGCCAGTTCGATCCAGTTGAACTGCATGTTCTGCCGCGTGGTGAAGTGGCCGTAACCGCGATCGTAATCGCTGGCGATGCTCGCCAGCGTGCGCATCTGCTCGGCGCTCAAGGTGCCGTAGGGAATCGCTACGCGCAGCATGTAGGCATGTTTTTGCAGGTACAGGCCGTTTTGCAGGCGCAGCGGCAGGAACTCCTCTTCGCTCAATTCCCCGGCCATGAAGCGCTCGACCTGATCGCGAAACTGCGCGACGCGCTCGAACACCAGCGCCCGGTCGTAATCATCGTATTGATACATGCCTGCCACCTCATCAGTTATATCTGTGGGAGCGAGCCTGCTCGCGAATGCGGTGTGTCAGGCAACTGCATTGTTGGCTGACACACCGCATTCGCGAGCAGGCTCGCTCCCACAGTTTTCTTCAGAGCACTATGACGAAGCAGCGCAGCACGTTACAGATTCACCTGAAGCGATAAAAACCATATCAGGGCGCGGCAGAACGCCGCAGTCAGCCCTTCAATCTGATCCGCACAAATGAAAGATTCCTGAGCCTGTTTTGTTTCTGACGGGGTTTCTACAGTGCAGCTCATGCCAGACCGGGTGGCCTGGCAAGACTTTGCAACCGTGGATGAACTGACCATGAGCACAGCAACAATCGGACAGGCTTATAACTACAAGGTCGTCCGCCAATTTGTCATTGCGACGATCTTTTGGGGTGTGGTGGGGATGGCGATGGGCGTGTTGATCGCCTCGCAACTGGTGTGGCCGGAGATGAACCTGGACCTGCCATGGACCACCTTCGGCCGCTTGCGCCCTTTGCACACCAGCCTGGTGATTTTCGGTTTCGCCGGCAGCGCGCAATTCGCCGCCAGTTACTACGCGGTGCAGCGTACTTGCCAGGTACGGCTGTACTCGGACACCCTCGCCGCGTTCACCTTCTGGGGCTGGCAGTCGGTGATCGTGATCATGCTGATCACCCTGCCGATGGGCTACACCACCACCAAGGAATACGCCGAGATCGAATTCTCCGGCGCGGTGTGGATGGCCGTGGTCTGGGTCGCCTACGCCGTGGTGTTCTTCACCACCGTGGTGCAGCGCAAGACCAAGCATATCTACGTCGGCAACTGGTTTTTCGGCGCGTTCATTCTGGTGATCGCCATGCTCCATGTGGTCAATCACCTGTCAATTCCGGTGGACTGGTTCAAGTCCTATCCGGTGTATTCCGGCGCCACCGATGCGATGGTGCAATGGTGGTACGGACACAACGCGGTGGGCTTCTTCCTGACCACCGGTTTCCTCGGGATGATGTATTACTTCGTGCCGAAACAGGTCAATCGGCCGGTGTATTCGTATCGCTTGTCGATCGTGCATTTCTGGGCGCTGATCACCCTGTACATCTGGGCCGGCCCGCACCATTTGCACTACACCGCGCTGCCGGACTGGGCGCAGTCGCTGGGCATGGCCATGTCGCTGATCCTGCTGGCGCCGAGCTGGGGCGGGATGATCAACGGCATGATGACCTTGTCCGGTGCCTGGCATAAGTTGCGCACCGACCCGATCCTGCGCTTCCTCGTGCTGTCACTGGCGTTCTACGGCATGTCGACCTTCGAAGGGCCGATGATGGCGATCAAAACCGTTAACGCCCTCTCCCACTACACCGACTGGACCATCGGCCACGTGCACGCCGGCGCCTTGGGCTGGGTGGCGATGATCACCTTCGGCGCGACCTATCACATGGTGCCGAAAGTCTTTGGCCGCGAGCAGATGTACAGCACGCCGCTGATCAACCTGCACTTCTGGCTGGCGACCATTGGCACGGTGTTGTACATCGCCTCGATGTGGGTCAACGGCATCACCCAGGGCCTGATGTGGCGAGCGATCAACGAGGACGGCACGCTGACCTATTCGTTTGTCGAGGCGCTGCAGGCCAGTCATCCGGGGTTCATCGTGCGCTTTGCCGGCGGGGTGTTCTTCCTCACCGGGATGTTGCTGATGGCTTACAACGTGTGGCGCACGGTGCGGGTCCCCGACGTCGCGCTGGCCCACCGTGAAGCGCAGATCGCCTGAGGCAGGGAGCCGCTCGTGATGGAGATTTTCTTTGATGTGTTGGGTGTGGTGTTTCTGTGGCTGGCAGTGGAGTACTGCTTGCGGCGGGAGACGGCGGACAGCCTGGATGAAGCGAGCATGGTGCCGTTTGCCGATGACCCGGAGGTGGCGCGGCGGGTGGAGCTGGCCACTGGCAAAACCGTGAAAGCGGTGGCGCCGGAGGTGGCGAAGCCGGGGTGGGTCAATCTCGATATGTGAGGGGTGTCAGAGGGGCTGCCCTCACCCTAGCCCTCTCCCAGAGGGCTAGGGAACTGACCGGGTTGTTTGTTCGTGTTACGTCGACCTGAAATATCAAGTCGAACTCAGGTTTTGGCCATCCCCCAATCGGCTCCCTTTCCCCCTCGCCCCCTTGGGGGAGAGGGCTGGGGTGAGGGGGTAAGCTCTTGATCTTAACTACGGTCGCGAGGAATCAGACTCTGCAACTGCTGGGCGAGAAAGTTGGCGTCGAAAGCAAACGTATCCGGATCCTTCAGCCCATTGGTCTTGCGCCACTGCCACTCACCATTCGCCAATCCCACCAGCGAAATGCTGCCATAACGCGCCGCCGTCAGTCCCATCACCGCCAGTGAAATCTGCCCGCCACTGCCCATCACATCCGGCACGAACTCCACCGGTTTGCCGGCAATCACAATGCTCAGCTTTTCCGTCTTGAACGTGGACGTCTCCACCGGGTTGCTCGGCCCGAACGCGACATACGCCTCACGACTCACCTCCAGCAGATTCGGCGCCTGCACCGGTTCCAGCCATTGCTGAATATCGCCGAACAGCGCAGTTATCCGCGTGGCCCAAGCAGCCGATTGCGTCTCGAACAGTTGTTTCTTGTGCGCTTCACTCTCGGCGTAGTGACGAAGCATTTCGCCCAATTGTTGTACGTCGTCCATAGCGGTGTTCCTCGGAAAGGAGCTGCAAAGGTCGATAGTGGCAGATACCAGCCCCGGCGTACGTTTAACCTGCAGCATGCCCGATGAAGCACCATGACACTTGCGTGAAAGATCAGCAGTACAGTCACTTGTCGCTGGCATCGGATCGCGAACAAAAGGACACTCCGGGCAAACCTGTACGCTCGACACTGTCATTTGCCTGAGGACATCCAATGCGCACCATCGGCCTGATCGGCGGCATGAGCTGGGAATCCAGCGCCGAATATTATCGACTCATCAATCAGCAAGTCCGTGATCGTCTCGGCCCGTTGCGTTCGGCGCAATTGCTGATGTACAGCGTCGATTTCGGTCCGGTCGAGCAGGCCCAACACGCCGGGCGCTGGGACGATGCGGCGGCAATTCTGGTCGATGCCGCACGCAGGCTCGAAGCCGGCGGCGCTGATTGTGTGGTGCTGTGTACCAATACCATGCACAAGGTCGCCGAGCAGATTCAGGCGGCGATCAGCATTCCGTTCCTGCACATCGCAGAGCCGGCCGCGCAGGCTGCGCTGGACATTGATGCCCGCACCGTCGGTTTGCTCGGCACGGCCTTTACCATGGAGCAGGATTTCCTCAAGCAACGCTTGATCGCTCAGGGTTTGACGGTGCTGGTGCCGGACGAAGCCGAGCGCAAGGACGTGCACCGGATCATCTACGACGAACTCTGCGTCGGTGTGATCAGCGATCAGTCGCGACAAATCTATCAGCGGGTGATCGAATCCCTCACCGCGCGTGGCGCGCAGGCGATCATCCTCGGTTGCACGGAAATCGGCCTGTTGCTCAAACCCGAACACAGCGCCCTGCCCCTGCTCGACACCACCGAACTGCATGCGCAGTCGGCGGTGGCGTTCGCCCTGGGCGACTGACTCAGGTTTTCGGACGACTGCGCAGACGGGCCATGCTCAGGGTGTCGACCCATTGCCCGTCGCGCACGGCGTAATCGCGAAACAGGCCTTCGTCCTCGAAACCGAATTTGCGGTAGAGGCCGATGGCCGCTTCGTTATCGGCATAGACCGTGAGTTCGACGCGGTGCAGGTTCATCCAGTTGTCGGCGACCTCCAGCGCCGCCGCCAACAACTTCGAGCCCACGCCTTTGCCCTGCCACGCGACCGCAACGCCCATGCCGAAACTGCCAGCGTGGCTGCGACGAATCCGCGAATAGTGTTCCAGGCCCAGATGGCCGATCACCACGCCCTGATGCAGCGCCACCAGCTTCACCGCCCGCTCGTTATCCGCCAACACCCGCTGACGCCAGACCTCGACGGACTGAAACGGCATCTGCAACACCTGACGCGCCACGGCCGGATCGTTGTACAGCGCGGTGACGGCCTCTACATGGGATTCGTTGAAACGTTCGATGTGAATGGCGGCGTTGTGGTCTGGCATGGCGGATCCTTCCTGGATCGATGTGTGGCTGATCACTCTAAACCGATCAACCGCTGCCTGGCGAATATCAAAATGTGAGAGCCAGGCTGCTGGAGATAACGGTTTGCCAGCGGCATCGTCAGTGCCTGACACCGCGCCTTCGCGAGCAGGCTCGCCGCCGTAAAAGCCCTGAATCTACAACCGTTCGTCAGAAACCCGCCCGCACCTGTCAGATCTGACAGTAGGCAAGCGTCCTGCTCAGGTGTCTGATCAATCCATCCCGGCAGTCCCGCGTATCAGGCGGCCCGACAAAGGAAGGTGCTTTCATGGCAAACGATAAAGTGAAC
Source organism: Pseudomonas sp. NPDC085632 (assembly GCF_044541255.1). NCBI lineage: Bacteria > Pseudomonadati > Pseudomonadota > Gammaproteobacteria > Pseudomonadales > Pseudomonadaceae > Pseudomonas > Pseudomonas sp. NPDC085632. The sequence goes on along the minus strand of NZ_JBITSX010000001.1, from coordinate 3,515 downwards.
AACGCAGTGCTGGCGCTCTATCCCGGTCAAATCGACGGTGCGACCAGCGATGTAATCAGCGACCCGGCGCCACCGCCAGACGTGCCCGTGCAAGGTGTGCCTTTGAACCTGTTCCGCCCGGTGCTCAATCGCAACGGTGTGTTGGCCGGCGCGGTGAAACTGCGCATCGATCCACCGCCGGTCGACAGCAGCGACGACATTAATGCCATCTCCTTCTGGCTCAACGGAAAAGAAATCCAGCGCACACCGGTCACCCCCGAAAACCGCAACAAACCGTTTTTATTTGATGTATTCCAGGCGGACTTGCTGGACAACGTCGTCAACAAGATCCTCTATAAAGTGCACCGCCCCAGCGGCAACACCGGGACCTCCACAGAGCTATGGGTGCTGTACAGCGCCACCCTGCCCGGCGGCAACGATGTGCCGGAAGATGAAGGCGATGAACACCCTTATCTTCACCTCAACTTCCCCCCCGAACTTGGCGATCCGCCGCGCATCGGCAAGGATGAAGTCGAGACAGGCGTCACCCTTACCGCCGACTATCCATACACGAAAGCCTACGACCGGATTACCCTGGAGATCCGCCGCGAGCGGTTCCTTTTCACCGTCAAACCGGCGGATGTCGGCAAACCGGTTCCGTTGTTCATTGATCCAGACATGTTTCAACTTATCGGCAGTCTGGATGCGTGCCCTTTTTCCTACACCGTGGTCGATCAACTGCTCAATGCTACTCACAAGCGACGCTGGTCGAAGATCAGTCGAGCGGATATCGACCTTGATCGATTGATCCTTGACAAGGCGATTCTGCGTGAAGTCATTGATGACGACATGGATGAACCGGAAATCGTAGATCTGGACAAGATTCTCGGTGACTCACTGTTGGTGGTGGTGCCCCCCAAAGCAGGCGTCCATAAAAAAGGCGATAAAGTTTTGGCGTTGTATCGTTCCACCCAGCCCGATGCGCAATGGGAGCTGGAGGGAACATTTGAAGAAAACTTCGGCGTATTGCTGCCGTGCGTTATGAAACTGGCGAAAGCCGAAGTCATTTCGGGCAGCAAGGTCCAGGTGACGTACCAGCTCAAACGAGGTCTTGAAGTCATTGGCGATTCTAGAGTGGCCAAAGCTGACGTGATTGGCGGCACTGTCGGCGATGACAAACCGGTGATTTCAAGGATCACTGGCTCACCGAGTGGCGAGGACATTCCTGATGGCGGTAATACCGTAGAAACCGCTGTCACGCTGACCGGTGTCGCGAAAAAAGGGGAAAAAGTCGAGGTATTCAGCGGCTCCGTGTCCCACGGCAAACCCGATGTCGATGGCGTCACAGGTATCTGGACGCTGCTCATTCCGGCGCTGGACGAGACAACATACGTTTTCGTGGCGAAGGAGCTGTATGGGGCGGGACAGAGTTCCGATGCCTATACGATTAATGTTGTGGTCATGCAGCCGCCGGTGTTGTTGGCACCCGCGGTCAATCCGATCGATGTGCTGGCTTACGAGCAAGGTGTCACCTTACGCGTTGCGTTTGCGCAAACATTGCCGGGACAACAAGCTCAGCTCAAGGAACGTGATCCGTTGCCGGGGAGTGAACCGTTTCCAGTATTGGCGCTTGATCCGGGCAAGCAGGCTGACTTTGCGCTCGGCTCGGCATTTCTGGTAGCACGCCGGGGAAGCAACAGAAGGTTTTATTGGACGTTGATCAGTGGTGGCAAGCCGATTGGCGATTCGCCGGATTTAGCGTTGGTTATTAATGCCATTGCCGAGAATGATCCGCGGCTGCCGACGCCGAATATTGCCGGGGAGACGGGTGAGGTGCTGGAAACGAATGAACTTGAATCAGACGCCCGGATTCTATCGGCGAAATGGCCTTTGCAGAAGCCGGGGCAACCGCTCTGGATCACGTGTGAAGGTAGTGACAAGAACGGAAATCCGGTTACAGAGGCTGTTCGCAGTGGCGAGCCGAATGATTCGCCAACTGGATTATCGGTGACAGCGCCCGTTGACTGGTTGAAAGCGCTCATGGATGGGACGGATTTGCTGATTAGATGCTTTGTCGGTCTTGATGGTAGTGCTGATAAGAACGCAGCAGTGCCTCTTCCGTTGCGCACTTATAAAATAAGCGCATTCGTGGAGATTCGACCTACGATCACAGGAGTGAAGGACTCAATCCGGGAGAACATTGCAGAGGGCGGAACGACAGCTGATTCCGCAGTTACGTTAAGCGGAACTGCAAGTGCTGGACAGAACATTCAACTCTACGATGGAGCGTCCACGATAGGACCTGTCATCAAGGTTCAGACAAACGGAGATTGGAGTCAGATAATCGATGGATTGACACTCAGAACATACAGTTTTACTGCTGTAGCGAAATATGGTGGCGAACTAGTATCAATACCACCAAGAACGTTGAAAGTTGTTGATTATGTAGAGGAAGATTTTGACGGCGTACCAGTTCAACAACTTTTAAATCGAGGAGATAGAATTGAAACACCAGTGATGACAATCGAGCATTCGGGGACAGGAGGGCAGAATGGAACATCTGGACGCGTCAGCATCATTAACAACCCGACTCCCGGCAGTATTGACGGGAGAGCTTTTAATTGCACACACATGTTTCACGACAACACTGCGCAAATCAAAATCATATTAAAAAAATCAAAATACACGAAGATATCATTTTGGCTGCAAACCAACTCGGTAGGCCAACCACTCGGCACTATTGCCTTCTTAAATAACAGAGTTAAAATCGCAGAAATAAAAACTTCTGCCGGCCTCATGTTCTACGAAAGAAACTTTCAAAACGAATTCAACGAAATTGAATTATATTCTTACAATGGCACCTCAATGAGCTACCTTTTTGATCATATCAGGCTGATAAAATAATCTATCCGAGACTAGCCACGTTTCAGTACCTACTCTTTTCATGGCGGCTATGCGGGGGCTCGAGATCCTTGAGCCTGCTCTGCTAACCTGCGTAAAGCCGCCGTCCTTCTTCGTTGAAAGACGATGTTTAGCGGCTCCATTCCTAACGAGCTTTAACAGGATCAAACCAATCTACAGCCCTGCCGATCCCATGGTCCTTATCTCCTGAACGTCCTAGAACAGCCCCTCGTCTACCTCAACTGCGCCGAAGCCCTAGCCCATCAAGCCCCCTCCGCCATCCGCCCTGAACTCTGCGGCTCCGGTTTCTGGCAGCGACGCAGATGATGAAGAGTCTGGCCAGCTTGGACATTTCATCCGCCAAAGGCCCCGATGTGCAACAACTGGCGCATGCCACCGCGATCTTGTTGCGCGATGGCTGTGATGTGATGGACATGTTGGGCCGGCAGATTCGATTGCGGGTTTGAGGCCAATACTGGAACCTTTGTATTGTGCCCATTCAGTCAGGTTTTCAGCGGCTGGTCGGGCGTTATCGCGAGCAGGCTCACTCCTACATCTATGGTTACCCCCTTTTCTGCAATACTGTTTTTGATGTCGTGTTTGGCTTGCTTTCATCTATCCGGCGTCTGAGTGGG